>NZ_JBFUCS010000010.1:0-190193 GCF_056405115.1 Allobosea sp. P2_A10 | reverse complement strand
GGCCGGTGACGATCGGAAAGCCCGGAATGTCGTAGATCGGCTTTTCCGGATAGAGCTCGGCGCATTGCCCGCCGACCTTGGGCAGGATGTCGACGAGGTGGGCGCGGATGTCGAGCAGCCCAAGCTCGAACACCGCAAACAACCCGCACGGACCAGCCCCAACGATCACGACGTCCGTTTCGATGATGGGCTCGTTCGTCATCGCCAATCCGCCTTCAGCGCCCGCCCGGCAGGCTCATCAGCCGCCGCAGCCTGTGCTCCAAACCTCATGCGAATTATTGTTAGTATACAAACAAAAATTGGCAAGCGGATTTTATGGGCGACCTGGGTTCAGTCGAGACGCGCCAGCAGCGCCAGCAGGCGCTCGGCCTCTTCGCGCGACAGCGGAGCCAGCGTCGCGGCGGTGATCGCCCTGGCCTTCTCGATCAGGCCGGGCACTGCGTCGTGGCCGGCGGCGCTGAGCCTGACGCGGACGCGGCGCTGGTCGTCTGGATCGGGCAGGCGCTCGACCAGTCCGCGCTCCTCCAGCCGCGCGATGACGCCCTTGATGGTGGCGGGGTCCATCGCGGTCATCCGCCCGAGCAGATTCTGCGAAATCTCTTCGCCGGCGCTGAGTTTCGACATGGCGGCGAACTGGGTTGGGGTCGGGCCGTCATCGCCCATGATGCGCTGGAAGATCGCGATATGGCGCTGCTGCGCCCGGCGCATCAGGAAGCCGATCTGTTCGTCGAGAACATAGGCCGCCGCCACCGAGGCCGCCGCGCCCGGCGCCTTGCGCTGGCGCGCCGGCCTGGTGACGATGTCGCCTGCGCTGTCGTCGCTGCTCATCCCTGGTCTCCGGCGCTCGTCGTCGCAAGGCGCTTGCGCCATGCCGCGCAACTCTGGTCACATCGCGACTTGCCAGCCGCCAAAACGCTGTTCATGATTGTTATTACACATTCAATCCTCGCCTGTCTCGCCAAGCGGGCCGCGACGGGGATCGAAGCAACGATATCAGGCGGAGGACGAGATGGCTCATGACCCCGTGGCAGGCCCGGCCAAGGGCAAGCTCGTCGTCCGCAATCTCGGCCTCGTGCTCTCGGGCGATCTCAACCAGCCGATTCTCGATGCCGACACGATCATCGCCGTCGATGGCCGGATCAGCGCCATCGGCCGGGCCAAGGACCTCGATTGCGAGCGCGCCGACAGCATCATCGACGCGATGGGCTCACCCGTGGCGCCAGGCCTGATCGACAGTCATTGCCATCCGGTCTTCGGCGACTGGACGCCGCGGCAGGGGCAGATGGGCTGGATCGATTCCTGCGTGAATGGCGGCGTCACCACCTTCGTCTCCGCGGGCGAGGTGCATCTGCCCGGTCGCCCGAAGGACCCGATCGGGGTCAAGGCGCTGGCGATCACCGCGCAGCGCACCTTCGCGAATTTCCGACCGACCGGAGCCAAGATCCATGCCGGCGCTCCGATCGCCGAGACCAGCATGGTCGAGGAGGACTATGCCGAGATGGCGCGCGCCGGCGTCAAGATGATCGGTGAGATCGGGCTCGGCACCGTCAATACCGGCCCCGAGGCGAAGAAGCATGTCGACTGGGCCCGCAAATACGGGTTGGAGACGATCATCCACACCGGCGGCCCCTCGATCGCGGGTTCCAGCCTGATCGACGAGGACGTCGTGCTGGAAGCGCAGCCCGACGTGGTCAGCCACATCAATGGCGGCCACACCTCGATTCGCTTTTCCGGTATCTGCCGGCTCTGCGAGCAGGCGAGGGGCGCGATCGAGATCGTCCACAACGGCAATGAGCGCGCGGCGCTGGAGGCGGTGAAGACCGCGACCGAGCTCAACCTGACCTACAAGGTCATCCTCGGCACCGACGCGCCGGCGGGTTCCGGCGTCCAGCCACTCGGCATCCTCAGGATGATCGCCTTCCTGTCGAGCCTCGGCGGCGTGCCGCCCGAAGTCGCCTTCTGCATGGCGACCGGCAACACCGCCCGCGTGCGAAAGCTCGATGCCGGCTTCATCGCGGTGGGCATGCCGGCCGATCTCGTTTTTCTCGACAAGCCGCAGCATTCGGCCGGCGCGCATCTGCTCGACGCTGTCCAGCTCGGCGATATCCCCGGCATCGGCATGGTGGTGATCGACGGCATCATCCGGACCGGCCGCTCGCGCAATACGCCGCCATCGCACACCGCGCCCGTCATCGTCGGGGATTGATCGATCATGGGTTCGCACATGAAACTCTCCGTCATCCCGGACGAAGCGAAGCGGAGATCCGGGATCCATCGTAGGGCACGACAGCGCTCGATGATGGATCCCGGATCGGCGCCGCTGCGCGGCTTGTCCGGGATGACCTGGTATTTCTTTGCCTTGTCCGGAGAGCGGGGAAAGCACCGGCTATGACAGATCTGATCGAGATTCGCCGGGTCCAGACCTCGGTCGAGGAGATATTCCACGAGTTCGGCCCGTTGCCGGGGCGCACCGAGCGCATCGCCTGCGTCTGCGCGGTGCTGACCAACCCCTATGCCGGGCGCTACGAGCCCGACATCCTGCCGATGATGGAAGCCCTGAAAGGCGCCGGCCTCGACATGGCGACGCGCTGCCTGAAGGCGCTCGGCGGTGATCCCAAAACCGTCGAGGGCTATGGCAAGGGCGCGATCGTCGGCTCGGCCGGAGAACTGGAGCACGGCGCGCTCTGGCATGTGCCGGGCGGTTACGCCATGCGCGAAATCCTTGGGAACGCCAAGGCGATCGTGCCCTCGACCAAGAAGGTCGCGGGTCCGGGCGCGCGGATCGACATCCCGGTGACGCATATTAACGCCGCCTATGTCCGCAGCCATTTCGGCGCGGTCGAGATCGGTATCCCGGGCTCGCCCCAGGCCGACGAACTCGTCTTCGTGCTGGTGATGACGACCGGCGCGCGCATCCATGAGCGGGTCGGCGGGCTGAAAGCCAGCGAGATCAGTGTCTGGGACGGTCAGCGGTGATGGGCTGCCCGCTTTCAGGATCGAGCGCGGGGAACCCTCTCCCGGAGGGAGAGGGCAGGGTGAGGGGTCGGACGTTCTCCGCAAGGAGCGAGACCTCACCGCAGCACCGTTTACGTCGGCGCCCCACTCTCCGAACGTCCGTCACCTCGCCCCTGCCCCTCTCCTTGCAGGAGAGGGGTTCCCCGCGCCCGTCTTCCTGACGCCGGAGCCCCCAATGCCCGCCAACATCCGCAAGATCCTGACGCAAGTCGACGAAACCCTTCTGGAATCCGGCAAGGCTGTCGCTCCGCCGACGCGCCGGGCGGTCGCCGTCGCGGTCATCGCCAACCCTTTTGCCGGGCGCTATCAGGAGGACCTTTCCGAACTCACCGAGATCGGCGTCGAACTCGGCGATCTGCTGACCAGGCGCTGCCTGGCTGCGCTCGGCATCGGGCCGGAGCAGGCCGAGAGCTTCGGCAAGGCCGCGATCGTCGGCGAGGCCGGCGAACTCGAGCACGCCGCCGCGATTCTGCATCCCAAGATGGGCACGCCGGTGCGCGCCGCGCTCGGCAAGGGGCCGGCACTGATCCCCTCGGCCAAGAAGCGCGGCGGGCTGGGGACGCCGATCGACGTGCCACTCGGCCACAAGGACGCCGCCTTCGTGCGCTCGCATTTCGATGCGGTCGAGGTACGCGTGACGGATGCTCCCCGGGCCGGCGAAATCCTGGTCGCAATCGCGATTACGGATTCGGGCCGGCCGCTGCCGCGAATCGGCGGGCTGACCAAGGATCAGATCAAGGGCGAGGACGGGCTGCGCTGAGGGCGAGGCGGCCGATCACGCCGCCTTGTCCTTCATTCCGCCATCGGTCATCCGATACCAGGCGATGATCGCCGAGACATAAAGCTCGTTCAGCGCGTGCAGCGGCAGTGGCGTGATCGGCACGACCGGGAAGGGCAGGCGGCCCTTGTCACCGGTCGAGATGTAGTCGGCCATCGCCTTGCCCATCGCGCTCTGCAGCCCGACGCCGCGGCCCATGCAGCCGATATCGACCAGCAGTCCGGGCTCCGGCTCGTGCAGATGCGGCAGGAAATCGCGCGTCAGCGCGACCCGGCCGCACCAGCGATAATCGAAGCCGAGCCCCTTGGCCTGCGGGAACAGCTTGCCGATGACGCGTTCGAGATGGGCCCAGTCGGAGACATCCCTAGGCTCGCGGAAGGGCCCGCGCCCGCCCATCAGCAGCCGGTTCTGATGGTCCTTGCGGAAATAGAGCAGCAATTGGCGCGTGTCGGAGGTGACCTGGCCTTCGGGCAGGATCGTCCCGGCGAGATTGTCGGAGAGCGGCTCGGTCGCAACGATGAAGGAGTTCGGCCGGATCACGGTCTGGCGCAGTTTTGGGATCAGGTCGCCAGTATAGCCGTTGGTCGCGACAACGACGCGCGGCGCGGTGACGCTTGCGCCCTGCGCGGTGCGAATGGTCCAGTGCTCGCCTTCGCGCTTGAGCGAAACGACTTTGCTGCCGCCATGGATCGTTGCCCCCGCCGCAAGCGCGGCCTTGGCCAGCCCGCGCGCATAGGCGAGCGGCTGCACCGCGCCGGCGCGCCGGTCGATCCAGCCGGCGAGATAGCGATCCGTGCCGAGCAGGCGCGCGACGCCATCGCTGTCGAGATAATCGGCATCGACGCCGCGAGCGCGCCATTCGCCGGCGCGGCGCTTCACCGTCTCGACCATCGCCGGCGTGTGCGCTCCCTGAATCCAACCGGCGCGCGCGTGCGGCACGTCCATGCCGTGTCTGTCGATCAGTTCGAAGACGAGGTCCGCGGTCGAGCCGACAAAACGCGCCAGCGCCTCTCCAGCGACAGCGCCGAATTTCGCGATGATCTCGCTCGGATCGTATTTGATGCCGGGGATGACCTGACCGCCATTGCGGCCGGAGCCGCCCCAGCCGGGCTCATGCGCTTCCAGCACGACGACGGAGACTCCGGCCTCGGCGAGGTGCAGCGCGGTGGAAAGGCCGGCATAGCCTGCGCCGATCACGCAGACATCGGCTGTCGTGTCAGACGCCAATGGCGGCGTCGGCGCGGCGGCAGGAGCGGTCGCATGCCAGAGCGACGGGGCAAGCGGAAACGGTTCAGCCATGGCGGCCTCCTTCAGATCGGACGAAGCACGCGCCGCAAGAAGTCCTGGGTGCGCGGGTGAGCCGGCGCGCCCAGCACCTCGCGGGCCGAGCCTTGTTCGACGATGACCCCGCCATCGAGGAAGAGCACCCGGTCGGCGACCTCGCGGGCGAAACCCATCTCATGGGTGACGACGAGCATGGTCATGCCGTCCTCGGCCAGGCTTTTCATGACGGCCAGAACCTCGCCGACGAGCTCGGGGTCGAGCGCCGAGGTCGGCTCGTCGAACAGGATCGCCTTGGGCTGCATGGCGAGCGCACGCGCGATCGCGACACGCTGCATCTGTCCGCCCGAGAGCTGGCCGGGATAGGCGTCGACCTTGTCGCCGAGACCGACGCGGGCGAGGAGGTCGCGGCCGCGCTCGCGCGCCTGCGCCGCCGGCTCCCTCTTCACATAGATCGGCCCTTCGACCACGTTCTCCAGCGCGGTGCGATGCGGGAACAGGTTGAAGCGCTGGAACACCATCGCCATCGCCGTGCGGATGCCGACGATGGAGGGCTTGTCGCGGTCGACGCGCGCGCCGTCGATGGTGACCGCGCCGCCATCATAGGATTCGAGACCGTTGATGCAGCGCAGGATGGTCGATTTGCCCGAGCCCGAGGGGCCGATCAGGCAGACGACCTCGCCCTTGTCGACGCTGGCCGTGATGCCCTTCAGCACTTGGTTCGTGCCGAAGCTCTTGGTGACGCCGGCGATCTCGATCATGGCGCGGGTCATCGTTTCGCCCGTCATCGCCTGGCTTCCTTGCCGAAGCGTCGTTCGAGCCAGCTGACGAACCCCATCAGAGGCAGGCACATCGCGAGGTAGAGCAGGGCGACGAGCGAATAGACCGTCATGTTCTTGAAGGTCGAAGAGGCGATCAGCGTGCCCTGCAGGGTCAGCTCCGCGACCGTGATCGTCGAAGCCTGCGAGGAATCCTTCAGCATCATCACCATGATGTTGCCGTAGGGCGGCAAGACGATGCGGACGGCCTGCGGCAGGATCACCCGGCGCATCGTCAGGCCCCAGCCCATGCCGATCGACTGCGCCGCCTCGACCTGGCCATGGTCGATCGCCTCGATGCCGGCGCGGAAATTCTCGGATTGATAGGCCGAATAGGCGATGCCGAGGCCGATGATCGCCGCCTGCAGCGCCGACAGCGCGATGCCGAATTCGGGCAGCACGAAGTAGATGTAGAACAACTGCACCAGGATCGGGATGCCACGCAGCGTGTTGACCACGACCTTGGCGATCGTCGAAAGCCACCAGATGCCGGAGACCCGCATCAGCGCCCAGCCGATGCCGAGCACGGTCGAGAGCGCGAGCGAGCCCGCGGTCACGATCAGCGTGAACTTCAGCCCCTGAAACAGGAGCGGCAGGAACTGGGCTGCGTCGCGCAGGAAGGTCTGCATGATGTCCTGGCGGAGAGGTCGAAGAGGTAGGCGTTTCTCTCAGCCCCCATCCTGAGGAGCAGGCGAAGCCTTGCGTCTCGAAGGATGCTCTAGCGGGCTCCGGAACCATCTGGAGCATCCTTCGAGACGGCCGCCGAAGCGGCCTCCTCAGGATGAGGGCTGAGGGATTCGATTCAGCGCGGGCAGGGCGCTCAGACAAGGCCCCACTTCGCCAGAATCTTGTCGACCGTGCCGTCGGCCTTGAGCTTGGCGAGGCCCGCGTTGATCTTCTTCAGCAATTCGCCGTCGCTCTTGCGCACGCCGATGCCGACCGAGCCGGAGATCACCGGCTTGTAGGACTTGACGATGCGGACCTTCGGAAACTGCCCCTGCGAGAGATTGTAGCCGATGATCGGCAGGTCGAAGATGGCGGCCTGGACGCGGCCGGCGTTCACGTCGGCGAGGATGTCGGGCAGCGTCTTGTAGAGCTTGACCTCGGCGAACAGGTTCGATTTCTGCAGCACGTCGACATAGGCCGTGCCGATCTGAACGCCGATGGTCATGCCCTTCATGTCGTCGAAGCCGACATAGTCCTTGGTGTCGGTCGCCGGGACGATCAAACCCTCGCCATAGGTGTAGATCGGGTCGGAGAAGTCGATCACCTCCTTGCGGACCGGGGTGATGTACATCGCGGCCGCGACGATATCGACCTTGCTGCCGGTCAGCGACGGGATCAGCGTCGAGAACTGCATGCCCTCGACCTCGACCTTGAAGTCGGACGACGCCGCGATCGCCTTGATCAGGTCGACCATCACGCCCTCGATCGTGTTGGTCTTGGTGTCGAGGAAGGTGAAGGGGCTGCCCGTCGGGGTCGAGCCGACCTTGAGCACGGCCTGCGCCCTGGCCGGAAGGATTCCGGCAGGCAGGATTCCGGCGGCCATGGCGCTGCCGGCCAGCATGGACAGGAAGGTCCGACGTTCCATCGCGATATCCCCTCGCTTTACGGGCCGCATCGATGCGCGGCCAACCATGATTTTCATGTACGTGAAGATACCAGCATAGGACGAACTTGCCGGCAAGAGATTTCATGTGCATGAAATAGCAGCGACACATGGAGTCCGCATGAGCACGCCCGCCGCCGGCAAATCCGCGCCCCAGGCCGATCAGGACATCGGGGCAGGCCTGCGCAGTCTGAGGCGGGCGCGCAAGCTGTCGCTGATCGACATGGCGGCACGCACCAATCTTTCGATCGGCTTCCTCAGTCAGATCGAGCGCGGCAAGTCATCGCCGACCTTGCGTGCGCTGGCCGGCATGGCCGATGCGCTCGGCGTCGGGCTCGGCGATCTGTTTCCCGCGAGCGGCCCGGCCGGCGAGCATACCGCGACGATCGTGCGCGGCGCGGCCCGCAGCGAATTGCAGCTCTGGCGCTCGGGCATCCGCAAGCAGTTGCTGACGCCGCAGACCGAAGGCTCCCGGCTCAATGTCTACATCGTCGAGATGGAACCCGGCGCCGACACAGGCGGGGAACTCTACACCCATAAGGGCGAGGAGGCCGGGCTGGTGATGAGCGGCGCGATGCAGCTCGTCATCGAGAGCGAGAGCTGGACCCTGCAGGAGGGCGACAGCTTCCGCTTCCTCTCGTCGCGTCCCCACCGCTTCGCCAATGCGGCGGAGGGGGAGACGCGGGTTTTGTGGGTGAACGCGCTTTAGCGCCTCAGCCGCCGAGCGACATCTTCAACGGCGGCTTGACCTCGGCCGGAAGCGGCGAGGTGTAGCCCTCCTTGCCGAGGCGCTTCTTGTGGTCGGCCTTGGCGGCGGCCATCAGCGCGGGATCGGACAGCACGGCCGCGCCCGCTGCCGCCATCGCCTTGGCGACATGGACCATCGCCTTGTGGGCGGCCGGCTGCTTGCCCTGCGAGACGACCTGCCAGGTATGGAAGGGCGTGCCCATCGCGACGGTGGGCGCATGAGCCTGCACGGTCGGCACGGCCCAGCTGACATCGCCGACATCGGTCGAGCCGATCGCCGGATTGCGCTTCGCGTCGAGCGGCACGGTGAAATCGGCGAGCGGCGCGCCGGTGTCCTCCATGCCGATGGTGCGCCACATCGAGGCGATCTCCTGCGGCGAGAGCGTCTTGCGGATCTCTTCGGCGAAAGCCTTGTCCTGATCGTCGAAATGCGGCGGGCCGAGGTCCTCCATGATGCCCTGCAGGGCCTGCTCCAGCGGCGGGTTGGCGAGCAGGTCGGAGACAGCGCTGACGATGCGCATCTCCATCTTGGTCTCGGTCATCAACGCAGCGCCCTCGGCAATCTTCTTCACGCGCTGGACGAGTTCGAGCATGCCGCGCAGGTCGCGGGCGCGGATCGAATAGCGCACGCGGGCATGGGCCTGGACCACGTTGGGCGCGATGCCGCCGGTGTCGAGCAGGGCGTAATGGACGCGCGCATCGCTGGGCATGTGCTCGCGCATGTAGTTGACGCCGACACTCATCAGTTCGACGGCGTCGAGCGCGCTGCGCCCGAGATGCGGGCTCGCGGCGGCATGGGCGGCGCGGCCGGTGAAGATGAAATCGGCCCGCGTGTTGGCAAGCGCCAGCGGCGGCGCGACCTCCCAGAAGCTCGAGGGATGCCAGGTGATCGCGACATCGGCGTCGTCGAACGCGCCGGCGCGAACCATGAAGGCCTTCGCCGCGCCGCCTTCCTCCGCCGGGCAGCCATAATAGCGCACGCGGCCGGGGATCTTGTTTTCGGCGAGCCAGTTCTTCATCGCGGTCGCGGCGAGCAAAGCGGCCGAGCCGAGCAGATTGTGGCCGCAGCCATGGCCGTGCCCGCCGGTCTCGATTTCGCTGTGGCTGGCGACGCCGGCCTCCTGCGAAAGGCCGGGCAGGGCATCGTACTCGCCCAGGAACGCGATGACCGGGCCGCCTTCGCCGGCTTCGCCGATCACGGCAGTCGGGATGTCGGCGACGTTCTCGGTGATGCGGAAGCCCTGATGCTTCAGCTCCGCGACATGCTCCGCGACCGAGCGCGCTTCAGTATAGCAGACCTCGGGCATGCCCCAGACCCGGTCGCTGAGCTCGATGAGGCGCTGCTTGCTGGCGTCGACATGTCGCCAGAGGTCGTTTCGGTTGTCCATCGTCTGATCCGCCTTGATGAGGTCGCGTCATATGAGCCGGGCGCGGCGCTTCCGTCCAGTTGCCGGAAGCATGGCYGATGCCAGCCGTGGCAAGGTCATGGCGTGGGCGCGAGTTGTTGTCTTGGACGCACTTGTCCAGATTTTCAGCCCTTATCCTGAGGAGCGGCCTTCAGGCCGCGTCTCGAAGGATGCTCCAGATTGTTCCGGTGCCTTCTGGACCATCCTTCGAGACGCCGCTTCGCGGCTCCTCAGGATGAGGGCTGAGGGTATGGGTTCGCGTCATGGATGCTTGTGGATCGGGTCGACCCAATAGACCGATTCCGGCGCCTCGACCGGGTCGACGTCGGTGATGTTGACCACGACCGCCTCGTTGTCGGAACGCACCAGCACGCATTCGAGCGGCTCGGTCGGGCTCGCATTGATCTCCTGATGCGGCACATAGGGCGGCACGTAGATGAAGTCGCCGGGACCGGCCTCGGCGACGAATTCGAGCCGCTCGCCCCAGCGCATCCGCGCCTTGCCGCGCACGACGTAGATCACGCTTTCGAGCGCGCCGTGATGGTGCACGCCGGTCTTGGCGTCGGGCTGGATCGCGACCGTGCCGGCCCAGATCTTCTGCGCGCCGACGCGGGCATGGTTGATCGCGGCCTGCCGGAACATGCCCGGCGTCTGCGCGGTGTTGGGATCGAGCTTGTCGCCGGTGACGACGCGCACGCCGTCATGCTTCCATCGGGGTTCGTGATCGTGGTCGTGGGTGTGGGGATGATCGTGCTCGTGGTCGACCATGTCGCGCTCAGCCCTTCTTTGCCGGGCCGGTCGCGATCGGGCGGTCGCTCGAACCCCATTCGGTCCAGGAGCCGTCATAGAGCGAACGCGCGGGCTTGCCGATCGTCTCCAGCGCAGCGGACAGGATCGCGGCCGTGACGCCCGAACCGCAGCTCGTGAGCAGCGGCTTGTCGAGATCGACCCCGGCATCCTCGAAGGCGGCGGTGATCGCGGCTGCGTCCTTCAGCCGGCCGTCCTGCATCAACGACGTCGCCGGGACGTTGAGCGCGCCGACCATATGGCCGGAGCGGACGCCGGCGCGCGGCTCGGGCGCCTCGCCGCGAAAGCGATCGCCGGGGCGGGCGTCGACCACCTGAACCGATCCGCCCGCAAGCGCGCGCTGCACGTCGTCGGCGTCGGCGACGGCAGAATGGTCGAGCCTTGCAGTGAAGGTCCGGGCGGCGCGGGCGCGCGGCGGGCCCTCCTCGACGGCGCGGCCTTCCGCCTGCCATTTCGGGAAGCCGCCTTCGAGGATGACGACGTCGCTCGCCCCGAACGTCCTGAAGGTCCAGCGCACGCGCGGGGCCGAAAACAGGCCGATCCCGTCATAGACGACGATGCGCATGCCGTCGCCGATCCCCATCGCGCCGACGGCCGCGGCAAAAGCCTCCGGCCGCGGCAGCATGTGCGGCAGGTCCGATTTCGTATCCTTGACCGCATCGATGTCGAAATGCAGCGCGCCGGGAATGCGGCGCTGGGCGTATTCGGCATGCGGATCGCGGCCATGGGCGGGCAGGTACCAGGAGCCGTCGACCACCACGACATCGGGCGCGTTCAGGCGCTCGGCCAGCCAGTCGGTGGAGACGAAGACGTTTTCGCGGGACATGCTTGGCGTTTCCTTGGCAGGTGAAGCCGCTCTGCCGCGGCTCTCTGTTCGTGTTCAGGCGCGTTGCGGTTCAGGCGAGCGAGATGCGGACGCGCCGGTTCTGCTTGCCTTTTTTCTCGATATCCGTAACCGCGACAAGGCCGATTTCGGATGTGTTGCGGACATGGGTGCCGCCGCAGGGCTGGAGGTCGATGTCGCCGATCGCGACCAGCCGTACCCGTCCCGAGCCGCGCGGCGGCTTCACCGACATCGTCTTGACCAGGCCGGGATTGGCGTCGAGTTCCTCGTCGGTGATCCAGCTTTCGGTCACGGCGGCGTGCCGGGCGATCAGGGCGTTGAGATCGTGGTTGATCTGCGCCTTGTCGAGCCCGCCCTCGGGAATGTCGAAGTCGAGCCTGCCGTCGCCATCGCCGATCGAGCCGCCAGTGACGGGGTAGGACAGCACGACGCTGAGCAGATGCAGTGCGGTGTGGATGCGCATTCGCTTGAGGCGCTTGTCCCAGTCGAGCGCGACGGTGACGGCTTCGCCGGGCTGCGGCGTCGGTTGGCCTTCGAGCGGCACATGCAGGATGCGGCTCTTGTCTTCGGGGTCGTAGATCGCCGTGCCGATCGCGATCTCGCTGCCATCGGCGCGGAGGAGCTTGCCGCTGTCGCCGGGTTGGCCGCCGCCCGTGGCGTAAAGCACCGTACGGTCGAGGACGATGCCGCCGCGCTCGTTGACGGCTTCGACCGTCGCCTCGGTTTCGGTCAGATAGGCATCGTCGCGGAACAGCAGCTGCGTCGGCATCGTCGGCTCGTCTCTCGCGTGATCAGGCATGCCGGCATCCTGGCCGGGGGCGGGAGATTGCACGGATTGCGTTCGCCTGACCACAGCCGGGTTGGCGCAGCGGCCATGAGCCCGCCATGCTCGCGCTGCAGGCTTGTCGTGCACGCGTACTCTCGCAAAATTGATCCAGCCCCGGATTCGCTGCGTAGATGTCTGGTGACGCCAATGGTCGGGCCTGTGCCTGTCCAGATGACGAGGATGATGTCCGTTGACGCTGCATCAGCTTGAGACGCCGCCCGCGCGACCCATCGACACACTTCTCGCCGGCTATGCCTCCGGCGGGTTGAATGCGCCCCTGCATGCGCTCGTCGGCTCGCATCTGGCGCTTTCTCCCGAGAACCGAGCCTTCGTGGCGGCGCTGGAGGATCTGGCGGGTCATGCACTCACCAGGGTCGCGCCGGAGCCGGTCGCGGATCGCAAGCGCATGCTGGACGCTATTCTGGGGCGGGATGGCGCTGCGGAGACGCAAGGCTTTGCCGAGCCTGCCCTCGACCCTGTTTTTCCACAACCTTTGCAGCGTCTTGTCGGGCGAAGCTCGCGCGAGATCGCCTGGCGCTTCAAGCTGCCGGGCATCAAGGAGTACCGCGTCAGCGAGACCGATTCGGGCGAGGCGGTGCTGTACTGGGTCAAGGCCGGGCGGCGGCTGCCGCAGCATACCCATGAGGGCGACGAAGCAACACTGCTGCTGAAAGGCGGCTTTACCGATCTGCTCGGGCATTATCGTCGCGGCGATATCGCTATCGGCGACGCCGAGCTCGACCATACGCCGATCGCGGACAAGGACGAGGATTGCATCTGCTTTGCCGTCACCGATGCGCCGTTGCAGCTGACCGGGCCGGTGATGCGCCTGCTGCGCAAGGTTTTTCGCCACTAGGCTTTTGGCCACCGGCCGCTGCGACCGTGTTCTTCCGTCGAGCGGGCCACGGCCCTAGATAGGGTCCATCGCGATCCTTCGCCGAGCGCCCCGGAGCATTCATGTCATTACCGCGTATGCAGCCTCGGGACGGCGTCGCCTGGGTCACGGGCGCGAGTTCGGGCATCGGCGAGGCGGTCGCGCTCGAACTCGCCACGCGGGGCTGGACCGTGGCGATCACGGCGCGCCGGCTCGACCAGCTCGAGGACATAGCCCGCCGCGCCGAGGGGTTGCCAGGCCGCATCGTCGCCCATGCCGGCGACGTCACCGACATCGCCTCGATGCAAGCGGTGGTGGACGCGATCGAAAGCGTGCACGGGCCGATCGCGCTCGCCTTCCTCAATGCGGGCATCGCGCCCTATGTGCGGGCCGGCGCGCTCGACATCGAGGCCTTCGAGCAGGCGTTCGCGGTGAACACGCTGGGCGCGGCCAAGGGCGTCGCGGCGGTGCTGGAGCGCATGAAAACGCGCCGGCGTGGCCAGATCGCAGTCAACGCCTCGGTGGCGGGTTATGGCGGCCTGCCGAAGGCTGCGGCCTATGGCGCGTCGAAGGCTGCCGCGATCCATATGTGCGAGGCGCTGAAATTCGACTGCGACGTGCTCGGCATCCGGCTGCAGGTGGTCAATCCCGGCTTCGTCGACACGCCGCTGACCGCGAAGAACGATTTTCCGATGCCGTTCCTGATGCCGATGGCAGAGGCGGCGAAGCGCGTCGTCGACGGCTTCGAGCGCGGCGGTTTCGAGATCACCTTCCCGCGCAAGCTGTCCTGGCTGATCAAGCTGGTGAACCTGCTGCCGTATCCGGTCTATTTCTGGATCGTGGCCAAGGCGACAGGCTGGGACAAGCGGACCGATCAAGGATGAGTGACTCCGGCAGATCGCACTCGACTCGTATGATCGAAAGCGGGCAGGCTTCGCCGTCAGCCGCCTGAGCCATGGTGTGCGGGATCACAAAGGCGCTGGAAACGCGCCGCAAATGGGGAAGAAACATGCGTGCATCGTTCGTCTATGCCGGGATCGCGGCCACGTTTTTCGCCGGCGGGCTGATCGCCGGCCAGATCATCCCTTCGGCGACGGCCCAGGGTGCGCCGCCGGTGCTCCCGACGCAGATCGTCAACCTGATCGCGATGACGGATGAGCAGATCGGCCCGCTGGTTCCCAACACCGACCTGCGCACGCGGCTTCTCGGCGCGACGGAACACGGCACCATCGCCGTCCAGAGCGGCAACGTCTTCAAGCACTATCATGCCGACGCCAACGAGGTTCAGTACATCATCGACGGATCCGGCTCGTTCTGGCTCGGCGACAAGGAAGTCCAGATCAAGCCCGGCGACCTGATCATGATCCCCAAGGGCACGGTCCATGCCGGCTCCAAGGCCGCGACCGGGCGCTACAAGGCGATCGCCTTCAAGATGCCGCCGCAGCGGTCCGACGACACCAAGCGCGTCGACTGAGACGTAGACGCAGCGCGCGGCGGCATCAGCCTCCGCGCGTCGCGATCGCCGTCTCGACCTCGGCCATCGCCACCCGGTCGAGCGGGAAATTCCAGACCAGCGCGATCGCGCCGAGCTTGAGTAGGCTCGGCAGCCCGGCATAGAGCAGGCCGAGCATGGCAAGCCCGCCGGCCGTCCTGACGCCGGCGGCCGGGTCGAAGCCGGCCGCGCCGAGCAGCGGGAAGGCGAGGCCGACCGCGCCCGCAAAGGCAAGCTTCGTCGCCAGCGCCCAAAGCCCGAGATAGAGCCCGGCCCGCTCCGCGCCGGTTTTGGCCGTGTCGATGTCGATGACATCGGCCTGGATCGAGGCCGGCAGCACCACATCGGCGCCCAGCGCCAGCCCCGTCAGCACGCAGACGACGCCGAAGGCGAAGACGTCGCCCTCGCGCAGGAAGATCGCGCCGGCGAAGGACAATACGGCCAGGCCCATGCCCCAGGCCCAGGCGCGGTGTTTCGAGGTGCGGCCCGCAAGCCAGAGCCAGAAGGGCACGCCGAGCACGCCGCAGAGGAAATACAGCACCAGCAGCGGGCCGGCCGCATCCCGGTTGCCGAGACGTTCCGCGACGAAGAACAGGAACAGCGTCGCCGGCAACCCGTTGGCGAAGCTGTTGATGAAGAAGGCCGCGAGCAGGCGGCGGAACGGCCTGTTGCCGACGATGCCGGCGAGGCCGTCGCGCCAGAGCAGGGCGCTGCGCGAGCGCTCGACGGGCTCGGGCGTCTTCCAGACCGCGACGAGCGCGGCCACGGGCAAGCCGGCCGCTATCAGGATGGCCAGCGCCAGCAGACCCTCGCGCGCGCCGCCGCCGCGCTGCTGGATGATGGCGGGGATGACGAGCGCCAGCAGCGTGCCGATGACGGTCGCGCTTTCACGGAAGGCGGCGACGCGGGTGCGCCCGGCATAGCTGCGCGAGAGTTCCGCGCCCCAGGCGCCATAGGGCACCTGCGCCGAGGTCCAGGCGAGCGACAGAAGGCTTGCCCAGAGCAGCAGGTAGGCAGCGTCTGCGTTCGGGGGCGGAGCGAGCACGAACCAGGCCGAGAGCGCCACCAGCGGGGCCGATAGCGCGACCCAGAGCCGGCGTCGGCCGAAGCTGGGGCGATAGCGGTCGGCGAGCCAGCCGGCGAGCGGGTCGCTCACCGCATCGAGCAGGCGCACCAGCAGCAACACATAGCCGACCACCGCGATCGGCAGGCCAATGTCGCGGGCGTAGAACTCCGGCACCATGACGTAGAAGGGCAGGCTGAGCGCCGCCAGCGGCAAAGCCGGCAGCGCATAGGCCAGAAGCGTCGGCCAACGCGGCTCCGATCGCGACGCGCCGGTCACGCGATCGTTCTCCTCGCGAGGCCTTGCGTTCTCCTCACGAGGCCTTGGCGAACACCATCTGGCGCACGTCGATATTGCCGGTCCGGAAGCCCGCTTCGCAATAAGCGAGGTAGTATTCCCACATCCGGCGGAAGCGCTCGTCGAAACCCATCGGGATGAGCTGCGGCCAGGCGGCGCGGAAACGGTCGCGCCAGCTTGCCAGCGTGTTGGCGTAGTCGAGCCCGAAGATATGTTCATGCGTCAGCGGCACGCCGAACTTCTGGCCAAGGCCTTTCATGATCGAGGGCGTCGGCAGCATGCCGCCGGGGAAGATATAGGCGCGGATGAAGTCGAGTTCGCTGCGATAGACCTTGAAGCTCTCGTCTCGGATGGTGATGACCTGCAATCCAGCCGTTCCGCCAGGCTTCAGCCGGTCGTGCAACTGCTCGAAATAGGCCGGCCAAAAGGCCTCGCCGACCGCCTCGAACATCTCGATCGAAGCGATGCGGTCATAGGTGCCCTTCTCGTCGCGATAGTCCTGCAGCTTGAAGGTGACGCGATCCTGCAGGCCGGCCTTGGCGATGCGCGCTTGCGCGAAGTCGAACTGCTCCTGGCTGATCGTCAGCCCGGTGACCTTGCAACCGATCTCCCGGGCGGCGTATTCGGCGAAACCGCCCCAGCCGCAGCCGATCTCCAGCACATGGTCGCCGGGCTTGATGCCGGTCTGCTCGGCGAGCGCGCGGTATTTGCGGGTCTGGGCGGCGGCGAGATCGGTGTCTCCCGGCATGAAGATGCCCGAGGAATAGGTCATCGTCTTGTCGAGCCAGGCGCCGTAGAAATTATTGCCGAGGTCGTAATGGGCGTGGATGTTCTTGCGCGCCTGCGTCTTGGTGTTGCGGCGGCGGAAATGCTGGAACATCTGCCAGAGCCGCACGAGCGGCTTGCCGGCGAGCAGGGTCTGAATCACGGGATAATTCGCGGCGAAGAGTTCGAGGAACTTGGCGAGATCGGGCGTGTCCCATTCGCGGCGCAGATAGGCTTCCGCGAAGCCGAGATCGCCGCCGTCCGAAAGACGCGAAGCGAAACCGAAATCATGCACGTCGATCTGCGCATGCGGGCCGGGCTCCAGGCCCTGGAACAGCAGCACGCGGCCATCGGGCAGGGTCACGGTCAATTCGCCCCGGGTCAGACGCGCGGCGAGCTTGAGCGCCTGGCGGGTGGCGAAGGTCAACCCCTTGGTCACCTCGGCGACATTGTCGGCCGTGACGAGAAGGCTGGCGGAGCGGGTCGTGTCGGCGATCATGGCGTTCATTGGGGTTCTCATCGACTGTTCGCAGGGGTCAAGGGCCTGTGTTGCGTCCAGGCGGCGGGTCCGTCTTCGTCTTTCGGATAGCTTGTCGGGGCAGGCGGGGCAGGCCGGGTGCGCAGGCCCACGCCCTTGAGCCAAAGCTTGAGGGCCTCCCAGTTGATGCCGGCGACGACCTTCAGCGTCATGAAGGGCACGACCAGGCATTCGCGCAGCAGGCACGCGGTCGTCAGGTTCTCGCGCTTGCCGGTGAAGGTCGCCGCCAGGATCGGGCCCTGCGCATCGGTCTCGAGAATGCGCAGGCGCACCGCGTCGCCCGGCGGCAGCAGGCGAAAATGATAACGCAGCTTCATGTCGAGGAAGGGCGAGACGTAGAACAGCTTGTCGCGTTCCTGGCGCAGGCCGGCCCGTGTCAGTTCGCCTTCCGCGACAGGCGCGACATAGGAATGCATCTCGCCAAAGGTGTTGCGGACCTCGTAGACGACCGCCGCCAGCCCGCCATCGGCGCGGTAGCAGAAATAGACCGAGATCGGGTTGAAGACGAAGCCGAGGATGCGCGGATAGCACAGCAGAAGCACGCGCCCGCCAGCGAGATCGACGCCCGCAGGCGCAAGCAGTCCATCGACATAAGTCCGCAGCGGGGTCTTGCCGTCACCATGGTCACTCTCGCGGAACCCCGCCAGATTGAAGCGGCCGCCGACGCTGAACAGGCGGCTTGCGCGGCTGGCCACGTCCAGCCGGTCGAGATCGATCAACAGGTTGAAGACCCGGTAATTGAAGCGATGGGTCTTCGGCTTCATCCGCGCATGCATCACCATGCCCGGCACCAGCGACACGGCGCTCGCCGGGGGTGGGAACAGCATTGCAATGTCGCCTCCGGTCGTCATTCCGCGGCCTCGGCCATGTCGGGAGCGGCCGCGCGCCACGGCACCGTCGCGCCGAGTGCTTCAGCGGCGGTCAGGCCGGCCTTGAGCCCGTCCTCGTGGAAGCCATATCCGGTCCAGGAGCCGGCAAACCAGATTCTGTCCCGACCCTGGATGCCGGCGAGCTTCGCCTGAGCGGCGAGCGCGGCGCGGTCATATTGCGGGTGGCTGTAGTTGAAGCGGCCGAAGACCAGTTCTGGGCGCGGCGGCGTCTGCGGGTTCAGCGTGACGAAGACCGGCTTGTCCTTGTCGATGCCCTGCAGCGCGTTCATCCAGTAGGTCAGCGTCAGCTCCGCCTGTGGATCGTCATGGGCCAGCACGTTCCAGGCCGACCATGCCGCCTTGCGGCGCGGCATCAAGGCGGGGTCGCGGTGCAGCCAGACGTCATTGGGCCGGAAGGTGATATCGCCCAGCACAGAACGCTCCAGCGGCGAGGCGTCGACGAGCATCGCCAGCGCCTGGTCGGAATGCGCGGCGATGACGATCTGGTCGAAGCGTTCGCTGGTTCCAGTCGAGTCGGTCACGGTGACGCCGTTGGCGTCGCGGCGGATTTCGGTCACGGCGACGCCGAGCCTGACATGATCCCGGAAGGAGGCGGTCAGTTTCTCGACATAGACTTGGCTGCCGCCGGTGACGGTGCGCCAGCTCGGCCGGTCCCAGTGCAGCAGCCGATGGTTCTCGAAGAAGGCGATGAAGCTCGCGGCGGGGAAGCCCAGCAGTTTTGCCGGCGGCATCGACCAGATCGCCGCGCCCATCGGAGCGAGATAGTCGTCGCGGAAGGTCGTCGAATAGCGGCCCTTGGCGAGATACTCGCCGATGGTCATGCCGCCGAGGCGGTTGGCGTGATGGTCGGCGACGGCCTCGCGGTTGAAGCGGAACATCTCTCCCAGCATCCTGTAATGCGACAGCGAGACGATGTTTCGGCGGCTGGCGAAGAGCCCGTCGAACATGGCGTCGGTTCGCCCCGCCCATTCCTTGCGCCCGCCCTTGGCCGAGACCGAAAAGCCCATATCCGACCCTTGCGTGGGCACACCGAGATGCCGGAACAACGCGACCAGATTGGGATAGTTCAGCTCGTTGTAGACGATGAACCCGGTGTCGACCGGGATCGTGACGCCATCGTAGTCGATCGCGACGGTCGCCGAGTGGCCGCCGAGACGGGCGTCCTTCTCGTAGACGACGATCTGGTGAGACGAGCCGGTCGCCAGCGCCCAGGCCGCTGCGTTGCCGGCGATGCCGGAACCGATAACTGCGATACGCATGCGAGGGGAGGCCCTTCGGGTTTCTGGTCTCCCATCTCTTACGTTTCGAAAATCAAACTGGTTTCAACGAGGCGAGCGCGGCAAGCGCGCGCTGCCGGCCGAAATCCAGTTCGACGAGAGGTTTTGGATAGCTCGTGCCGAGGTCGATCCCGGCATCGCGCAGTTCCGGGGCCGGAACCGACCAGGGCTCGTGGATCGCGTCGTTGTCGAGCCCCGCGAGTTCGGGCACCCAGCGGCGCACGTAAAGGCCGTCAGGATCGAACTTCTTGCCCTGCGTGACCGGATTGAAGATGCGGTAATAGGGCGCGGCGTCCGCGCCGGAGCCCGCCACCCACTGCCAGCTTGCGGCGTTGTTGGCCGGGTCGGCGTCGACCAGCGTGTCCCAGAACCAGCTTTCGCCCTCGCGCCAGTCGAGCAACAGGTGCTTGATCACGAAGGAGGCGACGATCATGCGCACGCGATTGTGCATCCAGCCGGTGGTCCAGAGTTCGCGCATGCCGGCGTCGACGATCGGATAGCCGGTCAGGCCGCGTTGCCAAGCGCGCAGGGCGCGGGCGTCGCCGCGCCACGGAAAATCGTCGAAGCGGCGGTTGTAGTTCCGCGTCGCCAGATCGGGATTGTAGAACAGCAGATGGTAGGCGAATTCGCGCCAGCCGACCTCGGAGAGAAATTTATCCGCATCGGCCTCGGTGCCCGCGGCCTCGCCCGATTGCACGGCAGCTTGGGTCGCATGCCAGATCTGGCGCGGACCGATTTCGCCGAAGCGCAGATGCGGCGAGAGCCTGGAGGTCGAGAGATAATCTGGCCGGTTGCGGCCCTCGCCATAGCCGTCGAGCACGCCGGTCAGGAAGTCGGCGAGACGCGTCTTCGCGCCGGCCTCGCCCGGCGTCCACTCCGCGCGCATGCCGCCGGCCCAGTCTGGCGTCGTCGGCTCGAGCGCGAGATCGGCGAGTGTACATGCGTGCGCCTTCAGCGAGGCCGGCAGCGGCAGGGCTGCGATGCGTTCAGGCGCTGGCTTGGGCGCGGCTGGCTCGCCTTTGGCCCGCGCCGCGCGCCAATAAGGCGTGAACACCTTCATCGGCTCGCCGACCTTGCTCGTGACCTGCCAGGGTTCGTTGAGAAGATGGGCGTTGAAGCTCTCGACCGTGACGCCGGCTGCCGCGAGCTCGATCTTCAGCGCCTTGTCGAGCGCGATCGTCGCCGCCTCGTAGCGCCGGTTCCAGGTCAGGAATGTGATGCCGGCCGCAGCCGCGATCTTCGGCAGGAGTTCTGCGGGATCGCCGCGCATGAACACCAGTTGCCCGCCGCGCGCCGCGATATCTGCCGACAGGGCGTCAAGCGAGCGCGACAGCCACCATTTAGCTGCGCCGCCGAGCGGCCGACGACCTTCGCCCTCGTCGAGAATGTAAAGGCACAGCGTAGGCCCATGACTAAAAGCGGCCGCAAGCGCGGGATTGTCGGCAAGCCGGAGATCGTCGCGGAACCAGTGCAGGGCCTTGGCTGTCATCGCGTCTAGCTAGGGCGCTGGCGCGCCGCTGGCCAGCGCCCGGCCTGCGCGAATCTAGCGCTTGCCTGGTTTCATCGCGCGGTCTGGCAGGGCGTCGATGGCGGCATCCGCCTTGTGGTCGCGGCCGGTGACGCCTTCCTGGAGGACGCGCGTTGCGGCGTCCGCCTTCTTTTTCGGCGACGTCGGGATCGCCTTTGTCGCGCTGGTCGCGCTGAGCCCGATCGAATCGGGCTTCTTGCCAGCGTTGCGTGCGGTGGCGGCGAAGGTGGCGAGCGCTTCGGGCTGGCTCTTGCTCTTGCTCGATGTCGGCATGGCGTTCTCCCCGGTTTTGTCGTCCTCGGGATTGAACACGCAGGGTCTGGTGAAGTTCCGGCGGCGCGGCTGTCACACCGCGCGATTCTCCTGCGTGTTTTCGGCGTCGGGCGTTCGCGCCGACAGCGTCACAGCCTTCGTCCACGCCAGGCCGTCGGGCGTGCTGATCTGGAGCTGTTCGTCACGCTATGGCGGCGAGGCCGACCGCTTCACCTGCCGGTCGCGACACGCCGGAATCGATCGAAGCGCCAGCAAAAAGGGCCGGGGTGATCGCCACCCAGGCCCTTGAAATATGTGGCTCCCGGAGCAGGATTCGAACCTGCGACCAATCGATTAACAGTCGATTGCTCTACCGCTGAGCTATCCGGGATCGGTGGCCGCGTATAGCGACGCGTCTTGGCCGGCGCAAGCCCTTTGCGGCGGTGGATGCAACGGGATGCGTCTCGGCGCTGGTCGTGGCCACGGTCGTCGCGGCAGGTGCTTGCAGCGGCTGCCGCATGTGGCTATACGCCCCGCAGAGCAGATCACGCCAGCGTGACATGCCGGATGGCCTCGTGGCGGAGTGGTTACGCAGAGGACTGCAAATCCTTGCACCCCGGTTCGATTCCGGGCGAGGCCTCCAAATTCTTCCAAGCTTGAAAATATCCCGGTCCCGCCAGCGGATGCGTCGCTGGCGATACCGCGCGGCGTCATAGCGCTCGCGTGTCGTCTTGCCTTTTGGCGCAGCCTCGAACAAAAGCTGTCGCATGGTCGGGCCGCGTGGTCCGGCTGCGGCCGTGGCACGTCTTTCGCGTCAGGCCGTGCCGGTCGCCAGCGGCCGGCCTCGTTTCGCAGACGGAGATTTCGGGACATGGACAGTTTCGCCGCGCTGCGCCGCATGATGGTCGATTGCCAACTGCGAACCTACGACATCACCGATCGCGTCGTTCTGGCGGCGGCCGAAAGCGTGCCGCGCGAGGCGTTCCTGCCGGCTGCGCTCTCGCATCTTGCCTATCTCGACCAGTCGGTTCCGCTGCCCGGCACCGGCCGATCGCTGATGACGCCGATGGTGCTGGCCCGGATGATCCAGAATCTGGCCGTCCAGTCAGGCGAGAGCGCGCTCGAATATGGCGGCGGCAGCGGCTACGGCGCGGCTCTTCTGGCGCAGATGGGCGCGGTGACGACGCTGTGGGAACCCGAATCGGAGGCGCTTGCGCTGGCTGATTCGGCGCTGAAACAGACCGAATCGGGTGTGGTGACGGTGACCGGCACGCGTCCGGAGGACGATATGTTCGATGTGGTGCTTGTTTCCGGCGCCTGCGAGCGGGCGCCCGACGAACTGTTCGGGCTGCTGCGTCAAGGCGGCCGTTTGATCGCGATCGAGGGCGTTGGCCGGTCGGGGCGCGTCAAACTCTATCAGAAATCGGGTTTGAACGTCTCCGGGCGGCCCGTTTTCGATGCGGCGGGCCCGGTTCTGGCCGAATTCCGGAAAGTTCCCGCCTTCGTTTTTTGAAGATCGGGTGTCGCATTTTTGCGGCAGTGCGATCGGGAAACCGGCTAGGGCGATTGCGCAGCGTTGGCGCAATGCCTTTGTACGGGTATGACAGAATTCGAATTTATGCCGAGGCTGGGGCGATGCCTGGGCGTGACAACAGTCCGCACATGAGGCGTCCGGTGACACGACGGAAGTTCGACGGCAAAATTGCGACCTTCGGCCTCTCGGCCGCTCTCGCAGGGCTATTGGTGTATGGTCAGCCGACCGCAGCCAGCGCCCAGACGATGGAGGCCGCGCTCGGGCGCGCCTACACCTCAAACCCAACCTTGAACGCGCAGCGGGCTTCGGTTCGCGTCACCAACGAAAACGTGCCGCAGGCGCTTTCGGGCTACCGGCCGAAGATCACGGCGTCGGCCGATATCGGCGCCAGCATCTCCGACGCCAGCGTGCCCGGCGGCCGCGGATCGACCTCGCGGCTTGGCCCGCGCGGGGCCGGCGTCCAGATCGACCAGAACATCTTCGACAGCGGCAAGACGCGCGGCGCAGTGAGCCAGGCCGAGTCGCAGGTACTGGGCGCGCGTGCGACGCTGCGCAACGCCGAGCAGAATGTCCTGCTCGACGCCGCGACGTCCTACATGAACGTGCTGCGCGACACGGCGATCCTCAACCTGAACCGCAACAACGTCGAGGTTCTGGAAGAGCAGCTCCGCCAGACGCGCGACCGCTTCCAGGTCGGCGAGGTGACGCGCACCGACGTGGCCCAGGCCGAAGCGCGCCTGTCGTCGTCGCAGTCGCAGGCGATCCTGGCCGAGTCGAACCTCAAGACCTCGATCGCGCGCTATCGCCAGAATGTCGGCGCCGAGCCGGCCAAGCTCGCTCCCGGCAAGCCGGTCGAGAATCTGCTGCCGAAATCGCTGCCGGCCGCCGTCAGCGCCGCGCTCTCGGGGCATCCGGCGATCATCGCCTCGCTGCATGGCGTCGATGCGGCGGAATTGCAGGTCAAGGTGACCGAAGCTGACCTTTATCCCGTCTTCGGCGTGCGAGGCCTGGTGCAGCAGCGCTATGATTCCACCGTCTTCGGCGACAACCGCACCAGCGCCAGCGTAGTCGGCACGCTCACGGTGCCGATCTATGAAGGCGGCCAGGTTTATTCGCGCACGCGGCAGGCGAAGGAAACGGCTGGCCAACGCCGGATCGAAGTCGATACGCAGCGCGACACCGTGCGCGCCGCCGTCGTCTCGGCCTGGGGCAGCCTTGAGGCGTCAAAGGCGCAGATCATCGCCGCCCAGGCGCAGGTCCAGGCTGCCGAGACCGCGCTTTCTGGCGTCCGCGAGGAGGCCAAGGTCGGCCAGCGCACGACGCTCGACGTGCTGAACGCGCAGCAGGAACTCGTCAGCGCGCGCTCGACGCTGGTGACTGCCCAACGCGACCGGGTGGTGGCGTCCTATGCGGTTCTGTCGGCGGTCGGCCGGCTTTCGGCGGAAACGCTCAAGATCAAGACGGACATCTACGACGCGCGCCGCCATTACGATCAGGTCAAGGGCCTGCTCTGGGGCACACAGACGCCCGACGGCCGCTGACGCGCTTCTCGTCATAACGCAGCAACATGCCCCAGGGCTCGGTTTCGAGCCCTGGGGTTTCCGTTTGCGGCGACATTCCCGCCACAGCCGGCATTTCTCCTGTGGGCGGACGGCAAGCCGCCTTGTGCGGACTCTGCCGCATGAAATACTTGACTGTGGAGCGGCGTTGATTCGAGCGGCGCGCCTGGTGTCGAGTGGTCCGGACCCAAGATGAGCGCGCAAGCCAAGCCCAGCGAACCGTCTATGGAGGAAATTCTTGCCTCCATCCGTCGGATCATTTCGGATGACGAGGTCAAGCCCGCCGAAGCCGAGGCTGCGGCCGCTCCGGCGCAGGACGACGACCTGAAGGCTTTGCTGGCGGGCGCCGCCTCGGCCACCAACCCGGAAGCACCGAACCCCGACGATGACGTGCTGGATCTTGGCGCCGAGGCCAGTCTCCTCGCAGCGCCCGAGCCGGGGATAGAGGTCGCACCGCTACCCGATGACGGCGACATCGATTTTCTGGATCATGTCGAACCGTCCGCGATGCCAGAGCCGCCTGCCGCGATTCCTGTCGTCGAACCCGAGCCGCCGGTCCAGGCCTATATTCCGCCGCCGATGCCTCAGCCCGTGCCGCAGATGGCGAGCGCACCCGCCTTCGACATGGCGCAGTTGCTGTCCGATCAGGCCAGTTCTTCGGTCACCAGCGCCTTCGGGCAACTGGCCCACACCGTGCTGAGCAACAATGCCCGCACGCTGGAGGATCTGGTCAAGGATATGCTCAAGCCAATGCTGAAGAGCTGGCTCGACGATAACCTGCCGACCATGGTCGAGCGTCTTGTCCGTGCCGAGATCGAGCGCGTCGCTCGCGGCGGCCGCAGCTGAGATCAGGGACGACGGGCCCGCGCCGGTCAAGGCGCGAGCCCGAGTTGAGCCTGTCAGCCGCGCGCTGGGCGACGCCTTGCGGCAGGCGCAGGCTGCGCCCGCTCGAAAGCGCCTTCATCCCGCAATTTCTTGTAGGCGAGGCCGGCGAGGGCCAGAACGGCCGTCGGCGCGCCCAGTCGCGAGACCAGCATCGCGATGCCGACCGCGACCGGGCGGGAATAGCGACCTGACGCCGCCTCGGTGGCAAACCATGCGCCGAGCGCGTGAACGAGAAGATTCATCGGTTTTTGTCCTGTCTGATGTGGCCTAGAGGGCGACTTTGCGGTTTTCGCCGAGATCGGGCTTGGCTCCGGTCAGCGCGGCCGCCGCCATCTTCACCGTGGTGACGATCTTGCCGGGGCTGTCCCAGAATTCGGCCATGCTCGGCTTGACGCGCAGGACACGGATATTGGGGTCGTCCTTGCCGTCCCAGAACGCCTTGTTGCTTGGGTCCCAGAGTTCGTCGACCTTGCCGCGGTCGTCCAGCACGTTCGCGGTGCCGGTTACCGAGACGTAACGCATGCCGCTATTGTCGGCGAAGGTGACGCAAACATTGTCGTTGATCGTGATCTCGTCGTCCTTGTGGTGACGGCGATCGGTCAGGAAGAAGATCGCCTCCTGTTCGCGCTGGGGATGAGCGTGCATCGGTCGGGCGCGCAACTCGTCGCCCTGGCCGTCATGGGTCACCAGCATCGCGAAGCCGATCTCGTCCATGAGCTTCCAGGCGCGGTCCTGATCGGTGTGATGGGTCATCGGAAATCTCCCTGGCTGTTGCTGCCTCAACCACCGGAGCGGGCAAGGGTTCCGCCGGGAGGCCGCTTCCGGCGTTGTCCGGGGAACGCGTGCCGCGCTCGCGCGTATCTCTGGAACGGCGTCACGCCGGAGAATTGCAGCCGCCACCAGCTCTTGAGGACACGCCATGAAGAAAGCAGCCAAATCGGTCTCCAAGACCGCTCCGAAGAAGGCCTCGACCTCCAAAATCGTCACCTCGTCGAGAGTCGACCTTGCCTCCAACACCAAGACCGAGGTGATCTCGGTCCTGAACGCACGTCTTGCCGACGGCATCGACCTCGCGCTGATCACCAAGCAGGCCCATTGGAACCTCAAAGGTCCGGGCTTCATCGGCATCCACCTGATGCTGGACGGCTTCCGCAAGGAACTCGACGAGCATGTCGATACGGTCGCCGAGCGCATCGCGCAGCTCGGCGGCATCGCGTTAGGCACGACGCAGACGACGGCGGCGACGACCAGCCTGAAAACCTATCCGACCGACATCATCACGGTGCAGGACCATCTCGCCGCGCTGATCGCGCGTTACGCCGCCACTGCCAATCTGGTGCGCGAGGCGATCGATGCCACCGACGAAGCCGGCGACGCCGGTACGGCGGATCTGCTGACGGCGTACTCGCGCATGCTCGACAAGGCGCTGTGGTTCCTGCAGTCGAACGCGGCGGCCTGACGAGGCGGATAGCCGTCGTAGGCGTTGACGGGCGGGGTCTGCATGGGCTCTTAAGTCGGCAGACCGATTGGCCTTTGATTTTTCACGGCCGGGGCAGGTTCCCCGGCCGTTTTGCGTTCGAGCGAAGCGATGATGGACAAGACATTCGAGCCGGCGACCGTCGAGGCGCGCGTCAGCGCGGCGTGGGAAAAGGCCGAGGCCTTCAAGGCCGGGCGCGGCGCGTCTCCCGGCGCTGAGCCTTATTGCATCGTGATCCCGCCGCCCAACGTCACCGGCTCGCTTCACATGGGCCACGCGCTCAACAACACGCTGCAGGACGCGCTGTGCCGGTTCGAGCGCATGCGCGGCAAGGATGTGCTCTGGCAGCCCGGCACCGACCATGCCGGCATCGCGACGCAGATGGTGGTCGAGCGCAAGCTTTCGGCCGAACGCAACATCGCGCGCCGCGACATGACGCGCGAGGACTTCCTCAAGGAGGTCTGGGCCTGGAAGGAGGAGTCCGGCGGGACGATCGTCAACCAGTTGAAGCGGCTGGGCGCCTCCTGCGACTGGTCGCGCGAGCGCTTCACCATGGACGAGGGCCTGAGCGCCGCCGTCCTCAAGGTGTTCGTGTCGCTGCACAAGCAGGGGCTGATCTACCGCGCCAAGCGGCTGGTCAACTGGGATCCGAAGTTCCAGACCGCGATCTCCGACCTCGAGGTCGTGCAGGTCGAGACCACCGGCTCGTTCAAATGGCAGCGCGGCGGCGAGGAGGCCTTTGACGCCGCCAAGCTGGAGAAGGTTTTGAACCGTGCGCCGGGCGGGCATCTCTATTACTTCAACTATCCGCTCGAAGGCGTGACCTACGACGCCGACGACGCTGCGACCTTCATCACGGTTGCGACGACGCGGCCCGAAACGATGCTCGGCGACACGGGCATCGCGGTCCATCCGCAAAACGAAAGGCTCGGTCACCTGATCGGCCGGAACGTCGTGCTGCCTCTGGTCGGGCGCGTCATCCCGATCTTCGGCGACGACTACGCCGACCCGGAAAAGGGCACCGGCGCGGTCAAGATCACGCCGGCGCATGATTTCAACGATTTCGAGGTCGGCAAGCGGCAGAAGTTGCGCGTCGTCAATATGCTGGACGGCGAAGCTCGCATTTTGATTCAGGGCAATGACGACTTCCTCGAAGGTGCGTCGCCCGAGGCGCAGACAATGGCGTTGCACGGGCTAGACCGTTTTGCGGCGCGCAAAGCGGTTGTGGCGATGATGGTCGAGCGCGGATATCTCGCCAAGGTCGAGCCGCATGGCCACACCGTGCCCCATGGCGACCGTTCTGACGTCGTGATCGAGCCCTGGCTCACCGACCAGTGGTATGTCGACGTCAAGCCGCTGGCTGAGCGCGCGCTGGCCGCCGTCAAGGACGGCCGCACCAAGATCACGCCCGAAAGCTGGAACAAGGTCTATTTCGACTGGCTGGAGAATATCGAACCCTGGTGCGTCTCGCGCCAGCTCTGGTGGGGCCACCAGATTCCGGTCTGGTACGGGCCGGACGGCGAGGTTTTCGTCGCGGAATCGGAGGCCGCAGCCCAGGCGCTGGCGCTTAGCCACTATGGCGGCACGGTTGCGCTGACCCGCGACGAGGACGTGCTCGATACCTGGTTTTCTTCAGCGTTGTGGCCGTTCTCGACCTTGGGCTGGCCCGACGAGACGGCGGAACTCAAGCGCTACTATCCGACTGCGACGTTGGTCACCGCCTTCGACATCATCTTCTTCTGGGTCGCCCGGATGATGATGATGGGCCTCAACTTCATGGACGAGGTGCCGTTCAGGGACGTCTACATCCACGCCATCGTTCGCGACGAGAAGGGCGCGAAGATGTCGAAGTCGAAGGGCAACGTCATCGACCCGCTGGTCCTCATCGACCAGTACGGGGCCGACGCGCTGCGCTTCACGCTGGCTGCGATGGCGGCGCAGGGGCGCGACATCAAGCTGTCGCCCGCGCGCGTCGAGAGCAACCGCAATTTTGCGACGAAAATCTGGAACGCGGCGCGTTTCGCCGAGCTGAACGGCTGTGCGCGCGTAGCGGGCTTCGATCCGGCAAACGTCAAGCAACCGCTCAACCGCTGGATCCTGAGCGAGGCGGCGCGCGCTGCCGACGAGATCGCGGCGGGCATCCCGAGCTTCAAGTTCAACGAGGCGGCGGGCGGCGCCTATCGCTTTGTCTGGAACCAGTTCTGCGACTGGTATCTCGAGCTTGCCAAGCCGGTGCTGCAGGGCGAGGGCGTCGATGCCGCGCAAAAGGCCGAAACGCAGGCGACGATCGCGCATGTCATCGACCTGATCTGCCAGCTGCTGCATCCGTTCATGCCGTTCCTGACCGAAGAGCTCTGGGCGCAGAAGGCAGGCGAGGGCGCTCCCCGCGCCGTGGCCCATGGCGAGGATGCTCTGGTCTGCCTGACGCGCTGGCCCGATCTGGCGGCGCTGAAGGACGAGGCGGCCGAAGCCGAGATCGGTTTCGTCGTCGACCTGATTTCGGACATCCGTTCGGTGCGTTCCGAGGTCAACGTGCCTGCCGGCACGCAGTCGCCTTTGGTGCTGGTCAAGGCGTCGGCTGCGACACGGGCCGCCATCGAAGCCTGGGCGCCGATGATCGAGCGGCTGGCGCGGGTGTCCGAAATCGCCTTTGCCGATGCCGCGCCCGCGCAGGCGGCCCAGATCATCGTGCGTGGCGAGGTCGCGGCTTTGCCGCTGGCCGGCATCATCGACCTCGATGTCGAGCGCACGCGGCTGGCCAAGGAGATGGCCAAACTCGACCAGGACATCGCGATCGTCGACAAGAAGCTCGGCAACCCCGACTTCATGGCGCGCGCGCCCGAAGAGATCGTCGAGGAGAACCACGAGCGCAAGTCCGCGGCGCAAGCGCGCAAGCTCAAGATCGCCGAGGCGCTGGCGCGGCTGTCGTGAGATTGCGCCATCAAAGAGGTCTATTATCAATTGCTTGAAAACGCGTCTCGAACCCTCCTCGTCATTCCGGACAAGCCGCGAAGCGGCGCTGATCCGGAATCCATCGTCAAGCGTTGCGCTCTGCGATGGATTCCGGGTCTCCGCTTCGCTGCGCCCGGAATGACGGCGTTTTTCATTCAAACCAGAGGCTTTGAGACCCAAGCTTTGGCATTGCGGAAAGCCTGATAGGAATCCAGCCGGAGCCTTCGCCATGTTCGCCCGCAACGCCTTCGGTCGCTTCGATCCCGACGATTTCGTTACGCAGGCCGGCACACCCTCGCGCCGTCTGCTGCTGACAGGGCTTGCGGCGTCAGGCCTGATGCTGGCGAGCGGGCAGGCGCAGGCGCAGCGCCTCTGGGCCAATCCGGTCTTCAAGGCCGATCCGTTCTCGCTGGGGGTCGCATCGGGCGATCCTTCGTCCGATGGCTTCGTGATCTGGACGAAGCTCGCGCCGCAACCGCTCGACGAACATGGCGGCATGCCGATGCGGGCCGTCGAGGTCGCCTGGGAGGTCGCCACTGATGAGGCGTTCGGGCAGGTGGTGCAGCGTGGCACCGGGCTCGCGCGTCCCGAACTCGGCCATGCCGTGCATGTCGAGATCGGCGGGCTGGAGCCGAACCGCGCCTATTTCTACCGCTTTACCTGCGGCGGCGTGCGCAGCCCGGTTGGACGCGGCCGGAGCTTTCCAGCGGCCGGCGCGCCCGTCGAACGCATGAATTTCGGCGTGCTCGGCTGCCAGCGCTATGAGGACGGCTTCTTCACGGCCTTCCGCCATGTCGCCGAGGAACGCTTCGATTTCGTGTTCCACTATGGCGATTACATCTACGAGTACCGCACGGTGCGTCCCGGCGAACGGACCCGGCCGGTGGCGCGGGTGATGCCGGGCGAGCCCGACGAGATCTTCGCGCTCGCCGACTATCGCCGCCGCTACGCGATCTACAAATTGGATCCCGATCTGCAGGCGGCCCATGCCTCGGCGCCCTGGCTGGTCTCCTTCGACGATCATGAGGTCGAGAACGACTGGGCGGGCTATGTTTCGGCCGTCGCGGGCGTGCCACCCGAAATCTTCGCGCTGCGCCGGGCCGCCGCCTTTCAAGCCTGGTACGAGCACATGCCGCTGCGCCGGGCGGCGATACCGCGCGGGCCGGAAATCCTGGCCTATCGCCGCTTCCACTATGGCGACCTCGCGCAGATCGACGTGCTCGACACCCGCCAGTATCGCAGCGACCAGCCTTGCGGCGATGGCTGGCAGACGGGCTGCACCGAGGCGCTCGCGCCCGAACGCACCATGCTGGGGGCGACGCAGGAGCGCTGGCTTGCGGACGGGTTTCGCACCAGCAGGGCGCGCTGGAATGTGCTCGCCCAGCAGGTCATGCTGATGCGGCGCAATGCCGAGCCCGAGGCCGGTCCAGCGAGCTACAACATGGACAAATGGGACGGCGCGGTGGCGGCGCGCCAGCGGCTGTTTGCAGCGATCGAGGGCGCCCGGCTGGCCAATCCGGTCGTGCTCACCGGCGACATCCACCAGAACTGGGCGGGCGCGCTGAAGGCGGATTTCGACGATCCCAAATCGAAGACGCTCGGCGTCGAGTTCGTCGCGACCTCGATCTCGTCGGGCGGCGACGGGGCGGCAATGACCAGGGCCGGCCGGGTCGGCCTCGCGAAAAACCCGCATATCGGCTATTTCAACAACCAGCGCGGCTATATGCGCCACAGCGTTTCGCATCGGCTCTGGCAGGCCGATTACCGCCTGCTCGACAAGGTCACGCAGGCCGGAGCGGCGGTGGCGACCAAAGCGAGCTTCGTGGTCGAGGCCGGGCAGCCGGGGCTGAAACCGGCGTGAGCACGTCTCGCAACGGACACGAATCCGTCGCCATGTTGACGTTGACGCAAGACATCTCTGGCAATCTCTTGCAGACGCGCTTAGATGCGCCGGACGCAAATCCGCCATGCGTTCCGTGGCCATCATCGACCCAGGACCGGTTACCCGAACGCCATGCTCAAACGAGCCTATGACTGGTGCGTATCCTACGCCTCCCATCCCGGCGCGCCTTACCTGCTGTTCGCGCTGACCTTCGTCGAAAGCTCGGTCAGCCCGCTGCCGCCGATTCCGCTGCTGCTGCCGATGTGCATCGCGAGGCCGGACCGCGCCTGGTTTTATGCCGGGGTGTGCTCGCTCGGCGCGGTCATGGGCGGTTATCTCGGTTACGCCATCGGCGCGCTGCTCTATGATTCCGTCGGCTCCTGGCTGATCGGCATCTACGGCCTGCAGGAGAAAGCGGCGCAGCTGATCTCGACCTCGCAGGACTACTGGTTCTGGGTGCTGGTCACCAAGGGGCTGACGCCGATCCCGTTCAAGATCGTCACGATCATGTCGGGGTTCCTGCACTTTGACATCTGGAAGTTCACGATCGGCATGGTGGTCTCGCGCGTCACCTTCTTCATGATGATCGCGCTGGCGCTGCGCTTCTATGGCGACGACATCCGCATCTTCATCGAGAAGCATCTGCCGATGGTCGCGATCGGGCTGCTCGTCGTGGTCTTCGGCGGCTTCTTCGTGCTGCCGATGGTGCTGTGAGCGATCGGCTTATTTCGCAGGCGCGATCCTGTGGCGGCCGAAAAGGTTCCGGGCCGTCGAGACTGCGCCGGGATTTGTGACATCGCCGCAACACTGGTTCCGCATCGCGCGGACGCTGCGCCGCGCCTGCGCGATTGCCGCGAAGCCGCCACAAAGCGCGCCCAGCAGAGAGGCGCGATAAACCACTGAGATATAGAAGAATTAAAGTCTGTCTGTCAGGCTTTGGGGTGCGTTCCTCCCTTAAGGTTGACGACGGAGGGAGCGTTGCGCCCGGCTTGGGCTGCGTGGCACATCTGCCTCGCGGTCAGAGCGCAGGGTGGAACGGGGAAAAAGACCATGGATGCGCGTGTGTTCGACAAATCGAGGCTGCCCAGCCGGCATGTCAGCGTAGGTCCGGCCCGCGCGCCGCATCGGTCGTATTATTACGCCATGGGCATGACGGCCCGCCAGATCGCGCAGCCCTTCGTCGGCGTCGCCTCATGCTGGAACGAGGCCGCACCCTGCAACATTTCGCTGATGCGCCAGGCCCAGGCCGTCAAGAAGGGCGTCGCCTCGGCCAACGGCACGCCGCGCGAGTTCTGCACGATCTCGGTCACCGACGGCATCGCCATGGGCCATCAGGGCATGAAGTCCTCGCTCGCCTCGCGCGAATGCATCGCCGACTCGGTCGAACTGACCATGCGCGGCCATTGCTATGACGCGCTCGTCGGCCTTGCCGGATGCGACAAGTCGCTGCCGGGGATGATGATGGCGATGGTGCGCCTCAACGTGCCCTCGATCTTCATCTATGGCGGCTCGATCATGCCGGGCACCTTCAAGGGCAAGCCGGTCACGGTCCAGGATGTGTTCGAGGCCGTCGGCAAGCACTCGGTCGGCGCGATGTCGGACGAGGATCTGCAGGAGCTGGAAGAGGCGGCCTGCCCGTCCTCGGGCTCGTGCGGCGCGCAGTTCACCGCCAACACCATGGCGACCGTCGCCGAGGCGATCGGCCTGGCGCTGCCCTATTCCTGCGGCGCACCGGCGCCCTACGATATGCGCGATACCTTCTGCTACACCGCCGGCGAGATGGTGATGGAGCTGATCGCCCGTAACATCCGGCCGCGCGACATCGTCACGCTCAAGGCGCTGGAAAACGCGGCGACGGTCGTGGCGGCGTCTGGCGGCTCGACCAATGGCGCGCTGCACCTGCCGGCGATCGCGCATGAGTGCGGCATCGATTTCGATCTCTTCGCCGTCGCCGAGATCTTCAAGAAGACGCCCTACATCGCCGACCTCAAGCCCGGCGGAAAATACGTCGCCAAGGACATGTTCGAGGTCGGCGGCATCCCGCTGCTGATGAAGACGCTGCTCGATCATGGCTATCTCCACGGCGACTGCATGACCGTGACCGGCCGGACCATCGCCGAGAACATGGCCTCGGTGAAGTGGAACAGCGACCAGGACGTGATCCGTCCGGCCGACAAGCCGCTCTCGCCCAATGGCGGCGTCGTCGGCCTGCAGGGCAATCTCGCGCCCGAGGGCGCGATCGTGAAGATCGCCGGCATGACCACCGAGCAGCTGGTGTTTTCGGGTCCCGCGCGCTGCTTCGACCGCGAGGAGGACGCGTTCGCCTGCGTCACCAACCGCGAATACAAGGTCGGCGACGTGCTGGTCATCCGCTATGAGGGTCCCAAGGGCGGCCCCGGCATGCGCGAGATGCTGTCGACCACCGCGGCGCTTTACGGCCAGGGCATGGGCGACAAGGTCGCGCTGATTACCGATGGCCGCTTCTCGGGTGCGACGCGCGGTTTCTGTGTCGGCCATGTCGGTCCGGAGGCTGCGGTCGGCGGCCCGATCGCGCTGATCCGCGACGGCGACATCATCGAGCTCGACGCCATCACAGGAAAGCTCGCTTGCCGCCTTTCTGATGCCGAACTTGAGTCGCGTCGTAAGGACTGGGTGCCGCGCAAGACCGACTACACCTCGGGTGCGCTGTGGAAATACGCCCAGACGGTCGGCTCTGCGAAGGGTGGGGCCGTGACCCATCCCGGAGGGGCTGCCGAGATCCATTGTTATGCGGATATCTGACGCGACCATTGCAGCATTTTTCCTGATCCTGGGCGGCCAACAGGCTGCCTGGGCGCAGGATGCTGTTGCCGGTCGCGGACCCGTTCCGCCACGCCCGATTCCGGGCATAATACTGCCCGAGCCCGATGTCGCGCCGTCGCCTGCTCCGGTCGCGCCCGGTGTCCGCGCCATCGCGCCGGCTCCCAATGCGCCGGCCGCGCATACCGCGCTGCCGCTCGTCCCCTTCAGCAGCGCGCGCGATGCGATCCGCGCCTGGATGCGCGACACCACCGCCGGCGACCAGGCCGGCGCTGTGCGCGCGCTCGAATATGCGGCTTCGCAGGGACATCTCACCGCCCAGTTCAAGCTCGGCCGGATGTATGCCGGCGGTGACGGCGTGCCGGCCAATGATCTCAAGGCCTTCGAGTATTTCTCGAAGATCGCGGACGAGAACGCCGACGCCACTCCCGCCACCGCCGACGGGCGGATCGTCAGCGGCGCCTTCGTCGCGCTGGGCGGCTATTTTCTCGATGGCATCAAGGGCACCTATGTGAAGGCGAATGCCGACCGGGCCTTCGACATGTTCCACTACGCCGCCTCGTATTTCGGCGACCCGGACGGGCAGTACAATCTCGCGCGGCTCTATATGAGCGGGCAGGGCACCAACCGCGACGCCCGCCAGGCGGCGCGCTGGATGAAGCTTGCCGCCGAAAAGGGCCATGCGCCCGCGCGGGCCGTGTTCGGCGACATGCTGGTGCGCGGCGGCGACGGCGTGCCGCGCAGCCCCGTCATCGGCCTGATGTGGCTCTCGCTGGCGCGCGACGGCGCCGACGCCGCGCGCGAGGGCTGGATCATCGAGCGCTATGACGCAGCTTTTGCCGCAGCATCGGCGGCAGACCGGAGCGCCGCGCTCGCCATGGTCGAGCGCCAGCAGGTCGGCGGGCGCACCACGGCGCAGCGCTGAAGCCTGCGGTCTGCATCCGCTATCATCGGGCCAGCGTAGCTGGTGCAGACCCACAGGGAGCCTGCGCCATGCGCAAAGCCACGTCCTTCAGCCTGATCGCCAGTTTCGCCGTACTTGGCCTGTCAGGGGCTATCGCTCAGGAGAATTTCGAGGCCTGGGCTCCGCTCAAGGATCCGTTCCCGAGCACGGGCGGCGGCGGCATCATGATTCATGATTACGACCCCGTCGTCGCGAACGGGACGTGCACCACGAATTTCCGCGCGATCGAGCCCAATGGCACAGTCTATCGCAACTCGATCGTCTTCGACGCGGTCGAGACGCAGGGCGGTGTGCTCTGCACAGCCGGGAAATGGCGCTCGGCCGATGGTTCGGCGACCGGAACGACGCCGTTTCGCGTGTTCATCAAGGGCGGCGTGAAGCGCGGCAGCGCGGACTGAGCGCTTCCCTTCTCCCCTTGCGGGAGCAGTGAAGAACGCGGCTCAGGCCGCCAGCTCCACCATCACCGGCACATGGTCCGACGGCTTCTCCCAGCCGCGGACATGCTTGACGATCTGGACGCCCGACAGCCGGTCTGCCGCCTGCGGCGACAGCAGCAGATGGTCGATGCGGATGCCGTTATTGCGCTGCCAGGCGCCGGCCTGATAGTCCCAGAAGGTGTAGAGCCCGCTGGCCTCGCTCGTCGCTCGTAGCGCTTCGGTCAGGCCCAGAGCGAGCAGGCCGCGAAAGGCGGTGCGGGTCGGCGGCAGGAAGAGCGCGTCATTGACCCAGACGGCCGGTTCGCGCGCGTCGCGCGGTTCGGGGATCACATTGTAGTCGCCCGCCAGCACCAGCGGCTCCTCCATTGCGAGAAGACCGCGCGCATGGTCGGTCAAACGCTGCATCCAGCCGAGCTTGTAGGGATATTTCTCGGTGTTGGGCGGGTTGCCGTTGGGCAGATAGATCGAGGCGATGCGCACCACGCCCGATCCAAGCGGCAGAACGCCTTCGAGATAGCGCGCCTGCTCGTCGGTCTCGTCACCGGGTAAGCCGCGCCGGACATCCTCGAGCTTGATGCGCGAGATGATGGCGACACCGTTGAAGGTTTTCTGGCCATGGGTCTCGACCTGCCAGCCGGCCTCCTCGATCTCGGCGCGCGGAAAATCGGCATCGACGCATTTGATCTCCTGCAGGCAGAGCGCGTCGGGCTCTTCCTGCCTGAGAAAGTCGAGCAGATGGCCAAGCCGCTGGCGGACCGAATTCACGTTCCAGGTGGCGATGCGCAACGCTTCAGCTCCCGACTCGAAAGAGACGCAGGATAAGCGGCACCAGCGCCGCCGTGACAAGTCCGTTCATTCCCATGGCGATGCCGGCGAAGGTGCCGGCGACCGGGTTGACCTGAAAGGCCCGGGCGGTGCCGATGCCATGCGAGGCGAGGCCCGCCGCAAAGCCGCGCGCCCGCCAGTCGGTGAAGCGGCATAAAATCATCAGCGGCGTCACCATGACCGCGCCGAAGATGCCGGTCGCGATCACCAGCGTCGCGGTCAGCGAGGGCTCGCCGCCGATCTCGCGCGAAATCCCCATCGCGATCGCGGCCGTGACGGATTTGGGCGCGAGCGCCGCCAGCACCGGGTATGGCGCACCGAAGGCGGCGGCGATGCCGACCGCGCTGACGACGGCCGTGACGGCTCCGGCGAACAGCGCGGCCAGAATTGGCAGTGCCGCCTTGCGCACCACCGGCCAGTGCCGATGCAGCGGCACGGCGAGCGCGACCGTCGCCGGCCCGAGCAGGAAATGCACGAACTGCGCGCCCTGAAAATAAGTCTCGAACGGCGTGCGCGTCGCGGTCAGGATCGCGGCGATCAGCGCAACCGCCATCAGGACCGGATTGGCGAGGGGGTGGCGTCCGCAGGCGGCCGAAATCCGATCGGCCGCGACATAGGCGACCAGCGTCACGGTGAGCCAGAGCAGCGGATCGGCCGCGAGATAGACCCAGAGCGTCTCGACGCGGGCGAGGTCGAGCGGCGTCATGAGTCGGTTTCCGGACGGCTGCCGACGAGGTTCGCGACCTTGACGAAGACGAAGGCGGTGACCAGCAGCGTCAGCGCCGTAGAGCCGACGAGCGCCGCGATCAGGCTCGGGCCATGAGCGAGCATCGTGCCGGCATGGCGCACGATGCCGGCGCCGGCAGGCACAAACAGCAGCGAGAGATGGGCGAGCAGCACGCCCGCGACCGCGCCGAGCGGCAGTTCATCGACCGGCGTGCCTTCGGGCCGGCGATAGCGCCGAAGCTGCAGGCCGAGGAAGAGCAGCGCCAGGCCGAGTACCGGGCCCGGCACCGGCAAGACGAGCAGCCGCGCCATGGCTTCGCCGGCGAGCTGGCAGGCGAGAAGAAGGGTCAGGCTTGCGATCATCGGTGCGCTCACTGTCCGCCGGGCTGTTTGCCAGCCTAGCGCGACCGCGACGGCAAAAGGCACAAAAACAAGAAGCACAAGACCACAAAAAACCTCCCCGCATCACTGCAGGGAGGTTGCCGGATTCGTCGGTCAGACGGTGTCAGCTGTCGCCGGCTCAGGGGCAGGCACGGACCACGCCGCCGGCGGCGATATAGGTCCCGGTCTCCGGGTCATAGCTGCGGAAGCGGCGCGAGCAATAAGCCACGGCGTCGCCGTCCGAAGGCGCATAGCCACCATAGACGGGCGCGCCGTAGACGGGAGCTGGCGCGGCGTAGACCGGGCCGGGTGCGAGCAAAGCGCCCGCCGCCAGAGCGCCGATCGCGCCGGCAGCGATGCCTGCGCCGACCGCCGCGCCGCGACCGCCGCGGTAACCGCCCCTGTAGCCGTAACGAGCACCGCCACGGTAGCCGCCGCGATATGCGCCACGGTAGCCGGGGCCGTAGCGGCGATACTGCACGGTCTCGACCAGATCCTTGCCGCTATCGGCCAGCGCCAAGGCGGCGGACGAGGTCGCGCTGATCGGCGCAGCCGAAGCGGGAGCCGCCACGAGGGCGCTTCCGGCGAGCACGGCGGCGATAGCCAAAGTCTTGATCATGAGAAAACTCCTTTCCTCTCCAACGCGAGAGGAACTCGACATGTTCCTCCGATTGTCACCGAACTTAGTCGCTGACGTGGCGTCATGGAAGCGCTGATCGCAAAGATGGTCAAATTTTCGACGGCCGCACTGCTTTCGGAGGCTTTTGCCGCTGCATGGCAAGACCTGCTTGCAGGCGCGCTGCTCTGGCCCCATCTAGCGGCAAGGTTTTTTGCACTGCAGCATCCATTCGAGAGACTAGTCCCATGTCGCATCCTGGTGAAACCCCGCCAGTTCCCACCGTCGCCAGGGCTATCGGTCTGTTGCCGACAATCATCTTCAGTTCGCGCTGGCTGCAGTTGCCGCTCTATCTCGGGCTGATCGTGGCGCAGTGCGTCTACGTCTTCCTGTTCCTCAAGGAACTCTGGCATCTCGTGACCCACGCCTCGTCCTTCGGCGAGCAGCAGATCATGCTGGTCGTGCTGGGCCTGATCGACGTGGTGATGATCTCGAACCTGTTGATCATGGTCATCGTCGGCGGCTACGAGACCTTCGTCTCACGGCTGCGGCTGGAGGGACATCCCGACCAGCCGGAGTGGCTCAGCCACGTCAACGCCAGCGTGCTCAAGATCAAGCTCGCCATGGCGATCATCGGCATTTCGTCGATCCACCTGCTGCGGACCTTCATCGAGGCAGGCAATATCGGCAGCGCCACTGCGACGAACTACACCTCGACAGGCGTCATCCTGCAGACCGTGATCCATACGGTCTTCATCCTGTCGGCGATCGGCATCGCCTGGGTCGACCGGATGACGATGCCCACCGGCAAGGGCCACTGAACGAGTTTCACCCTCTGAGGCGGCGCGGTAGCCCTGCGGTTCGCGGCTGGGCGAGGCCGGGCGCGGTCTCCAGCCCGAGCGTCGGCAGCGCGAGCGTGCGCTGGCCGCGAAAATCGACATGGGCGACGAGGAGCCCGCGCTCCTCGATATAGCCGAGCAGGCGGCGCGCCCGGCTCGGCGAATGGCTGCCATAGACGCTGGCGAGTTCGGCGTCGCTGGGGGCTGGCATGCGTTCGATCCCGGCGCGGGCGATGAACAGGAACAGCCCCTGCAAATCCTCCGGCAAGGCAAGGGAGGCTGCGATCGCCGCCTGCCAGGCGTCCGAATCGACCGTCTCGCCGCTTGCGCCGGCGCGCGCGACCGCCAGACGCCGGCGAAACTCCTCGAGACTGAGATGGGTCCGGCCAAGCGCGCGCATGCGGCAGCGCACGGTGAAATCCTGATAGAGCACGGCGACCTGCCGCGAGCGCGCCTCGGGATCGGACATCAACTCGCGCAGGATCTCCGTCATGATAGCCTCGCGCTCGGCCGGCGCGATCGCGATCTCGGGCTCCGGCTCGGCGGCTGCGACCGGGCGATAGCTCTCGAGCTGCTGCAACACGTCATTGGCGGGGCGCGGACGCGGGGCAGGGCGCGGCAGTCGGCTCGCTGGCGAAGGCTCGTCCGAACCGGCGGTGAAGATCAGCTTGCCTGCTTCCTCCTGCCCCTGCTCGGGCAGTGGCAGGAGGCCCGGCGCGCCGCCGCGATCGACCGAGGTCGCGGGCCCGATTCGCAACGGCAGCGGGCGCTTCGACAAAGCCGGGCCCAGCGCCACGAACTGGCCGCGTTCGAGATCGCGGAACATCTCGGCCTGCTTGCGGTCCATGCCGAGCAGATCGGCGGCACGGGCCATATCGATGTCGAGGAAGGTGCGGCCCATCAGAAAATTCGAGGCCTCGGCCGCGACGTTCTTGGCAAGCTTGGCCAGCCGCTGCGTCGCGATCACGCCGGCCAGCCCGCGCTTGCGGCCCCGGCACATCAGATTGGTCATCGCGCCCAGCGACAGCCTGCGCGCTTCGTCGGAAGCCTCGCCCGCCATCACGGGCGCGAAGAGCTGGGCCTCGTCGACGACGATCAGCATCGGGAACCACAGGCTGCGATCGACATCGAAGAGACCGCCGAGGAACGCAGCGGTGGCGCGCAACTGCTCGTCGGCTTCGAGGTTCTCGAGATTGAGCACCACCGAGACGCGATGCTGGCGCACCCTGAGCGCGACCCGCTGGAGCTCGGCCTCGCCGCATTGCGCATCGACCACGACATGGCCGAACTGGTCGGCGAGCGAAACGAAATCGCCTTCCGGGTCGATTACCGCCTGCTGCACCAGAGGCGCGCTCTGCTCCAGCAGCCGACGCAGCAGATGCGACTTGCCCGAGCCGGAATTGCCCTGCACCAGCAATCGTGTCGCCAGCAACTCGGCGAGATCGAGCCAGGCCGGTTCGCCGCTCCGGCTCAACCCCATGTCGATAGCCGTCGTCATGCCGCGATCACGCCACTTCCCTTAACCATCGGACCGGCGCTTCTAGCATGGGCGCGCGCATCGTCGGGCGCGCGGCCACCGCCTTCCACAGCAAAGCTTGGGCGTCAGCAGAGCCTGGGCATCAGCAGAGCCTGGGCGTCAGCGCGGGCAGCCGCGCGCGCGCTCCTCGCGGGCGAGGTCGGCGACCATCCGGCGCTGGGCGTTGCTGAGCGGAACCTCCTCCAGCGCGTCATAGGCGCAGCCGGCATTGCCGAAGGCCCGGATCGCGCGGGTCGTCTTGAAGCAGTAGCCCTGCGCCTTGTAGACCTCGTTGCGCGAAAACCAGAGATCTTCGCAGGTATCGGCGCGAGCCGGCGCGGGCAATGCGCAGGCGATCAGCGCGAGCGCGCCGATGCAGAATGCCGATCTGGTCATGTCGCCGCCCCTTTTCGTCGCGCTCACGGAAGCCTCGCGCAGGTCGCCAGTAACGGCAAGTTACCGGAAAATGCACGAAAAAGCTGGTCGGCACCATGTATGACAAGCGCGGATCCCTGCGGAAATCGCCGCGCGTCAGCGATGCGCGGCCATTTCCAGACAGGTCAGGACCTGAACATAGCTCGGCGGGCCGCCGAGCCTTGCGCCCTCGACGCAGACATCGCGCTGGCGAATGTTGAATTTCGTCCAGTTCTGCCGGAGGTCGGAGGCCGCCTTGCTCTCATCGTCGCGGCAGGCCTGATTGGGCCGGCCGACACCGGTGTAAGGTTCGCCTGCGTTGCGGCAGGTCTGCTCGATATCAAAGCGTGGCGGAGAGGCGGCGACGGGGATAGCGACATTGCCCGCGAAAGCGAGCGAAACGAGACCGGCGATGATCATGGCGGGAGTCTCCGCAAGCGCCCCAAGTCCAAACGCGCGGGCGGGAGAATGGTTCCGCGCTCAATCAACCCGTCAGAATAGCCTCGACGATCTCCTGCACCTCCAGCGCCTCCGCCAGCGTCGCCAGATGGTGCGGCTCGCCTCGCGTCAGGCTGACGACGCCTTCGAGCTGGCGTTTCAGCGCGAGCGGGCGGGCCTGCTCGTTGGGCAACGCACCTTTCGCTGGTTGCCAGGTTCCGTCGGGCAGGCGGCGCTCGGCGATCGACCAGTCGCGCAGTCTGACCGCGCCACTGTCGCCCTCCAGCGTCCAGATGTTGTGGTCGTCCTTCAGGGTCGTGCCGACTCCTCCCGTGAGCGCGACCGGGGTCTCGCCCGCGAACAGTTCGGCTGCGATCGCGCGCTCGGATTTTTCGGGGTCGGGGAAGGAGGCTTTCGCCTTGAGGCCGTGCAGCGGGCCGACGATGCGGCGGGTCAGGAACAGGAAATGCGAGACGACTTCGCGGGTAAAGCCGCCCTGCGCCGCGCGGTCGAGCCAGCCAGCAGCGTCAGCCTGCCAGGGGCGCGGCCAGACCGCGAAGCCGACCTCGATCGCAACCTTCGAGACCGCGCCGATCTCGCCCTGCGCGATCCAGTCGCGCAGGGCCGCGACGGCAAAGGAGGAGGCGAAGGGAAAATTGACCGCGCCCCGGTCGCCGGCCTGCGCGACGAAGGCGCGGGCGTCCGTGACATCGAYCGCCAGCGGCTTTTCGCAGAAGACCGACTTTCCGCTGCTGAGCGCGGCGCGGGCATGGCCGAGATGGGAGGCCGGAGGCGAGGCGATGTAGACGCAGTCGCTGGCGGCGATCAGCGCCAGCGCGTCGGGCTGGCGCGGCACGGCGGGGAGGGCGGCCGCGATGCGCAGCATGGCCTCGGTCGACGGATCCCAGATTCCGGCAACGCGCATCGTCTCCGCCGGCTGGTCGAGGATCGCCCGCAGCAGGCGCTCGCCCATGATGCCCGCGCCGATGATGCCGATGGTGACGGGTGCAGGCATGGCGAAACTCCGGTTGCGGACGTGCGGGGATAGCAGGGTTTGTGTGGCGTTTTGAAGGGCATCCCACCGGCAAAAAGGCTGACGCTTCGTTCGTGGACGCAAGACAGGGTTCGTTGTAACCGTTGCGACCGCGCGATGTCAGAGGGGACGCAGCATGGACCGTTTCACTGGCGGCTGCCGCTGCGGCAATGTCAGAATCGTCGCGTCGGGACGGCCGTACCGGGTCGGCGTTTGTCATTGCCTCGACTGCCGCAAGGCTCACGGCGCGCTGTTTCACGCCTCGGCGATTTTTCCGCAGGAGGCCGTGACGATCCAGGGCGAAACCCGCGACTATGAGGGGCGGTTTTTCTGCCCGCGCTGCGGCTCGCCGGTTTTCGGACGCAGCGGCGACGAAATCGAAGTCCATCTGGGATCGCTCGACGCCCCCGACCAGTTCGTGCCGACCTACGAGCTCTGGACCATCCGCCGCGAATCCTGGCTGCCGCCGTTTCCGCTCACGAGACGGTATGAGCGCGACCGCGAGGGGGCAGGACGATTCGAACATCAGCAGCCCCCCAGATGAGCGCCGCCACGCCTTCGCTGACGGCTCTGGGCTGGTCCGACTTCTTCGCGCGGCAATGCGGGACCGACGATGCCGGCCTCGTGCCGGCCCGGATCGCGACCGTCCATCGCGCCCGGATGAGCGCGATCGTGCCGGAGGGGCCGATCCGCCTGGAGCTGCCGGTCCACGCCAACACCGGCGACTACACGGTCGGCGACTGGGTGCTGGTCGAGCCCGGCAGGCATCTGCTGCGGCGCCTGCTGGAGCGCCGCACGGTGCTGGCGCGGCGCACCGAGGGCGGCAAGACGCCCCAGTTCGCCGGCGCCAATATCGACACGCTGTTCATCGTCACCTCCTGCAATGCCGATTTCAACGTGGCGCGGCTGGAGCGCTATCTGGCGCTCGCCAATGAGAGCGGGGCGCAGCCGGTGATCCTGCTGACCAAGGCCGATCTCGTCGACGACGCGGAGCGCTATCGCGAACAGGCATCGGCTTTGCAGCGCGGGCTGATCGTCGCGAGCGTCAACCCGCTCAGCCCCGATGCGGCAACGGTGCTCGCGCCCTGGTGCAAGGAGGGCGACACCGTCGCGCTGGTCGGCTCGTCGGGCGTCGGCAAGTCGACGCTGGTCAATGCGCTCGCCGGTCACGACGCCGGTGACGAGCAGCAGACCGGCGACATCCGCGCCAGCGACGCCAAGGGCCGCCACACCACGACCTCGCGCTCGCTGCACGCGATTGCAGGCGGCGGCTGGGTCATCGACACGCCTGGCATGCGCACGCTCCATGTCAGCGACGCGGCCGTCGGCCTCGAGATGCTGTTCGCCGAGATCAGCGAGCTGACGCATCTCTGCCGTTTCCGCGACTGCACCCATGAGCACGAACCCGGCTGCGCCGTTCAGGAGGCGGTCAAGGATGGCAGGGTCGATCCCGAGCGGCTGGCGCGCTGGCGCAAGCTCGATGCGGAGAACCAGGCGAAGACTCCGGTGGTGAAGGGGGCGCGGGGGAGGCGGCGGTAGGGGATACCGTCTCGCCGCCGTCATGCCCGGGCTTGACCCGGGCATCTCGTGCCGCGCTCCGTCCCGCTTCATTGCGCCTCATCCGGCACGGGATTCTCGGGTCTGCGCTGCCGCTCCGCCCGAGAATGACGCGCGTATTCGCTCCCGCCCGCATGTCTGCGTCGGTTGTTAGACGAGGGGCAGCGGAGCGCCGCGAGGCGCGTGTTGGTATCGTGCCGCAACCATTGAGCCAGGCTGCGGCGCGGGCAGATTGAGCCACTGCCCGCACGCCCCGTGGCGCTCCGCCCGTCGGCGATTTTTGGCTCCGGGCCGCGCTTATCGGGTCGATTGCCTGCCGCTGCCGCGAACCTGTCGGACGCCAGTTCCCCTCAGCGGGTTGTCGCGTCTTCCAGGCGTTGGGCAATGGCTTTCCTGCCGCCGACCGTTCCAGCGAGCTCCTCGCACAGGGGCCGTAGTACCCCCAGGGCGGTGCCCCGAAGCCTCCCGAGTCTGGCGTGCAAAGCCAGCCGCAGGCGCCGCCCCCATCCCGACCATCGGCGTGCCTCCGGATGGCTGCCCCTCGGGGATGAGGTCATGGCAGAGTAGGCTGGCGTGTGGAGGGCGGGGATAAGTTTCGCGCGGGAAACACGACGGAGAACCCTCTCCTGTAAGGAGAGGGCAGGGTGAGGTGTTGGCCATTGCTCGCATTTAGCTCGGGTTCGCTGCGGCTCGCCTGGCGTTTCGCTGGTCCAGCGGCCATCACCTCACCCCTGCCCCTCTCCTTACAGGAGAGGGGTTCTTCCAGCGCCATTCTCGTCAGCAATCACTGATTGCTACGGCTCACGAACACCCCGTCGTGCTCCCACACGTGTTGCACTTCAGGCACGTCCCATTCCGCACCAGCGTGAAATTCCCGCACTCGCCGCAGGAATCGCCCACGTACCCCTTCATGATCGCCTCGGCCCGGCGCTCTGACGCCGTCGGCTGGGCGGCCGGGGCGGAGAAGCCGAGCTTGGCCATCTCGGCCTCGCCATTAGCCTCCGGCTCTTCCTTCAGCGCGGTTGCGCCGATGGTCGCCAGCGCCATGACGTTGGAGCCGCCGCGCGCGACCGTGTCGAGGTTTGCCGGCGTGCCGCCGCCCTGGATGGCATGGAAGTTCATCGGCTTGCCGCGGCGGAAGCCGGTCGAGGCCAGCGGGCTCGAGGTCACGGGGGCGACGACCTCCGGAGCCTTGCCCTGATCGACGCCGCCGCCCATCACGTCATGGCCGATTTCGCTGGGATCGACATGGGCGAGGTCGTGGCGGCCGAGATAGGAGATCGCCAGTTCGCGGAAGACGTAGTCGAGGATCGAGGTCGCGTTCTTGATCGACTGGTTGCCCTGCACGAAGCCCGAGGGCTCGAAGCGCGTGAAGGTGAAGGCCTCGACATATTCCTCCAGCGGCACGCCATATTGCAGGCCCAAGCTGACCGCGATGGCGAAGTTGTTCATCATCGCCCGGAAGGCTGCGCCCTCCTTGTGCATGTCGATGAAGATCTCGCCGAGGCGGCCATCGGCATATTCGCCGGTGTGGACATAGACCTTGTGGCCGCCGACGACCGCCTTCTGGATGTAGCCGGTGCGGCGGCTCGGCATCTTCTCACGCTCGCGGATGACCTTCTCGACGATGCGCTCGACGATCTTCTCGGTCAGCTGCGTGGTGCGGGCCGCCATCGGCTGCTGATAATGCGCCTCGACCGCATCCTCCTCGTCATCCTCGTCGGCGATCAGGGCCGAGTTCAGCGGCTGGGAGAGCTTCGAGCCGTCGCGGTAGAGCGCGTTGGCCTTCAGCGCGAGCTTCCACGAGAGCATATAGGCGCTCTTGCAGTCCTCGACGGTGGCGTCGTTGGGCATGTTGATGGTCTTCGAGATCGCGCCCGAGATGAAGGGCTGGGCGGCCGCCATCATGCGGATATGGCTCTCGACCGAGAGATAACGCTTGCCGATGCGCCCGCAGGGGTTGGCGCAGTCGAAGACGTTGTAATGCTCAAGCTTGAGGTGCGGCGCGCCTTCCAGCGTCATCGCCCCGCAGACATGGACATTGGCGGCCTCGATCTCGGCCTTGCTGAAGCCGAGGAAGGGCAGGAGCTCGAAGGTCGGCTCGGCCAGTTTTTCAGCCGGAACTTTGAGCACGTTGACCAGGAAATCCTCGCCCAGCGTCCATTTGTTGAAGACGAACTTGATGTCGAAGGCGGCTTTCAGGTCCTTCTCGACGGCGTCGATCCTGTCCTGCGGAAAACCCTTGGCGCGAAGCGAGCCGTGGTTGACGCCCGGCGCCTGCGCCATCGAGCCGTGGCCGACGGCATAGGCCTCGATCTCGGCGATCTCGCTTTCGCGATAGCCGAGCGCCCGCAACGCGTCGGGCGCCGCGCCGTTGATGATCTTGAAGTAGCCGCCGCCGGCGAGCTTCTTGAACTTGACCAGCGCGAAATCGGGCTCGATGCCGGTGGTGTCGCAATCCATGACGAGGCCGATCGTGCCGGTCGGCGCGATCACGGTCGACTGGGCGTTGCGGTAGCCGTGCTTCTCGCCGAGCGCGAGCGCATTGTCCCAGGCGATGCGGGCGCGCTCCGAGAGCAGGGCGCTGGAGCCGCCGAGGCGGGCGAGCGTGCCATGGTCGAGCGGGACGGGTGTGACTTCGAGCCCCTCATAGCCCGCGGCCATGCCATGGGCCGCGACGCGGTGGTTGCGGATGACGCGCAGCATGTGGGCCGCGTTCTTCTTGTAGCCGGGGAAGGGGCCGAGTTCGCCCGCCATCTCGGCGGAGGTGGCGTAGCTGACGCCGGTCATCACGGCGGTCAGCGCGCCGGCCAGCGCACGGCCCTCGTCTGAATCATAGCCGAGGCCCATGGTCATCAGCAGGCCGCCGATATTGGCGTAGCCGAGGCCAAGCGTGCGGTACTCATAGGAGAGCTCGGCGATTTCCTTGGAGGGGAACTGCGCCATCGTCACCGAGATTTCGAGCACGACGGTCCAGAGCCGGCAGAGATGCTCATAAGCCGCGACGTCGAAGGCCTTGGCCCCGCGGTCGTAGAACTGCAGCAGGTTGGCCGAGGCCAGGTTGCAGGCGGTGTCGTCGAGGAACATGTACTCCGAGCAGGGGTTGGACGCGCGGATGCGGCCAGACGCCTTGCAGGTGTGCCAGTCGTTCATCGTGGTGTTGAAGTGCAGGCCGGGATCGGCCGAGGCCCAGGCGGCGTAGCCGATCTTCTCCCAGAGGTCGCGGGCCTTCAGCGTCTTCATCACCTTGCCGGTGGTGCGGCCGGTCAGGTTCCAGTCGCCATCGGTCTCGACCGCGCGCAGAAAATCGTCGGTCAGCGAGACCGAGTTGTTCGAGTTCTGGCCGGAGACGGTGAGATAGGCCTCCGAATCCCAGTCGGTGTCGTAGGTGTCGAACTTGATCTCGGTGTAGCCCTGACGGGCGAACTGCATCACGCGCTTGATGTAGTTGTCGGGCACCATCGCCTTGCGGGCGAGCTTTACCTCGCGCTTCAAAGCGGGGTTCTTCTCGGGGTCGAAGCAGGCGTCGCCATCGGCCTCGCAGTTCACGCAGGCCTTCATCACGGCCTTCATGTGCTTCTGGACGACCTTCGACCCGGTGACGAGAGCTGCGACCTTCTGCTCCTCGCGCACCTTCCAGTCGATATAGGTCTCGATGTCGGGGTGGTCGACATCGACCACGACCATCTTGGCGGCGCGGCGCGTGGTGCCGCCCGACTTGATCGCGCCTGCTGCCCGGTCGCCGATCTTGAGGAAGGACATCAGGCCAGAGGAGCGGCCGCCGCCGGCGAGCTTTTCGCCCTCGCCGCGCAGCATCGAGAAGTTCGAGCCGGTGCCCGAGCCGTATTTGAACAGGCGGGCTTCGCGGACCCAGAGGTCCATGATGCCGCCCTCGTTGACGAGGTCGTCCTGCACGCCCTGGATGAAGCAGGCATGGGGCTGGGGATGCTCATAGCTCGACTTCGACTTCACCAGCTTGCCGGTCTTGAAGTCGACGTAGAAATGGCCCTGGCTCGGGCCGTCGATGCCATAGGCCCAGTGCAGGCCGGTGTTGAACCATTGCGGCGAGTTCGGCGCGACCATCTGGCGGGCGAGCATGAAACGCAGCTCGTCATGGAAGGCCTGCGCGTCTTCCTCCGAGGAGAAATAGCCGCCCTTCCAGCCCCAATAGGTCCAGCAGCCGGCCAGCCGGTCGAAGACCTGCTTGGACGAGATTTCGGAGCCGTAGCGCTCCTTCTCCGGCCGAGCCGACAACGCCGCCTCGTCAGGCACGCAGCGCCAGAGGAAGGAGGGAACGTCGTTCTCCTCGACCTTCTTCAGCGCGGCCGGTACGCCCGCCTTGCGGAAATATTTTTGCGCGAGCACGTCGCTGGCGACCTGCGACCAGGCGTCGGGCACCTCGATGCCCTCGAGCCGGAATACGATCGAGCCGTCGGGATTGCGGATCTCGCTGACGGCGGAGCGGAAGGGAATCGTCGCGTAAGGCGACTGGCCGGCTGAGGTGTAGCGGCGCTCGATGCGCATGATCTGTCGTCCCTTAAGATCTGCCGCGAGCGAAAAAGCCTCGCGCGGCCGGTTGCTCACCGGCTCCTGATGTCAGCCCAACTCGGTTTGATGCCCCTTGGACGCAGCGGCGGTGTTTCCCGCCGTCTCGCCCGGTTGCGGCCAGAACGGTCCGCAAGCGATCGCCCGCCGCAGCCGTTGCCGGCTTGCCGCGTCGTGACCACCTCGACCCCTCTGGAAACTCTTTTGCGGGTGTCGAAGGCGTCTCCGCCGGCCGTCACGCGACCGTCAAAATTTAGTCCCGAATGGGTCCGCGCGTCAAGGATTAGTGTGAGGCGAAGCCTGTGGACACGACATCTGGTGGGTATGTGTGAGTTGTGGGGATAAGTTTCAAGGCATTCGCTAAGCCTTGGGAATCGCGGGACGAATCCCATCCACGCGGCAAGACTGCCACAGTGGACGGCAGAAAAAACCCCTCAAATGCATGCGCTGGTGGTTAACCAATGGTCACTGGCGCGACCTCAGGGGCAGCCAGCGCAACCGGCGTCTGCGGCGCTGCGGGCAAGTGGTTGAATCCGCCTGAGCTTCGCCGGAAATGACGGCTTTTCGCAGGGGCCTCGAATCGAGGCCGAATCGTGGCGAAAAGATTTCCGCGATTGCCGCAATGCCAGCAGCCAGGCGAACCGCGCCTTAAGGGCGCGTATCGCATCCTATGATCTCCCGAACACGATGGGATCTCCAATGCGCCGTCTCGCCTTGCTTGCCCTGGCCGTGCCGTTCCTGATCGCCGGCTGTACGCCCGATCCCCTGACGCCCGAACTCGCCGGCCGCTGGGCGGCGCATGGTCGCGAGCGGTCTGGCGAGGCCAGGGCGGCCTGCGGCGAGGGCGGCGTGCGCATCGACAAGACGGAGATCGTCGTGGAGAGCGGAATTGGCGGATTTGCGGTCGCGACCATCGATCGGGCCGAGCGCCGTGGCGGGGATACCGATCTGCGCATCACGACCCGGAATTTCGCAAAGATGGCCGGCATCGCCTCGCGCTTCGTGCCGGAAGCCGGCGACGTGGCGGCGGAGCTGAGCGACTGGTCGGGCCTCAAGCTCAGCCTGACGCTCAGGCGCAACAAGGACAGGCTTTACCCCGCCAGCATCATGGAACTGGACCGGGCGACGGGGTCGCCGCGTTTGCCCGACCGCGAGATGGTGAAAGCGCTGACAGGTATGCTGACGTTGACGAAATGCGCCTGATGCGGCCGGCCTGACCGGGAGGCAGCCGCGATTGGGCCGCCATGTCCGCCCGCGCACTGGACAGGTCGTCGCCGTCTCTTCATAAGTCGCGCAGGCAAACGACCGCGACAGGCGCAACTTCAATGAAGCCCTTGCTGCTCCAGATCTTCACCTGGTGGAACGGCCAGACCATCGGCACGCGCTTCCACACCTGGCGCTTCGGCGAGCGGGTCGGCGCCGATGAATTCGGCAACGTCTATTACCGCACCAGGGGCGGCGTGAAGGACAAGGCGCTCGGCATCCAGCGGCGCTGGGTCGTCTACAATGGCGAGGCCGAGGCCTCGAATGTTCCGCCGGGCTGGAACGGCTGGCTGCATCACACCGTCGATGTCGCGCCGTCCGAGGAGACTTACGAGCCGCGCGAGTGGCAGCAGCCGCACCAGCAGAACTGGACGGGCACGGCGCTGGCCTATCGTCCCAAGGGCTCGACCCTGTCGGACGGTGAGCGCCCGGCCGCGACCGGCGACTACGAGGCCTGGACGCCCGGGCGCTGAGGCCGCGCCCGCCCGGTGGCCGCGCCAGACGCTCCCATGCCCGAAGGCGTCGGCCGGGGTCCTGGTGATACGGCCGACCTGACCGATCCGGGCCCCGAGCAGACAAGGCCTGCCACGCTGCAGATTTTCCTCGCCTTCCTGATGCTGGGATTGACCGGCTTCGGGGGAGTGCTGCCGATGCTGCGCCGCATGCTGGTTGAGCAGCGGCGCTGGCTTTCGCCCGAATCGTTCACCGAACTGCTCGGCGTCTGCCAGTTCATGCCTGGCGGCAATGCGGTCAACATGTCTGTTGCGGTCGGGCTGAAGTTCCGCGGCGTGCGAGGCGCAATCGCTGGCCTGCTCGGGCTGCTGGCGGCGCCGACCCTGATCGTTGTCAGCCTCGGCGTCGTCTATTCGCGCTATGCCGCCGATCCACATCTGCGCCATGTCTTCGCGGGGCTCGCCGCCGCCGCTGCCGGCCTCCTGATCTCGACTGCGATCAAGATCGCGCTGCCGCTGAGACTCCGGCCGGTCGGGCTCGTCGTCGCGCTGCTCGTCGTGCTTGCCGTCGCAGTGCTGCGGCTGCCGCTGGTGCCGACCATGCTGGTCATGGCGCCGCTCGGCATTCTGGCAAGCTGGAGGTTCGAGCGATGACCGCGACGCCGCTCGTGCTCTTCGTGCTGTTCGCCCAGCTTTCGGTGCTCGCCTTCGGCGGCGGCTACAGCATGCTGCCCGAACTTCAGCGTCAGGTCGTGGATGTCCATCACTGGATGAACGCGCAGGAGTTCGGCGCGCTGTTTGCGCTCGCGCAGGCGGCGCCAGGCCCCAACATGATGATCGTGCCGCTGGTCGGCTGGCAGGTCGCCGGCCTGATTGGGCTGATCGTGGCTTCCGTGGCGAATTTCGGCATCTCGTCGGTGCTGCTCGGCATCGTCATGCATCTCTGGGAGCGCTTCCGCGACCGGCCGTGGCGGCGCGTCGTTCAGGCGGGACTCGTGCCGATCACGGCAGGGCTGGTGGCGGCCAGCGCCGTCGTGATCACCCGCGCGACGACGCATGAATGGGTGCTGCTGGCGATAGCAGCCGCGAGCGCCGTCGTGATGACGACGACGCGGCTGCATCCGCTTGTCGTGCTGGCGGTCGGAGCCCTGATCGGCCTGAGCGGGGTGGGTCTGCCATAAGCTTCGGGACCATGTCGCAAGCGCCCTTTTTCCGCTGCCTTTGCCGTGTTACTGCGCGGGCGTCGCGGCATCTGTCGCGCCCTTTGAGAGATTCGCTGTCCGCATGCCGACGCTTCGCCGCCTTCCGCCTGTCGCCGGGCTGGTTTCCGCCACGCTGCTGTCGCTTGCTCTGACCGGCACGGCCCATGCCGACCGCATCCGCAATCCCACAGCCGTCTTCGCCGGTCTCGACAAGATCACCGGCCGAATCATTTCCTTCGAGGTGGCGGTCGACGAGACCGTGCAGTTTGGCGCGCTGCAACTGACGCCGCGCGTCTGCTGGTCGCGGCCGCCGACCGAAGCGCCGCAGACGACCTCCTTCACCGAGGTCGACGAGGTGACCTTCAACAACGAGTACCGGCGCATCTTCACCGGCTGGATGTATGCGGCGAGCCCCGGGCTGCATGGCGTCGAACATGCGATCTACGATGTCTGGCTGACCGACTGCAAAGGCGGCACCGAGCTCGTGGTCGATCCCAAGGAGCCGGAAGCCCCGGTGCCCGACGAACCGCGCCGGCCGCGCACGACGCCGACGCGCGACGTCACGCAGCCGGGCGGCCAGCCCCCGGCAGGCGGTCGCATCGACGTGCAGCCGCCGCAGGGTGTGCCTGTCGCGCCGCGCCAGGCGCCGACCCAGCGCTTCTTCCCGACCAACCCGGCCGCGCCGCGCGATTCGTCGGGCGGCGGCAACCGCTGAGCGTCAGGCGGGGGCCAGTTCGGCGAGCGCCTGCGCGCCGGTGACAGTCTCGGCCCTTGGCCAGGCCCACCAGTGCCCCGGTGTCGCGATCGCGCTTTCGAGAAGGCCCTGATAGGCGGCTCGCGGCACTTCGCGCGTGCCGAACTGGGCGAGATGGGCGGTCTGGAACTGCGCATCGAGCAAGGCATAGCCGCCGCGCCGGAGCCTGGCGACGAGATGGACCAGCGCGACCTTCGAGGCGTCGGTCTCGCGGTGGAACATGGATTCACCGAAGAAGGCGCCCCCCAGAGCCAGGCCATAGAGCCCGCCGACGAGGCGATGGTCGCGCCAGCACTCGACGGTGTGGACATGACCGAGCCGGAAGAGCTCGCGAAAGATCTCGCGGATGCGGCTGTTGATCCAGGTTTCGGGCCGGTCGGGTTTGGCCTCGGCGCAGGCGGCGATGACGTGGTCGAACTCGCTGTCGACCCTGATCTCGAAGCGGTCGCTGCGCACCGTGCGCGCCAGCCGCGACGCGAGATGGAAACCGTCGAGCGGGATGACGCCGCGCAACTCGGGTTCGACCCAGAACAGGCCCGGATCGTCGGCGCTCTCGGCCATCGGGAAAATGCCCGCCGCATAGGCGCGCAGCATCACATCGGGCGTGATCACCGGCGAGCGGACAGGCACGGAACGGGCTTTCATGAAAGCAGGGGAGCGCGGGACGGCGGGTGAGTCAAATCGGCTTTCCCACCCTCAGCCCTCATCCTGAGGAGCGGCCGAAGGCTGCGTCTCGAAGGATGTTCCAGGAGGCTCCGGAGACATCTGGACCATCCTTCGAGACGCCGCTTACGCGGCTCCTCAGGATGAGGGCTCTTGGGAGAATGGCGAACTACGCCTCGCCCGGCTCGCCCATGCCGCCGGCGGCGAGGAATTTCTCGAGCCAGTGGATGTTGTAGTCGCCGTTGAGGATGTCGGGGTTGCGCACCAGCGTGCGAAACAGCGGCAGGGTGGTGTCGACGCCGTCGACGACGAACTCGTCGAGCGAACGGCGCAGGCGCATCAGGCATTCGGCCCGGTTGCGGCCATGCACGATCAGCTTGCCGACGAGCGAATCGTAATGCGGCGGGATGACGTAGCCCTGATAGGCCGCCGAATCGACGCGCACGCCCAGGCCGCCCGGCGTATGGAACGAGGCGATCCTGCCGGGCGAGGGCCGGAAGGTCGCGGGATGCTCGGCGTTGACGCGGCATTCGATGGCGTGGCCCTCGATCACCACGTCCTTTTGCGTGATCGAGAGCGGCGCGCCAGCCGCGATCCTGATCTGCTCGTTGACGAGGTCGATGCCGGTGATCATCTCGGTCACCGGATGCTCGACCTGGATACGGGTGTTCATCTCGATGAAATAGAACTCGCCGTCCTCGTAGAGGAACTCGATCGTCCCGGCGCCGAGATAGCCGAGCTTGGCCATGGCGTCGGCGCAGATTTTGCCGATCTTGTCGCGCTCGCCGGCGTTGAGGGCCGGCGAGGGGCCTTCCTCCCAGACCTTCTGGTGGCGGCGCTGCAGCGAGCAATCTCGCTCGCCCAGATGAATGGCGTGGCCCTTGCCGTCGCCGAGCACCTGGATCTCGATATGGCGCGGCTTCTCGAGATATTTCTCGATATAGACGGCGTCGTCGCCGAAATTGGCCTTGGCTTCGGTGCGGGCCGTGGACAGCGCGACGGACATGTCGTCGGGGTTGCGCACCACCTTCATGCCTTTGCCGCCGCCGCCGGATGCCGCCTTGATGATCACGGGAAAGCCGATCTCGGCCGCGATCCGCAAGGCCTCGTCATCGTCGGTGACGCCACCTTCCGACCCCGGCACGCAGGGGATGCCGAGGCGCTTGGCGGTGCGCTTGGCTTCGATCTTGTCGCCCATCGAGCGGATATGCTCGGCCTTGGGGCCGATGAAGGCGATGTTGTGCCGGTCGAGGATCTCGGCGAAGCGGGCGTTCTCGGAGAGGAAGCCGTAGCCGGGATGCACGGCGTCTGCGCCGGTGATCTCGCAGGCCGCAATCAGTGCGGGGATGTTGAGATAGCTCTCGCGGGCCGAGGGCGGACCGATGCAGACGCTCTCATCGGCGAGGCGCACATGCATGGCGTTGGCGTCGGCCGTGGAATGGACCGCGACGGTCGCGATGCCGAGTTCCTTGGCGGCGCGCAGCACCCGCAGCGCGATCTCGCCCCGGTTGGCGATCAGGATCTTGTCGAACATCTTGAAGCCAGCCTCGCTCCGGGCGCTCACTCGATCACCAGCAGCGGCTCGCCGTATTCGACCGGTTGCCCATCCTCGACCATGATGGCGACGATCTTGCCGGCGCGCGGGGCGACGATGTCGTTGAAGGTCTTCATCGCCTCGACCAGCAGCACGCGCTCGCCCGCTTTCACGATCGAGCCTATCTCGATGAACGGCTTGGCTTCCGGCGAGGCCCGGCGATAGGCGGTGCCGACCATGGGGGAGGTCACGGCGCCGGGATGGGCGGCGGCGGCCTTGCCCTCGACGGGAGCCGCCGTCACGGGCGCGGCAGGCATCGCGACAGGCGCGGCGGCCGGCACATGCACGGTCGTGCTGATGGTGCGGGCGACGCGGACGCGCAGATCGCCCTTTTCGACCTCGATCTCGGTGAGGTCGGTGTCGTTCAGCAGCTGCGCCAGTTCGCGCACCAGTTCGGGGTCGATCGGGCTTTTGGTCGCCATGGCGATTTCACCGTCTTCATCGTCGTGTCGGAGGAGCGCTGGTTGCGCCCGTTGTGAGGGATACTGGCTGCTCAGCCGGCCGGTTTCGCGATGCGCTTCTGCAGAAGCGGCACGATCGCGTCGAAAGCAAGATCGTAGCTGGCGACGCCGAAGCCGCAGATCACGCCGACGCAGACCGGCGCCATATAGGAATGATGCCGGAATTCCTCACGGGCGTGGACGTTGGAGACATGGACCTCGATAGCCAAAGCCTCGGTGCCCTTGATCGCGTCGCGCAGCGCGACCGAAGTGTGGGTGTAGGCCCCGGCATTGATGATGATGCCCGCGCCGGCCAGTCCCGCCTGCTGGATGAAGGTGACGAGTTCGCCTTCGTAATTGGTCTGGCGGAAGGTCAGGTCGACATTCGCCGCCGCGGCCTTGAGCTTCAGCCGCTCCTCGACGCCAGCCAGCGTTACGGCGCCATAGGTCGCCGGTTCGCGGGTGCCGAGCAGATTGAGATTGGGTCCGTTGAGGACATGGACGGCGACCATGGCGCGCGCTGATTCCTGCGCCGCGCAAGGGCGGCAGAGGTGGTCCTCTTAGCGGTTGCGGACCGGCAGGGGAAGCCTGCCGGTCTGTTGCGGTCAGGCGGCGCCGATCAGCCGCTGCAGCTCGTCTTGCCGCATTTGCGGATCGCTTCGATCTTGACCTTCAGGGGCCCCGGGCCGACCGCGCCGAAGACGACCTCGTCGCCGACGATGAAGGCCGGCGTGCCGGTCAGGCCGAGACGATCGCCGAGAGCGACCGTGTCCTCGATCACGGCGCGCGTAGCCGGTCCGTCCATCTCCTTCTTGACGCGCTCGACATCCGCGCCGGATTCCTTGGCGATCTCGAGCGCCTTGGCGCCGTTGACGCGGCCCTTGGTCGCCATCAGCTTGTTGTGGAAATCGAAATACTTGACGCCCTGGAGCTGGTTCTTGACCGCGATGGCGACGCGGCTGGCCTCGACGGAATCAGGTCCCAGGATCGGGAAGTCCTTGATCACGACCTTGAGCTTGGGGTCTTCCTTGGCGAGCGCGCGGACATCGTCCAGCGCTCTTTTGCAGAAGCCGCAATTGTAATCCATGAACTCGACGAGGGTGACGTCGCCCTGCGGGTTGCCGACGATCACGGACGTCGCGGGGTCGATCAGGCGCGCCTTCTCGGCGGTCACGGCGCTGCGCTGCGCCTCGGCCTGCGCGACCGTGTTGCGACGTTCGAGCTCGACCATCGCTTCCTGGATGATCTCGGGGTTCTTCAAAAGCGTCTCGCGGATCAGCTCGACCATGGCGGCGCGCAGTTCCGGCGTCATCGGCTGGCTCTGGGCGAAGGCGGGCGCCGCAAGCAGCGCGATGCCGAGGCCGAGCGCAAGGCCGGAACGCTTCAGGCCGGCGCGGGCCAGTCCGAACAGGGTCGCAAGGGTCATGTCGTCATCCTTTCGAGGCCGCCGGCGCGATGGCGCGGCGCATCGGGGTTTCCTCAGCTTCTCCGCCGTTGCGGCAGTCGCGTCAAATCACAGCTCTGCCAGCGGTTGCGGGAGGCGGTGCGCTCGGTTACGGCAGCGCGCATGAGCAAGCCAGAATCCATGCGCGCGCCGATGCCCGCGCTTGCCGCCCGCGCCGAGGCGGTCTCGCCCTTCATCGTCATGGATGTGATGAATCAGGCGGCCGCGATCGAGCGAAACGGCGGCTCTGTCGTCCATATGGAGGTGGGCCAGCCCTCGGCCCCGACGCCGGCCTCGATCCGGGCCGCGGCCGGCAAGGCGCTGGAGCATGGCCGCATCGGATACACGCAGGCGCTGGGCACCGATTCGCTGCGGGCGCGCATCTCCCGGCATTACCGGGAGCGCTACGGCATCAGCGTTCCGGCGCAGCGCGTGATCGTCACGACGGGCTCTTCCGGCGGCTTCATCCTGGCGTTCCTGGCCTGTTTCGAGCCGGGCGCGCGCGTCGCGATAACCGCGCCGGGCTATCCGGCCTATCGCAACATCCTGATCGCGCTCGGGCTCGTGCCGGTCGCGATCGAGGTCGGCCCCGAAACCCGCTTTGCCCTGACGCCGGAGCTGATCGCCAGAGCGCATGCGCAGGCGCCGCTCGCCGGCGTGCTGACGATGAGCCCGGCCAACCCGACCGGGGTGGTGATGACGCCCGACGCCATTTCTGCCGTCGCCGCCGAATGCCGCAGGCTCGGCCTCTGGTACATCTCCGACGAGATCTATCACGGGCTGACCTATGAGACGCCGGCGACGACCGCGCTCGCCGCCGATCCCGATGCGATCATCGTCAACTCGTTCTCGAAATATTACTGCATGACCGGCTGGCGCGTCGGCTGGCTCGTGGCGCCCGAGCGTCTCGTGCGCACAATCGAGCGGCTGCAGCAGAATTTCTCGATCTCGGTGCCCTATCTCAGCCAGGTCGCGGGCGAGGCTGCGTTCGAGGCAACCGAGGAATGCGAGGCGATCAGGGCGGGCTATGCGGAAAACCGCGCCTATCTGCTGAAAGCGCTGCCGGAGATCGGCCTCGGCGACTTCCTGCCTGTCGACGGAGCGTTTTACATCTATCTCGACATCGGCCGATATTCCAACGATTCCATGGCGTTCTGCCGGGATGCTCTCGAACAGGCCGGTGTCGCGATCACGCCCGGGCTGGATTTCGACGAGGGACGCGGCGCGCGGACGGCCAGACTTTCCTTCGCCGGATCGCTGGCCGAATGCGAGGACGCCGTGGCGCGGCTCGGCGGCTGGCTGAAGCGGCGCTGAGACGGCAGCGCTTGCAAGGGGGCAGCGGCGCTCTCATGGTCCCTCTCGACGATCGGCGGAGCGGGTTATGCGCGAACAATCTCGGCGGGGCGGTTTGATCGCGAGGTTGCGATGTGTCGGCTGGTCTGGCCTCCTGCTCGTCGGATTTGCTCTCGTCGGGCCCTGCCTGACGAGACCGGCGCTCGCGCAGGCCGACGCGCCCGTAAACCTGACGCTGCGAGGCGACGAGGCGCCCGAAACCATCCGGAAAATGGTCGACGCACTGTCGGCTGCCGGGCGCAGGGTCGATATCCGACTTGCCGTCCGGGACGGCGCAGCGGCTGCCGCTTCGCCGGGCGCGAGTCTGCCGCCGGCGGCCGACGAGTCGCGGCTCGAGACCTTCTGGGACAATTTCGTCGCTGGATTTGACTATGGCAACGCTGCGATTCCCGCTGTCGCCACGCTTCCGGCCGACTGGAGACGGGCGTGGGCTGCCAATCGCAACGGCATCGGCGGCCTGCCGGCCGGAGGCAGGCTCCTGCTGATCGTCGCACTCGCAACGGGCATCGCGGCGGCGTGGCGGATGGCCAGCGCCAAGTGGTTTGCGCGGCGACTCGCGCCGAAGGGGCCGGAGTTCACGCCTCGCGTTGTCGCCTCGGGGTTTGGCCTGCTTCAGGATTTGACGAGCGCGATCCTGTTCTTCGCGGCGCTGCGCATCGGCAAGGTCACGCTGCTGCCGCAGGCCGATCTTGCGGCCGTTACGACCGATACGCTGGCGCAGGCGCTGGCGATCACAGCGACCTATCTGGTGGTCGGGCGCTTTCTGCTGTCGCCGCGCGCAAGCGAGCGTCGCTTGCTGCCGCTTCCCCGGGCCGAGCGACATTTCGGGCTTCTGGTCGTCTATGCCGTCTGCGGCCCGTTGATTCTCGCCATGACCACGCTTGGCCTGCAGGTGGCGAGCGACAAGGCGTCGGTGGCGGGGTTATTCGCGGTCAACGGCCTCGCCATCACGCTGTTCAAGGTCTGGTGGTTCTGGGATGCGCGCCAGGATTTGCGCGCGCTCGTGCTGCGGCATTCGGCGGAGCCGGCGGTTGGCTTGCGTCTGCTCGCGCGTCTGGCGCCCTGGCTCTATATCGCCAGCGCCATCGCGATCTGGATGATCGGGCGTGCGGCGGCGATGATGAGCGACGGTGCGCGCTGGGGCGCAGCGGCCGGGCTGACGCAGTTCATCGTCGTGCTCGCGCCGGTCTGCGCTGTCGGCGTCTCCAGCCTGATCGGATGCTGGCGCGCGCGCAGCGCCTCGCAGGCGGCGCCGTCGCCGTTGGCGGGAGCGATCGGCAAGGCGGTGCAGGCGGCGTCCGGCGGGGTGATCTGGATCGCGTCGGTCTACTGGCTGACGCAGCTTTGGGCCGGTTTCTTCATCGACACGGCGTCGGTCGACTACGTCGCCTTCCGGCGACAGTTGCAGGCGGTGGCGGTGCTGGTCTTCGGCGGCTGGGTCACGCTCGTCTTCCTCCGCGGCTTCTTCGACGCCTATTCGCCACGTCCGCGCTCGACCCTGCCGGCGGATGAGGACGTCGTCGAGGAGGAGCATGCGCCCTCCCGGCTGGCGACCGTGCTGCCTGTGATCCGGGGCGTCGTCCTGGCTACGGTCGTTGGCCTGACCGGGCTCGTGGTGCTGTCCAAGCTTGGCGTCGACATCGGGCCGCTGCTGGCGGGTTTCGGCATTCTTGGCCTTGCGATCTCGTTTGGCTCGCAGGCGCTGGTCCGCGACATCGTGTCGGGCTTTTTCTTCATGGTCGAGGATGCGTTCCGCGTGGGCGAATACGTCGATACCGGGCGGCTGAAGGGCACCGTCGAGAAGATCTCGCTGCGTTCGATGCAGCTGCGCCACCAGAGCGGCCAGATCCACACGGTTCCGTTCGGCCAGATCCCGTCGCTGACCAACGCCAGCCGCGACTGGGCGACGCTGAAATTCAATGTCAGGCTCGACCATTCGGCCGATATCGAGATCGCGCGCAAGACCATCAAGAAGACCGGCCTCGCCATGCTGGAAGACCCGGAATTCGGGCCGCATTTCATCACGCAGCTCAAGATGCAGGGCGTCGCCGACATCCTCGACAGCGCCGTGGTGATCCGGCTGAAATTCACCGCCAAGCCCAACCACGCTTCGGCGCTGCAACGCGAGGCGCTGAAGCGGGTCTATCGCGCGCTCAACCAGGCGGGCGTGCCGTTCGCGTCCAATGCCGTCACGGTGCGTGGCGGCGACGGCAACCCGACCCAAGCCGCCGCCGCGATCTCGTCCGTGCCGCCGCCGAGCCCGCTTGCGCCGGCGGCGGGGTGAGAGGGCCTAACGGCGTTTTGCTGCTTCGTAAACGTCGGAATGCTCACGCTTGCCGACGGCGACGACAAGCACGGTCAGGACCTCATCCTCGACGCGATAGACCAGCCGGTAGCCTGCCTGCCTCAGCTTGATCTTGAAATGGTTCGGCATGCCATGCAGCGCGTCGCCCGCTACGCATGGATGAGCCAACCGCTCCGCCAGTTTCTTCTTGAACTGCCTGCGGACCGTCTCGCCGAGCTTGTCCCATTCCTTCCGCGCGGAGGGCAGGTAGGCGAGGCTATAGCTCATCTAGCGTGACCGGCACGCCGACCTCGCCAGCGCGCGCCTTGATGGTCTCGATCAGCGCCATGTCGTCGAGCCGTTCGAGCATCGCCTCATAGGTGTCGGCAGGCACCATATAGGCCATGACGCGGTTATGGTTCAGGACGGCGACGGCGCCGCCCTTGGAGCCTTCGATCACGGCCGAAGGACTCTTCTTCAACTCCGAGACACTGACCGCATAGTCGGCTTCGACACGTTGGAGCCCCGTCATTATCATCGTCTCCACCGGATAATCGTATTATATACCGTATCATTTCCAATACGGAAATCAATGCGATTCCGGCGGCGACTTGTCTCTACCAAGGCTTGCCTTTCTGGAAGAGATTGATCGACGCATCGCTCAGAGCCCAGAACACCGTCGGAAAACGTTGCTGCGCGACGCCAGAGAAGAGCAGTGCGAACCCGGCCGTCGTGAGCAGCGCCCCAGCGATCACGAAGAGCCGCGCTGTCGAGGCCACTGACGCGATTTTGGCGCGGCGGTCGGCGCGGTCGGCCTGCGGCTGTTCGGCTTCGCTGCGAAAATGGTTGGCGTAGGATTCGGGTCTCGACTGCGTGCTGACAGGGCTGTCGCGTTGCAGCTCCACCCTGAGCGCGACGAACAGGACCGACAGACCAAGAAGTGCGACGCCGAGACCGCCCAGCGCCAGCCAGCCGAGCCAGGCAAGACCGAGCAGCCCGGCAACAGCGAGCGCGATCAGAACCTGCCTTTCGCGGTTGCGGGGCGGCGGCATCGCAAGTCCCCTGGATCAAGAAAAAGGCCGCTGCGATCTCTCGCAGCGGCCTGATTATCAGCCTCGTCCGGCCAGCTTGTTCCACCAGCCGCCGCGCTTGGGGCGGTCCGGGTCGGGCGGGGTCAGCACGACCGCGACCGGCTCCTCGACCGCGCGCGGGGCGGGAGCAGGCTCCGGCTCGGGAGCCGGCTCCGGCATCGACTTTGCCGCCGGGGCGGCCTTCGTTGCCGGGGTAGACTTGGTCTTCGCTGCGGACTTGGTCTCGGGCGCAGCCGCTGCCGGCTCGGCGATAGCCTCGGCCGCGCCATCCTCGGTGATGGCCACCTTCTTGGCGCGCGAGCGGCGCTTGGGCTTTTCGGCCTCGGCCGGAGCGTCCTCCGCGGCAGGCTCGGCTGCGGCCTCGACGGTCTCGGCCGCCGGGGTCGCTTCCGCCGCTGCGTCGGCCTCGGCTGCGTCGATCTTCGATCGCCCACGTCCGCCACGACGTCCGCGACGGGGTTTGCCGTCCGTCTCGGCGGCTTCCGTCACGACCGGCGCTTCTGCAACAGGAGCAGCAGTGGCCGTCTCGTTGACCTCGCTGGCGTTGTCGTCGCCGTCCTCGTCGCCCTCGCCATCCTCGTCGCCCTCGGCATCCGTGCCGCCGTCGAGACGCACGCCATTGGCGTCACGCTCGCCGCCACGCCGACGCCGCCTGCGCCGGCGACGCTTGCGGCCACCTTCACCGCGCGCCTCGCCGCCTTCGCCCTGCTCGGGCTTGTCGTCATTGGCGGCCGCAGCGTCGGTTTCCGTCGTGCCACCCTCGGCGTCGAGCGCCTCGGCCTCGGCCGCGGCGTCGAGCGCCTCGTCGTCGAGATCGGCGGGGATGGTCTCGGCCTTGAAGGCGGTCGGGATGACGCGGCCCTCATTGCCGACAAACTCGCCGCGCTCGACCTCGAAGTAGCGGGTGCCGAGCAAGGTGGCGTCGACCGAGATGCTGATCGCGATCGCGAAGCGGGTTTCCAGCTCGCTGAGATGGGCGCGCTTCTGGTTCAGCACATAGAGCGCGACCTCCGGACGGGTCCGGACGTTGAGGTTATGGCTGGCGCCCTTGATCAGGTTCTCTTCGAGCGCGCGCAGGATCTGCAGCGATACGGATGCAGCCGAGCGCATCATGCCGGCGCCGGCGCAATGCGGGCAGGGGATGGAGGAGCTTTCGAGCACGCCGGTGCGGATGCGCTGGCGCGACATCTCGAGCAGGCCGAAAGCGGAGATGCGGCCGACCTGGATGCGGGCGCGGTCGTCCTTGAGGCAATCCTTCAGCTTCTTCTCGACGGCGCGGTTGTTGCGGTTCTCCTCCATGTCGATGAAATCGATCACGATGAGGCCGGCAAGGTCGCGCAGGCGCAACTGGCGGGAGATTTCCTCCGCCGCTTCGAGATTGGTCTTGAGGGCGGTGTCCTCAATGTTGTGCTCGCGGGTCGAACGCCCCGAGTTGATGTCGATGGCGACCAGCGCCTCGGTCTGGTTGATGACGATGTAGCCGCCCGACTTCAGCGTGACGGTGTTGGAGAACATCGCGTCGAGCTGGCTCTCGACGCCGAAGGCGGCAAAGAGCGGGGTCTGCTCGCGATAGACCTTCACGCTCTTGGCATGGCTCGGCATGAGCATGCGCATGAAGTCCTTGGCCTCGCGATAGGCCTCGTCGCCGGCGACGTGAACCTCGTCGATGTCCTTGTTGTAGAGGTCGCGGATCGAGCGCTTGACGAGGTTGCCCTCCTCATAGACCAGCGCGGGCGCGACCGAGGCCAGCGTCAACTCGCGCACGCTCTCCCACATCCGCATCAGATATTCGTAGTCGCGCTTGATCTCGACCTTGGTGCGCGAGGCGCCGGCCGTGCGCAGGATGATGCCCATGCCATCGGGCACCTCCAGCTCGGAGGCGACTTCCTTGAGGCGCTTGCGGTCCTCGGTGTTGGTGATCTTGCGCGAGATGCCGCCGCCCTTGCCGGTGTTGGGCATCAGCACCGAATAGCGGCCGGCGAGCGAGAGATAGGTGGTGAGCGCCGCGCCCTTGTTGCCGCGCTCTTCCTTGACGACCTGCACCAGGATGATCTGGCGGCGCTTGATCACCTCCTGGATCTTGTACTGGCGGCGCGAATGGCGCTGCGGACGCTCGACGATGTCGTCGAGGGCGTCGCCGCCGCCGAGCTGCTCGGGTGCTTCCTCGTGCTCGCCATCGTCGTGGGCGCCGTCCTCGTCGTCCTCGGACGGCTTGCGCGCCTCCGACGCCTCGGCGTCCGATCCGGCCGCCTCGACGGGCGTGGTCTCGAAGGTCAGGGGCGCTGCGTTCTCGACCGCATCCTGCGTTGTCGATTCGGCGATATCGGGCGCGAATTCCTGGCCGAAGGCGGGTCCGCCCTCGCTGACCATGGCGGCTTCCTTGCCGTCGGTATCGACTTGGCCGTCGGTATCGACTTGGCCGTCCGTATCGACCTGGCCGTCCGTATCGACCTCGGCGCTGATGGTCTCGTCGTTGGAGGCCTTCTTGGCGCGGTCGCCGCGCCGGCCCCGGTCGCGCCGGCCACGATCACGGTCGCCGCGCTTCTCGCGCTTTTCCTCGGCGTGCTCGTCCTCGCGGTCGGCGCGCGCCTCCTCGGCGATCAGCGCCTGCCGGTCGGCGACGGGAATCTGGTAATAATCGGGGTGGATTTCGGAGAAGGCCAGAAATCCGTGGCGGTTGCCGCCATATTCGACGAAGGCGGCCTGGAGCGAGGGCTCCACGCGCGTCACCTTTGCGAGATAGATGTTGCCGCGCAGGGGCTTCCTGCTGGCGGATTCGAAATCAAATTCCTCGACGCGGGATCCGCGGACCACCACGACCCGGGTTTCTTCCGGGTGGGTGGCGTCGATGAGCATCTTGTTGGCCATAGGGATTTTCCATAGGCGCGACGGCCGTCACCCGCCGGGCTGCGGACGGATGTCCGCTGCCGCGGGCAGGGGCGCCGCGCGAAAGCCGGCGCGAGCCGGCATGTTGCAGGAGTAAAAGCCGGCGCGAGCCGGTGTCTGGGAGGAGCAAAAGCCGGCGCGAGCCGGCGTCTGACGGGAGGGGGGCGATCGAGACAGGATTGCGGCTCGGGAAATCCGGCCGGGCAAAAGCCCCGGCGCGGTCCCGCAGGTATGGACGAGTCACCGATAATGTCTGCGGTGTCGTATGCCCCGACATCTGTCCTGACCTGCGACGCGCCCGCCCGAAGAAAGGAAGCACGCCGCGTTTGCACGCTCGCGGGACTGGCCATGCGTCGAACTTGCGTACCTGACGCCGGCCGTCTGCGGACGATCCGTTGGCGGTTGCCATGCTTGCGGCCGAACCCGGGAGGGTCGGCCGCTTCGCCTGACCCCGGACGCCGACGGGTCCTCGGACCCGGATGCGCACCATGGGCGGCTTCGCAAAGCAACCAACCCCATTACAGACAGGTGAGCGTGATTTGCAAGTCACATGATCACGTTATCTCGCAGCCGCGATGGGCGAGGGCGGTTCACGCATCAGGGCGGCCGTGGTAACGCCCTGTTAAGGCGTCGCGCCCTTATGGTTAAGCGTTGGTGACGCAGACAGGGACGATTGCCCGTTGCACCGCTTCCGCACTCGAATGTCCGGCGTGACGGCGCCGAAGGCCAGAGCGCTCGTCTGCGGGCTCGTCTGCGCCTGGCTTTCGCTCGGCGGCTTTTTGCCCGCGCGCGCCAATCCCCGCTCGACCAATGATTTCCCGGTCGCGACCGACGCCAAGCTTGAGCAGTCCGGAGAGACCGTCCGCCTGACCATGACGCTGTCGCGGCCCGTCGCTGTCGAAACCTCGGTGACTGCCGCGCCGGACCGGATCATCGTCGATCTGCCTTCGGTCAATTTCCAGGTCCAGCCTGGCGCCGGTCGCGCCGGAGCGGGCTTTGTCAGCGCCTTCCGCTACGGCCTGTTCACGCCGGACCGCTCGCGCATCATCATCGAATTGTCGCAGCCTGCGACGGTTGCCCGGGCGGAAGTGCGCGAGCGGCGTGGCGGCTTCGGCGAACTGGTGATCGAACTGAAACGCGCCTCGCGCGCCGACTTCCAGGCAGCCGCGAGCGAATCAGCTGCCAGGCGACGGGATACCGCGCCGCAACTCGTCGAACCGGCCAAGCCCGCCGGCGATCAACGCCAGCTCGTCGTCATCGACCCCGGCCATGGCGGCATCGACCCCGGCGCGGTCGTGGCCTCGATCGAGGAGAAGGCCGTCGTGCTGGCCTTTGGCGTCGCGCTCAAGGACAGTCTCGAGGCTTCCGGGCGCTATCGCATCGTGATGACGCGCGACGACGACCGATTCGTGGCGCTCGGAGAGAGGGTCAAGATCGCGCGCGCAGCGGGCGCCGATCTGTTCGTCTCGATCCACGCCGATTCGCTGAAGCAGGCGCAGGAAGTTCGCGGGGCGACGATCTATACCGGCTCGGAACGTGCGACCGATGCCGAATCGGCCAGGCTCGCCGCCAAGGAAAACCAGGCCGACGCGGTTGCGGGCCTCGATTCCAGCGAGGATACGCAGGATGTCGCGGGCATCCTGATGGATCTCGCCAAGCGCGAGACGCGGACCTTTTCGTCGGTATTTGCGCGCAATCTCGTCGAGAAGCTCGGCGGTTCGGTAAAAATGCACAAGGTGCCGCTGCGCTCGGCGGGATTTCGCGTGCTGAGTGCGCCTGATGTGCCCTCGGTGCTGATCGAGCTCGGCTACATGTCGAGCCCAAAGGACGCCGAACTGCTCAATTCCACGGATTGGCGGATGCAGGCGGTCGGCGCCGTCCACGCCGCCGTCGACGGCTATTTCGAGCAGGGGCGCGCTCCTGCCGGCAAAGCCGCCGAGAACCGGCGCTGAAACGGAACGGCGGTTGATGCGAAATGTGGTCCCAAGGCCACGCTTCCGCCATCTCCGTCGTGCTATAGGACTGATTTGCGAGCGCCTGCGTTGCGGGCGCGCCGGCTTGTGACAACGAGGGCCAGGGCCTGCGATGCGGTTTGTTCTGCGAATCTTCGGGTGGCTGTTTGCGGCCGGCGCGATCGTCTTCGTGATCGGCGCCGTCGCCGCCGCCGGCTTCGTCTGGCATTTCTCGAAGGACCTGCCCGATTCCGCGCAGCTGCGGAACTACGAGCCTCCGGTGATGACGCGCGTCCACGCCGGCGATGGCTCGCTGATCGCCGAATTCGCGCGCGAGCGCCGGCTCTACCTGCCGATCCAGGCCGTTCCCAAACTTGTCATCGACGCCTATCTCTCGGCCGAGGACAAGAATTTCTACAAGCATGTCGGCGTCGATCCCGAGGGTCTGGTGCGCGCCGCGATCTCGAACTTCCGCAACCGCGCCGCCGGCCGCCGCCCGCAGGGCGCCTCGACCATTACGCAGCAGGTCGCCAAGAACTTCCTCGTCGGATCCGAGCAGAACATCGAGCGCAAGATTCGCGAGGCGCTGGTCGCGCTGCGGATCGAGGCGACCTATTCGAAGGACAAGATTCTCGAACTCTATCTGAACGAGATCTATCTCGGCGCGCCGGCGCCAGGGCAGGGCAGCTATGGCGTCGCCGCCGCCGCGCTGAATTATTTCGGGAAGTCGGTGCATGAGCTCAACCTGCAGGAAGCGGCCTATCTCGCCGCGCTGCCGAAGGCGCCGACCGACCTGCATCCCTTCCGCAACCGCGAGCGCGCCATCGAACGCCGCAACTACGTCATCGACCGCATGGTCGAAAACGGCTTTGCCAAGCGCGAGGCGGGCGACGCCGCCAAGAAACAGCCGCTCGGCGTCAATCCGCGCACCGTTTCGCCCAACAATATCGCAGCCGGCTATTTCGCCGAGGAAATCCGCCGCGAACTGCAGGATCGCTACGGCGAGAAGAAGCTGCTCGAGGGCGGCCTTTCGGTTCGCTCCACCGTCGATCCGAAGATGCAGCTGATGGCCCGCAAGGCCCTGGTCGATGGCCTGGTGCGCTTCGACGAGGCGCGCGGCTGGCGTGGCGCGATCCAGAAGGTCGATCTCGGCGCGCGCGACTGGGGACTGGCGATCGGCGAACTGAAGGTTCTGGGCGATGTCGCGCCGTGGCGGCTGGCCGTGGTGCTCGACGTCGTCGGCGACAGCGCCAGGCTTGGCCTGCATCCGCTGCTGGAGACGTCCGGCGCGCTCAAGAGCGACCGCGAGACCGTGACGCTGGGCGGCGAGGGCATCAAATGGACGCGGCGTTCGCGCGTCTCGCAGGCCGTTTCGACCGGCGATGTGGTCTATGTCGAGCCGATCGACGGCAAGCCCGGCCAGGTCCGTCTGCGCCAGCTGCCCGAGGTCAATGGTGCGATCACCGTGATGGACCCGTTCTCGGGCCGCGTGCTGGCCATGGTCGGCGGCTTCTCGCATGATCAGTCGGAGTTCAACCGGGCGACGCAGGCGCAGCGGCAGCCGGGTTCGTCGTTCAAGCCTTTCGTCTACGCGACCGCGCTCGACAACGGCTACACACCGTCCTCGATCGTGCTCGACGCTCCCATCGAGATCGACCAGGGCGGTGGGCTCGGGATGTGGCGGCCGGAAAACTACGACGGCAAGTCGACCGGGCCGCGCACCCTGCGCTACGGAATCCAGTTCTCGAAGAACCTGATGACGGTTCGGCTCGCCAAGGATGTCGGCATGCCGCTGATCGCGGAATATGCCCGGCGCTTTGGCGTCTATGACGATCTGCTGCCGGTGCTCTCGATGGCGCTGGGCGCCGGCGAGACCACGGTGATGCGCATGACGGCCGGCTACGCCATGCTGGTCAATGGCGGCAAGAAGATTCGTCCGACGCTGATCGACCGCATCCAGGATCGCTTCGGCGCGACGATCTTCCGGCACGACCAGCGCGTCTGCGAAGGCTGCGACGCCGACAAATGGGCCAACCAGCGCGAGCCGCGCCTCGTCGACAACCGCGACCAGGTGCTCGACCCGCTGACCGCCTATCAGATGGTCTCGATCCTTGAAGGCGTCGTCAACGCCGGCACGGCGACCGTGGTCAAAGCCGTGGGCAAGCCGCTCGGCGGCAAGACCGGCACGACCAACGATGCCAAGGACGTCTGGTTCGTCGGCTTCTCGCCCGACCTCGCGGTGGGCGTCTATATGGGCTTCGACAAGCCGAAGTCGCTGGGCACCTCGGCGACCGCCGGCCAGTACGCCGCGCCGATCTTCCGCGACTTCATGATGGCGGCGCTGAAGGACAAGCCGGCGACGCCGTTCCGTGTGCCGGCCGGCATCAAGCTGATCCGCGTCGACCCCAAGAGCGGCATGCGCTCGGGTGGCGAAGGCGGCATTCTCGAAGCCTTCAAGCCCGGGACGGCCCCGCCCGACAGCTACTCCGTGATCGGCGCCGCCGGCGACGGCATCACACCGCTCAGCGTCGCGCCCGGCGGCGGCGCGGGCCGGTCTGTGGGATCGGGGACCGGCGGGCTGTATTGACGACTTCCGCAATAGGCGGGAAGCGCGGACGGGGAACCCTCTCCCGGAGGGAGAGGGCAGGGTGAGGGGGCGGCCCTTCTCCGCATTGAGTGCGCCCTGGCAGACGCTCCCTGCATTTGACTGGTCCTACGTCCATCACCTAACCCTGCCCCTCTCCTGACAGGAGAGGGGGGTCTTCCAGCGCCTCATTTACAGCGCACTGCAATCCTCCTATCTCCGCACACGATCACACGTCCGAGGCCTTTCGCATGCGTCCAGAAATCCAGACCCAGCTCGACAACGCCAAGCAGTCGATCGGACTGCTGAGGAGGCATCTTTGACTGGGATGTCGCACAGCGCCGTCTCGCCGAACTGAACGCACTCTCCGAAGGTCCCGATTTCTGGAACGATGCCGAGGCCGCGCAGAAGCTGATGCGCGAGCGCACCGGGCTCGAGGAGCAGATCGAGGGCATCGGCAAGCTCGAGCGCGATCTCGACGATGCTCTGACTTTCATCGAGCTCGGCGAGATGGAGGACGATGCATCCTCGATCGCCGAGGGCGAAGCCGGCATCAAGGCCGTCGAGGTCGAAGCAGCGCGCCGACAGGTCGAGACGCTTTTGTCGGGTGAAGCCGACATGCTCGACACCTATCTCGAAATCCATCCCGGCGCCGGCGGCACCGAGAGCCAGGACTGGGCCGAGATGCTCTTGCGCATGTACCGGCGCTGGGGCGAGCGCCGCAAGCTCAAGGTCGAGACGCTGGAATACCAGGATGGCGACACCGCCGGGATCAAGTCGGCGACGCTGCAGTTCAAGGGCCACAACGCCTATGGCTGGCTGAAGACCGAAAGCGGAGTGCACCGGCTGGTGCGCATCTCGCCGTTTGACTCGAATGCCCGGCGGCAGACCTCGTTCGCCTCGGTCTGGGTCTATCCCGTGGTCGACGACCGCATCGTCATCGACATCAACGAATCCGATTGCCGGATCGACACCTATCGCGCGCAGGGTGCCGGCGGCCAGCACATCAACACGACCGATTCGGCGGTCCGCATCACCCATATCCCGTCAGGGATCGCGGTGTCGTGCCAGCAGGAGCGCTCGCAGCACAAGAACAAGGCCAAGGCCTGGGACATGCTGCGTGCGAGGCTCTACGAGGTCGAGCTGAAGAAGCGCGAGGACAAGGCCAACGCCGAGCAGGCCTCCAAGACCGATATCGGCTGGGGCCACCAGATCCGCTCCTATGTGCTGCAGCCCTATCAGCTGGTGAAGGACCTGCGCACCGGGGTGAGCTCGACGGCGCCCTCGGAGGTGCTGGATGGCGCGCTCGATCCGTTCATGGAGGCGTCGCTGGCGCAGCGGGTCTATGGCACGGAAGTCGAGGTCGAGGACATCGACTGACGGCCAAACCCGCTCCGGCGGCCGTCTGACGCGACGTTCCGCGCTTCCGGTGCTCACGGACTTAAGTCCGCTCCGCTCCGGTTCTCGAACGCCGCGCCAGCCGGCTGACCAGAGCGAGTTTGGAAAGCCAAGTCCGGCTGAAGTCTCAGCTCTTGGCCGCCAGCTTCATGCCGGCCTTGAGGAACCGCGTCGGGTCCATCGGCTCTTCGTTGACGCGGGTTTCATAATGCAGATGCGGGCCGGTGGAGCGGCCGGTGGTGCCGACACGCCCGACGACGGTGCCGGTCGTAACGATCTGGCCGACGGTCGCCAGGATCGCCGACATATGGGCGTAGCGCGTGGTGATGCCGTTGCTGTGCTCGATCTCGACCATGTTGCCGTAGCCGCCTGAATATTCGGCGCTGATGACTTTTCCAGGCGCGGTGGCGCGAATCTGCGAGCCCGATTCAGCCCGGAAATCGACGCCGGTGTGCATGGCCGGGCTGCGCGTGAAGGGGTCGACGCGGTAGCCGTAGTTCGAGGTGAAATCAGCCTCGCCCGCCATCGGGCGCGCCAGCGGCAATTGCTCGACCAGGCCGCGCAGGCGGAAGACCGCGGCAATCCTGGGCTGCAGGGCGTGAAGCTTCGCCTCGAACGGGCCCGTCGTCGGATCGATCTTGAACGGCACGAAGGGGCCGCCGACGCCGGCAGGCGCCGGGCCGGCGACGGTCAGTTTGTCGCTGTCGAGGCCGGTTTCGGCGAGCGCGCCGCGAATGCGCTTCTGGGTCTCGGCCAGGCTCTCGTCCATGTCCTGCAGGGCGGCGAGCTGTGCACCCGATGTCGAGGTCATCGCCTTGTCCAGCCGGTTCAACGCCGTCGAGACGCGCTCGGCGGGTGGCTTGGGCTGTGCTTCAGTCTCGCCCGACTGCCATGGCTGGACCTTGTTCTGCTCCGCGCCGCGCAAGGCGGGCGCGTCTGGCGCCGGCATTGGCTTGGTCGGCATGATCGGGGCGAAGCTGGTGACGCCCGAGGCGCGGATCGGCTCGTCTGGCTTGATCAGACGCGGCCGCAGCTGCGCCTTCGCGTCCCTGGCGAGGCCGCCGGTCTGGAGTGTGTCGGCAAGCGCGGTCACAAGCGCCTGCCGCGACTCGAGTTCGGCCTGCCGGGTAGCAAGCTCGTCGACGCGGGCCTCGACGCCGTCCTGGTCTAGCAGGGCGCGGCTGGCGAGGCGGTCTATATCGGCCCGCAGGGCCGCGATCCGGTCCTCATAGGCGTATTGGCGCGTCGTTTCGCGAGCGATCAGCTTGGCTGCGAGATCGTCCTTGCTGAAGATGTACCATCCGGCCGCTCCGCAGCACGCCGTCGTCAGCGTCAGCCACGCAAGGCCGGCGAAGGCAGTGGCGCGCCCGACGGTGTAGGTCCTGTGCGTGGCGAGGCCGGCGACGGGAAGCACGGGGGCGGGCGAGGCTGAGTGAGTCATACGCGGGACCGGATGTGAACGCTGCCGATCCCATGATTAGAGCTGGTTAAGGTTAATCTTTCGCAAACCGCGCCTCTTCTTTCCGCCGACGCGGTGAAGCTAGAGCGCCTGCGCCGCCGCCAGAACCTCCTGCGCATGACCGGCGACCTTCACCTTCGGCCAGATTCTCGCGATGACGCCGTCCTTGTCGATCAGGAAGGTCGTGCGCTCGACGCCCATATAGGTGCGGCCATACATGCTCTTCTCGACCCAGATGCCGTAGGCCTGCAGCGCGGTCAGGGTTTCGTCGGCGGCGAGCGCGAAATCGAGGCCGTGCTTCTTCTTGAACTTGTCATGGCTTTTCACCGGATCGGGCGAAATGCCGACGATTTCAGCTCCGGCGGCGGCAAATTCCGTGCGCAGGCCGTTGAAGGCTATCGCCTCCTGTGTGCAGCCGGGCGTGTCGTCCTTGGGGTAGGCATACAGAACGACCTTGCGGCCTTTCAGGCTGCTGAGCGACACTGTGCCGCCGCCATCGCGCGCCAGCGTGAATTCGGGGGCTTTGTCGCCTTGTTCTAGCGCCATATCTCGCCTTCCTTTCGTCGCCTTCGCTCGCCATGAGCAGCCATCCCCAATATGGCGCGGGCGGGCGCAGCGGCTAGTGTGTCGATGCCCGCGCGCGACGATTCGGGCGGGATATCGAACTTCGTCCGAAGTCGGGCGTTCGAGAAGTCTCGACGAGCTTGCCGACCGACCATCAGACACGCTTCCAGAACGCAGGACCGCGCAGGCATTGCAGGAACAGGACGCCCACAGCCAGGCCGCGCGGATGTCTGGCCCGATGCCGGTCGCGGCGGCGAGTGCGCAGGAGGCCTGCGACGTCGCGGCCGTGAAGAAGCGCGCCAAGGCCGGGCTTGTCACGATCGCCGTCGCGATCACGGTGGCGGTGCTGACGCTTGCGGGTGCGGCCGTGACCTTGCTGGTGACGGGGCTTGTGCCGCTGTCGGGGCTCGAGGACCGGATTTCGGCTGCGATCGAGGAGCGGCTCGGCAAGGGCTGGACCGTAGAGGCGGCGTCGGCGGAGCTTGGGCGCATCGATGGCCATTCGCAGTTGCGCGTCAGGCAGGTCTCGTTCCGCCATAGCAGCGGCGCGACGATCCGGGCCCCGGAAGCCATTCTGGGCTATGAGCCGCTCGCCTTGCTGCGCGGCGAGATCAGGCTGGTCTCGGTTGATCTGCGCGGCGTCAATGTCCGCCTCGGCGTCGACAAGGATGGCGCGCTGATCGTCAACGCCGATTCGGCTCCGGCGGAACCGCAGCCGGCCTCGACCTTGCCCGACGCTGCCCAGTGGAACGCCCTGACCGGGATCATGGGCGCGATCACGACGCTTGGGCAGGGCGACGGGCTGCTGGGTGCGCTCGAAACCGCCGGCATGAACGGCGCGAGGCTGTCGCTGGTCGACCCCGACGGGCGGCAGAAGGCTGGCTTCGAGGATGTCGAGATCAGGCTCACGCGCGCCGGCGAGCGCACGACCCGGCTGACCATGAAGGGCCGCACGGGCTCGCGCTGGAAGGAGCTTGCGATCGACCTGTCGAACGATGCCGACGGGACGCAGCGCGCCGATATCGAGATCCTGCGCTTTGAACCTGCCGAGGTCGTGGCGCTCGCGCTCGGCACTGGCGCGATCACGGTCGAGGGCCTGCCGATGAAGGGCAGGGCCTCGCTCGTGCAGACGACCAACGGCAAGAGGACGGTCTCGGCCCAGTTCGACGTGCTGCCCGGCACGATCCGCTTCCCCGACAGCCCGCTTGCGCCGGTTCATGTCGACGCCGCCCATCTCGAAATCGCCAGTGCCGACGATCTGAGCGTATTGGAGATGCGCATGGGCGAATTGCGCGCCGGCGCGACGCAGCTGAAAGGCTCGGGCACGTTGCGCGAGGAGCAGGGCGCCTGGCGGCTCACGCTCGACGCGGCCGGGCAATTGGCCGGCATCGATACCGATCCCGCGATCAAGGTCGACAGCATGAAGGCCGACCTGCTGCTCGATCCACGCTCTAACGAGGCGCGCTTTGACGCCGTCTCGGTACGCGGCCCGACCGTGGCCGCCATCATCAAGGGCGTGGTGCAGAAGACCGGCAGCTCGCCGACGCAGCGCATCAGCGTCAAGGCGACTGATTCCGACGCTCGCGCCGTGCTGGCGCTGTGGCCGGCCTGGACCTCGCCCGAGGTGCATTCGACGTTGTCGCGGCAGATCGCGTCGGGCCGCATCGCAAATCTCGAGGTCGAGCTCGATCTGCCGGCCGAGGACCATGCCCGCCTGCTGCAGGGCGCCGGAATTCCCGATCGTGCCCTGTCCGTCATCGTCGACGCCACGCAGGTGCGTTTCCTGCCCGGGCCGGGCCTGCCGCCGCTGGTCGACGGCAGCATCTCCGGCAAGGCGACCGGGCGGACGGTGCAGCTGACAGTCTCGAAGGCCGCAGCGGACCTCGGCAATGGCCGCCAGCTGGCCTTGAGCGAAGGCAGCTTCACGATTCCCGAGACCTGGATGGCGCGCGCCCAGGCTCGCGCCGCCTTCCGCTCGACCGGGTCGATGGAGGCGCTGGCGGCGCTGACGGCCTTTCCCGCATTGAAGGATTTCACGGCTGGTACGATCGACCCCGCTTCGCTCCGGGGTGCGAGCGACCTGCGAACAGTGGTGACCCTGGCGCTGGTCGACGATCCACGGCCGGGCGAGGTCGTGGTCCAGAGTTCGGGAAACCTGACCGGCGTCTCGTCGGATACGCTGCTGGGCACCGAGAAGCTCGACGGCGCCAATCTGACATTGAATATCGACCGCGCTGGCATGGTCGCCAAGGGCGAAGGCCGGATTGGCGGCGACCGTGGCCAGATCGAAGTCAGGCAGAACAACAAGGGGCAGGGCGAGGCGACGGTGTCGATGGCGCTCGACAACGCCGCGCGCCAGAAGCGCGGGCTCGGCCCCGAAGCGGGCATCAACGGCACGGTTCAGGTCAAGGTAGTGAAGGCGCTGGGCAAGGGCGTCGATACGCCGCCGCGCGTCGAAGTGGACCTCAGCAAGGCCGCGCTCGATGGCGCCATTCCCGGACTGAGCAAGCTGGCCGGCCGGCCCGGCAAAGCGAGCTTTACCTACGTCATCGACCCCGACGGCCCCGACCTCGAAGACTTCGTGCTCGATGCACCGCCGGCGCTGATGAGAGGGAAGGTCGAGCTCAACAGGCAGAACGCCTTCGAGGCCGCGACGCTATCGCAGTTCAGGCTCTCGCCCGGCGACAATTTGAAGGTCGAAGCCAGGCGCGACGGCAACCTGACCAAGCTCGTGATCCGCGGCGCGGTCGCCGATGTCCGACCCTTCATCCGCGATCTGCAGAATGCGTCTGGGCCAGCCCAGCGCGGTGACAAGGCGGCCAAGGGCGGCGATCTCGATGTCGATCTCGATGTGCCGATCCTGACCGGCTTCAACAACGAGGCGATCAGCAACGGCGTGCTGAAGCTTTCCAAGCGCAATGGCGAGACGCGTTCGCTGTCCTTTCAGGGCCGCATCGGCCGGGCCGACGTAACGGCAAAACAGAGCCGGCAGGGCGACGCGCCGGGCGCGATCGTGGTCCAGTCCGAGAATGGCGGGGCGCTGCTGCGTTTCGTCGACCTCTACCGTCGCGCCTATGGCGGCGACCTGATCCTGAGCATGGGGCCAGGCGACGTCAGGCAAAGCGGCGAACTTCTGTTCCGCAACTTCCTTGTCCGCGACGAGCCGGCGCTGCGGCGCGTTATCGGCGAGCAATCGGCCTCGGTCCCTTCGGGTGATCGCACAGTCGGATCGGGCCCGACGCCGTCGCGAATCGACGCCAGCGAAGTCGGCTTCACCAAGCTCCGGGCCGAGTTCACCCGCTCCGCCAGCAGGCTCGACGTCTCCGACATGGTGATCTGGGGCCAGCAGGTCGGCTTTACCTTGCAGGGCAATGTCGATTACGGGCGCGACCGGGTCGATATCGGCGGCACCTTCGTGCCGGGCTACGCCTTCAACAATGCGTTTGCACAGGTGCCGGTGGTCGGCGCGCTGCTCGGCGGCGGCAGCCAGTATGGCGGGTTGTTTGCCGTGAATTTCCGGATTTCGGGCGCAGCCAGCGCCCCGACCATGTCGATCAACCCGCTCTCGGCGCTGGCGCCGGGCATCCTGCGCAGGTTCGTCGATCCGCTCGGCGGCGCGCCGGAGCGGCAGCCAATCCAGCCGGGGCAATCGCCAGCGCAACCTGCGCCGCCACCCGGCCGCTGAGCGCCGGCGGGCCTATTCCGGCCGCAGCAGGACGTGCTTCTTCTTCCCGAACGACAGCTTGATCACGCCATCGGAGGTCAGGGTGGCCGCCGACAGCATCGCGCGCTCGTCGGTTACGGCGATGTCGTTGACGCGCAGGCCGCCAGCCTTGACCTGCCGGCGGGCCTCGCCGGTCGAGGGCACGAGTCCTGCCTTGACGAATGCCGTGAGCACGCCAAGGCCGGCATCGAGTTCCGCCTTGTCGATGGCGATGCTCGGCAGGTCCGTCGCCAGCCCGCCATCCTCGAAGGTTTTCCGCGCCGTCTCGGCTGCGGCTTCCGCTGCAGCGCGGCCATGCAGCAGGGCGGTGACCTCGGTCGCCAGCAGCTTTTTGGCCTCGTTGACCTCGGCCCCGCCCAGCGCGGAGAGCTTGGCGATCTCGGACAGGTGCATCGTCGTGTAGAGCTTCAGGAAGCGCTCGACATCGGCGTCCTCGGTGTTGCGCCAGAACTGCCAGAATTCGTACGCGCTCATCAGATCGGCGTTGAGCCAGACCGCGCCAGACGCCGTCTTGCCCATCTTGCCGCCTGACGACGTCGTCAGCAGTGGCGAGGTCAGCGCGTAGAGTTGCACATTGCTCATACGGTGGCCGAGATCGATGCCGTTGACGATGTTGCCCCACTGGTCGGAGCCGCCCATCTGCAGGATGCAGCCGGTGCGCTTGTTGAGTTCGACGAAGTCGTAGGCCTGCAGGATCATGTAGTTGAATTCGAGGAAGGACAGCGACTGCTCGCGCTCCAGCCGCGTCTTGACGCTGTCGAAGGACAGCATGCGGTTGACCGAGAAGTGCCGGCCGACATCGCGCAGGAATTCGAGGTAGTTCAGGCCGAGCAGCCAGTCGGCATTGTTCATCATCGACGCTGCGCCGCCGAAGTCGAGGTAATTGGCGAAGACGCGTTTGATGCCCTGCAGATTGTGGTCGATATCCTCGATCGTCAGCAGCTTGCGCGATTCCTCCTTGAAGGAGGGATCGCCGACCATCGAGGTGCCGCCGCCCATCAGCGCGATCGGCTTGTGACCGGTCGCCTGCATCCAGTGCAGCATCATGATCTGGATCAGCGAGCCGGCATGGAGCGAGGTCGCGGTGGCGTCGAAGCCGATATAGGCGCTGATCGGTCCCTTCAGGGCAGCCGCGTCCAGCCCCTCGGGATCGGAGATCTGGTGGACATAGCCGCGCTCCGACAGGACGCGCAGAAGATCGGATTTGAAGGTCGTCATGGGTTCAACAATCGAATCGGGTTGTCTGGTGGCCCTATCGCCATGGTCGGGCCTGTCCCGACCATCCACGTCTTCGTCCGGCGAGCGCAGTCTTCAAGACGTGGATGCTCGCCACGAGGGCGAGCATGACGGTGTCGGCTGCGGAGGAGCGGCTATTCCTGCTCCTGCTCGACCTTGGTGAGCTCGGGGCCGACATTGCGGTCGAGATAGGCGCCGACCTGCGCCATCAGCACATCGACTTTGCCGTCGAAGAAGTGGTTGGCGCCCTCGACGACGGTATGCTCGATCTGGATGCCCTTCTGGGTCTTCACCTTCTCGATCACCGCCATGACCTCCTTGACCGGCGCGACGCGGTCTTCAGAACCGTGCACGAACAGACCCGAAGACGGGCAGGGCGCGAGGAACGAGAAATCGTAGCGATTGGCCATCGCCGCGATCGACATGAAGCCCTCGATCTCGGGGCGGCGCATCAGAAGCTGCATGCCGATCCAGGCGCCGAAGGAGACGCCGGTGATCCAGCAGCTCTTGGCCTCGGGGTTGAGCGCCTGCATCCAGTCGAGGGCTGCCGCCGCGTCCGAGAGCTCGCCCGCGCCGTGGTCGAAATGGCCCTGGCTGCGGCCGACGCCACGGAAATTGAAGCGCAGCGCCGAGAAACCCCGGTTCACGAAGGTGTAGAACAGGTTGTAGACGATCTGGTTGTTCATCGTCCCGCCGAATTGCGGGTGCGGATGCAGGATGATGGCGAGCGGTGCGCCGCGCTTCTTGGCGGGCTGATAGCGGCCCTCGATCCGGCCGGCCGGTCCGTTGAAAATCACCTCGGGCATCGTCTTTTCGCCTTTTGTTGGGCTACGGCCGCGCGCGCCGGGCGAAAGCGACGCCCAAGCGCCGCCAAATCGCCCCGTCGCCCTTGACGGCCCCGCCGCTCGCGCCCTACATCAAGCGCTTAGAACAGTTCTAACAGCCGTGAACGGACCGGGAACGAGATCGTCTCTCGCTAATGAGCGACGGCAATTTCCCCGCCCATGGCGGCTTGGACGGGCGGCTATAGCACGGCGCAGGGGTGCGATTTCAAGCCTTTCGTGCCGGACGCTCAGATGTCGACCGCAGCAATGGAGCCTGAAGTAGCGTGACCGGGTTCTCCCGCGCCTATCTCGACCACAATGCGACCACGCCGGTGCGTCCGGAGGTTGTCGAGGCGATGGTGCGTGCGCTGGCGCTGCCGGGCAACCCGTCTTCGGTGCATGGCGAGGGCAGGGCGGCGCGTGCGGCGATCGAGCGCGCGAGGGAGCATGTCTCCGCGCTGGTCGGTGCGACGGCCGCCAATGTCGTCTTCACCAGCGGCGGCACCGAAGCCAATGCGACCGTGCTGTCGCCCGGGCTGATGGATTGCAGCGGCGGGCGGGATTGCATCAGGACACCTGCGTCGCTGCTGCTGCACGGCGCGACCGAACATCCTTGCGTAATCGACGGCCATCGTTTCCCGGCCGGTGCGGCCGAGGCTATTCCGGTCGATGCGCTCGGGGTTGCCGATCTCGGCTGGCTCGAAGCGCGGCTGGAGCGGCTCTGCGTCGAACGGCCCGGCGCGCGCGCGCTGGTGTCGCTGCATCTCGCCAACAATGAGACCGGCGTGATCCAGCCGGTTGCGGAGGTCGCGGCGCTGGCGAAGCGCTTTGGAGCTCTCGTCCACAGCGACGCGGTTCAGGCGGCCGGCAAGATCGCAATCGACATCAATGCGTTGGGTGTCGATGTTCTGACCATTTCCGCTCACAAGCTTGGCGGGCCAAAGGGCGTCGGCGCGATCATCTTCCGCACCGGCGCGCTGGAACTTTCGGACAAGCCGATGCGTGGCGGCGGGCAGGAGCGCGGCTGGCGGGCTGGCACCGAGAACGTGCCGGGCATCGTCGGTTTTGGCGTCGCAGCGGCACTGGCCGCGCCGGCGCTCGCCGGCGAGGCCGTGCGGCTTGCCGGGTTGCGCGACCGGCTCGAAGTGGGGCTTTGCGAAATTGCGCGCGACAGCGTGATCTTCGGGGCCGGCGCGGCGCGACTGCCCAACACCAGCGCTTTCGCTACGCCGGGCGTAAAGGCGGAGACGATGCTGATCAAGATCGATCTCGCCGGAATCGCCTTGTCGTCCGGCTCGGCCTGTTCGTCGGGCAAGGTCAGGCGCTCGCATGTGCTGACAGCCATGGGCGTCGACCCTGCCATGAGCGCGGGGGCCTTGCGGGCGAGCCTCGGCTGGACCACTTCCGGGGCGGAGATCGACCAGTTCCTGGCGGCCTATGCGAAAGCACTGGCCGCGACCAGACCCGGCGAGGTTCAGGCGGCAGCCTGAGATCCCGGACAAGACGAAGACCAAACCGGCGGGCCTTGAACCCGCGACAGGAGAGCAGGCAATGGCAGCGGTCCAGGAGACCATCGATCAGGTCAAGTCGATCGACGTGACGGAATATAAATATGGCTTCGTCACCGAGATCGAGATGGAGAAGCCCGCCAAGGGCCTGACCGAGGACACGGTGCGCTATATCTCGGCGCGCAAGAACGAGCCGGCCTGGATGCTGGAATGGCGGCTCGACGCCTTCAAGCGCTGGAAGACCATGACCGAGCCGGCGTGGTCGCGGGTGAACTACCCGCCGATCGACTATCAGGACATCTATTATTACGCTGCTCCCAAAGGGGCCTCGCCGCAGTCGCTCGACGAGGTCGATCCGGCGATCCTGGAGACCTACAAGAAGCTCGGCATCCCGCTGCGGGAGCAGGAAATCCTGGCGGGCGTCGCGCCCGAACGCCGGGTTGCGGTCGACGCGGTGTTCGACTCGGTCTCGGTCGTCACGACCTTCAAGAAGGAGCTGGCGCAGGCCGGCGTGATCTTCTGCTCGATCTCGGATGCGATCCACGAGCATCCCGAGCTGGTGCGCAAATACCTCGCCACCGTCGTGCCAGTGACCGACAACTACTTCGCGACGCTGAACTGCGCCGTCTTTACCGACGGCTCGTTTGTCTACATCCCCAAGGGCGCGCGCTGCCCGATGGAGCTGTCGACCTATTTCCGCATCAACGAGCAGAACACCGGCCAGTTCGAGCGGACGCTGATCATCGCGGAAGAAGGCTCCTATGTGAGCTATCTCGAAGGCTGCACCGCGCCCAAGCGCGACGAGAACCAGCTCCATGCGGCGGTGGTCGAGCTGATCGCGCTCGACGACGCCGAGATCAAATACTCGACCGTGCAGAACTGGTATCCCGGCGATGCCGAGGGCCGGGGCGGCATCTACAACTTCGTCACCAAGCGCGGCGATTGCCGCGGCAAGAACTCCAAGATCTCGTGGACGCAGGTCGAGACCGGCTCGGCGATCACCTGGAAATACCCGTCCTGCATTCTGCGCGGCGACGGCTCGCGCGGCGAATTCTACTCGATCGCGGTCTCGAACGGCGCGCAGCAGGTCGATTCCGGCACCAAGATGATCCATCTCGGCAAGAACACGACCTCGAAAATCATCGCCAAGGGCATCGCTGCGGGCAAATCCGACTCGACCTATCGCGGCATGGTCTCGGCCCACCGCAAGGCGACGGGTGCGCGCAATTTCACCAATTGCGACTCGCTGCTGATCGGCGACCAGTGCGGCGCTCACACCATCCCCTATATCGAAGCCAAGACCGCGACTGCGATCTTCGAGCACGAGGCGACGACGTCCAAGATCGGCGAGGACCAGCTGTTCTACTGCCAGCAGCGCGGGCTCTCGGCCGAGGAGGCCGTGGCGTTGATCGTCAACGGCTTCGTCAAGGAGGTGCTGCAGCAGCTGCCCATGGAGTTCGCGGTCGAGGCGCAGAAGCTGATTTCGATTTCCCTTGAAGGCTCCGTGGGCTGACGCCCGATCGTTTCCGAGATGCCCGGGTCAAGCCCGGGCATGACGCCAGGATCAAGCGCGTCATGGTCGGACTTGATCCGACCATCTCCTGCAGAATGGAACTCTGACCAATGCTCGAAATTCGTAATCTCGTCGTCAAGATCGCCGACGAGGACAAGCAGATCCTCAACGGCCTCAATCTCACCGTGAACGACGGCGAAGTGGCGGCCATCATGGGGCCCAACGGCTCCGGCAAATCGACGCTGAGCTATGTCATCGCCGGCAAGCAGGACTACGAGGTCCTTGACGGCGAGATCCTGCTCAACGGCGAGAACGTGCTGGAGATGGAGGCCGATGCGCGCGCCGCCGCCGGCATCTTCCTCGCCTTCCAGTATCCGCTGGAGATCCCCGGCGTCGCCACCATGACCTTCCTGAAGGCGGCGATGAACGCCCAGCGCCGCGCGCGCGGCGAGGCGGAGCTGCTGACGCCAGACTTCATCAAGCAGGTCAATGCGGCGGCGGATTCACTCAGCATCGACAAGGCCATGCTGCGCCGGCCGCTCAATGTCGGCTTCTCCGGTGGCGAGAAGAAGCGCATGGAGATCCTGCAGATGGCGCTGCTTTCGCCCTCGATGTGCATCCTCGACGAGACCGATTCCGGCCTCGACATCGATGCGCTGCGCATCGTCGCCGACGGCGTCAATCGCCTGCGCGCCCAAAATCGCGGCTTCCTCGTCATCACGCATTACCAGCGCCTGCTCGACCATATCGTGCCCGACACCGTTCACGTCATGTCGAAGGGCCGCATCGTGAAGACCGGCGGCAAGGAACTGGCTTTGGAGCTCGAAAAGAGCGGCTATGCCGCTTACGCGGACGCTGCGTGATGGCGATCGTCACTCCCCTGAAGACGGCGGCCGAGCAGCAGCTTTCGCAGCAATTTGCCGCGATCAAGGCCGAATTGCCCGGGGCAAATGCCGTGCGCAAGCTGCGCGAGGATGCCTTTGCCGGTTTCGAGGCCAAGGGCCTGCCGCATCGCAGACTGGAATCCTGGCGCTATACCGATCTGCGCTCGCTCCTGCGCGAGGCCAACCCTCTGGTCCGCAAGCCGGTGTTGACGCAGGCCGTGACCGACCGGCTCGCGCTGCAGACCATATCCGGCACGCGCCTCGTCACGATCGACGGCATTTTCAGCCCGGCACAGTCCGACATGGACGGGTTGCCCGAAGGCGTGTCCGTGCGCGGGCTGGCCGAAGCCTTGATCGAGGCGCCGGATATGTATGCCGACGCGCTGCGCGCGCCTGAGGTCGCGGCCGACGATGTCGGCGTGATGCTGAACGTGGCGCTGATGCAGGACGGCGTCGTGGTCGAGATCGCGCCCGGCGTCGTGCTCGATCGCCCGATTCTGCTGCTGGCGCTCGGCAGCGGCACCAAGGAGGTCGCGATCTTCTCGCGCTCGCTGATCAAGATCGGGGCCGGCGCGAAGGCGACCATTGTCGAGCTTCACGAGAATCTCGGAACCTCGCCCTATCAGCTCAACCACGCGATTTCGTTTTCAGTCGGCGATGGCGCGAGCGTCGAGCATGTCCGCATGGCGACGCGGCAGCGGCCGGAATCGGTGCAGGTCCATTCGATCCTGGCCGAAATCGGCGCCGACGCCGATTTCGGCGTCGTCTCGCTGGTCGCCAATTGCGGAACCATCCGCCAGCAGAGCTTCCTGCGCTACGGCGGCGAGCATATCCGCGCCGCGCTGCGCGGCATCTCGCTGTTGCGCCGGCAGGAGCACAGCGATGTCACACTGGTGATGGACCATGCCAAGCCCCATGGCGAGAGCCGCGAGCTGTTCAAGGCGGTCATCGAGGGCGAAGGCACCGGCGTCTTCCAGGGCAAGGTCGTCGTCCGGCCGCAGTCGCAGAAGGTCGACGGCAGCATGAAGAGCAACGCGCTGCTGCTGAACGACGGCGCGACCATGTTCAACAAGCCAGAGCTCGAAATTTTTGCCGACGACGTCGTCTGCGGCCATGGCGCGACAGTCGCGCAGATGGATGGCGAGCAGCTGTTCTATCTGATGGCGCGTGGACTTCCCCGCCCGCAGGCAGAGGCTCTGGTGCTGACCGCCTTCGCCGGCGAGGTGGCCGAGTTCGTCAGCGACGAAGCCGTCCGGGAGATCATCATGCGCGAGATCGAAACCTGGCTTGGCGAGCGCGGGGCCACGGTCGGAGGGGCGGTCTGATGCCCTACATCAACCTCCAGATCACCAAGGGCGCGACGCGCGCGCAGAAAGCGCAGATCGTTGCGGAGTTCACGCAGACGCTGGTCAAGGTGCTCGGCAAGAATCCGCAGAACACCCATATCGTGATCCAGGAGATCGAGCGCGAGAACTGGGGACATGGCGGCGAGCTGGTCGCCGACAGGGCGCCCGCGCCCCCCGCAAAGGCCTGAGACCATGAACGCGATCGTGAAGCCCTATGACGTCGAGGCGATCCGCAAGGATTTCACGATCCTGTCGCGTGAGGTCTATGGCAAACCGCTGGTCTATCTCGACAACGCGGCCTCGGCGCAGAAGCCCGAAGCCGTGATCGAGGCGATGACCCGGCTGATGCGCGAGGACTACGCCAATGTCCATCGCGGGCTGCACTATCTCGCCAACGCCTCGACGGAAGCCTATGAAGCTGCTCGCGAAAGCGCCCGGCGCTTCCTCAACGCGGCCCATCTCGAGGAGATCATCTTCACGCGCTCCTCGACCGGCTCGCTGAACACGGTCGCCTCCTCGCTCGGACGCTATCTCAAGATCCAGGAGGGCGACGAGATCATCCTCTCGATCCTGGAGCACCACTCCAACATCGTGCCCTGGCACTATTGGCGCGAACGCCATGGCGCCGTGATCAAATGGGCGCCGGTCGACGAGGACGGCAACTTCCTGATCGAGGCGTTCGAGAAGCTGATCACGCCGCGCACCAAGGTGGTGGCGATGACGCATATGTCGAATGCGCTCGGCACGATCGTGCCGATCGCCGAGGTCGCCGCGATCTGCCGGACCTACAAGATCCCGCTCGTCGTCGATGGCAGCCAAAGCGCGGTGCATCTGCCGGTCGACGTGCAGGCGCTGGGCTGCGATTTCTACTGCTTCACTGGTCACAAGGTCTATGGGCCGACCGGCTCGGGCGTGCTCTGGGGCAAGAAGGAGTGGCTCGACAAGCTGCCGCCCTATGAGGGGGGCGGCGAGATGATCGTCACCGTCAGCGAGGATACGGTCACCTATAACGACGCGCCGCACCGGTTCGAATCCGGTACCCCGGCGATCGTCGAGGCGGTCGGACTGGGCGCTGCGCTCGACTATATGATGGCGCTCGGCCGCGAGAACATCGCGGCGCATGAGGCCAAACTCGGCGACTACGCCATGCAGCGGCTCGGCGAGATGAACTCGATCCGCATCTTCGGCAAGGCGCGGGACAAGGGCGCGATCGTCGCCTTCGAGATGAAGGGCGCGCACGCCCATGACGTCGCGACCGTGATCGACCGCGCCGGCGTGGCTGTTCGGGCGGGCACCCATTGCGCCATGCCGCTGCTCGCCCGATATGGAGTGACCTCGACCTGCCGTGCGTCCTTTGGGCTCTACAACACGCTCGAAGAAGTCGATAAGCTCGTCGAAGCCCTGCGAAAGGCCGAGACCCTGTTCTCCTAGGGTCGCCTTTCGCCAGAACCGGATTTGTTGCGATGACCGACACCGCCGAAGACCTGAAGCCGAACGCCCCGACAATGGGCGCGAGCAGCACCTTGCCGCCCGAGGAGATCGACCGCCTCACCGACGACATCATCGCCGCGCTGAAGACGGTCTACGATCCCGAAATCCCCTCTGACATCTACGAACTCGGCCTGATCTACCGTGTCGACATCGCCGATGACCGCATGGTCGCGATCGACATGACGCTGACCGCGCCCGGCTGCCCGGTGGCTGGCGAAATGCCGGGTTGGGTCGAGAACGCGGTTTCGGCCGTGCCGGGCGTCTCGGGCGTGCAGGTGACCATGACCTTCGATCCGCCCTGGGACCAGTCGCGCATGTCCGACGAGGCCAGGGTCGCGCTCGACATGTGGTGAGCGGCAACTGCGCACTTAATCTTGCGGCGTTTTCGAGCCGTCTCTGTCGCGACCATGGCCGTTGCCGCTGGTCGCGTCGCCGTCCTTCGACAGGACAACCGGGTTCGCGCTCACCAGCCCATCGGGATTGGGATCGCTCATTCCGGGCCGGTACTGGCCGGCAGCGTCCTGCCTGACCCGTTCGGCCGCCCTGCCGGCATCCTCGTCGAAAGGCGCGTGGGGCCCGGTCGGATGCCCTGAATCGGGACTTGGGCCCGGACGCTGCCGTGCCGCCGCCCCAAGGTCTCCCGGTCGGCGCGGCTTGTCGTCCTCGGGACGATCCATGTGCTCGCGGTTCTGCTCCGTCATGGCGGCCTCCATTGATTGCCTGGTCTCATGGCAACCAACCCGTCGGGCGATCGTTCCGCTTTATGGGCGAACCGTCGCCTGATGGACGTATTTCCCACTTTTGCGCATAGTCGCCGCATGCGCTTCACGAAATGGGACTATCTGGCCTTCCCGCTGCTTGCGGCGCTCGCGATTGGCGTGGTCTATAGCGCGCTGCGTCTCGTCGGGTTCTTCGGGCTCGGCATCCTCGGCCTGATCATCGGCTTCATCGCGGTGCGCATGGATCTGGAGCGCGACGGCGCCAGCAGCGATCCACGCGTGCTGGAAGAGCAGTTCAAGGCCCGCAATCGGATGTCCCGCGCCGAGAGGGCCGATTTGCACGCCGGGCAACTTGCCCGCCTGAAGCCGTTATTCGTGGCGCAGATCGTCGCCGCCGGCTTTATCATCCTCGGCTTCGGCCTCCACTTTCTGCTCTGACGGCCGTCGCTGTCGCATCGTGCCGCGTGATCGTTCGCATGAGCGAGCTTGATTATTCGGCGCGCGAGAAGAGTGGCATCAATCAAGGCGGGCGCAGCCAGTTCGCCGGAGACCGCCATGCGCAAATTCGCCTACGAGACCGTCGACGTCTTTACGACAGAGCGCTTCGGCGGCAACCAACTCGCGGTGTTCACGGATGCCCGCGGACTGAGCGATGCCGAGATGCAGTCGCTCGCGGCGGAAATGAACTACAGCGAGACGACCTTCGTGCTGCCGCCGGCCGATCCGGCCAACACGGCGCGCGTGCGCATCTTCACCCGGACGCACGAGATGCCGTTTGCCGGGCATCCCAATGTCGGGACGGCCTATGTGCTGGCGCGGCATGGCCGCGACAATGATGGCCTGCTGCGCTTCGAGGAGATCGCGGGTCTTGTCGAGATCAGGGTCGCTGGCGGGGCGGACGGCGAAGTCACGGGTGCGACCATCGCCGCGCCGCAGCCGCTTTCGACCGGCGTCGAACTCCCGGTCGAGGGCATCGCCGCCTGCGCCGGGCTGAACGCGGCCGATCTGGTCGTCGCCAATCACCGGCCGGTCCGGGCCTCGGTCGGCGTGCGTTTCGTGCTGGCCGAGGTCAGGGCTGATGCCCTGTCGCGTGCGACGCCCGATATCGCCGCCTTCAGGCGATTGCGCGACGCCAGGCCTGCGCTAGAGGGGCGGCTCTCGCTGTTCATCTATGCGCGCGATGGCGCCGACATCCGGGCGCGCATGTTCGCGCCGCTCGGCGGCACCTGGGAGGACCCGGCGACTGGCAGCGCCAGCGCCACGACGGCGGCTTTGCTGCTTTCGCTCGATGGTGGCGAGATGGCGGAGTTCATGCTGACGCAGGGCGTCGAGATGGGGCGGCCGAGCCTGCTCAACCTCAAGGCCTGGCGCGCTGTCGATGGCATCCGCGCGACGGTCGGCGGCTCCTGCGTGCCGGTGTTTCGCGGTGAGGCGCTGCTGTAGGTCAGCCGAGGCCTAACTCCGCCCGCGCCCGTTTCGTCAGCTTCTGCGCTATCAGCCGGTGGCTTTCGCGCAGATAATCCTCCAGCGCCTCATCGGGCATGCTCTCGTCGGTCCGGCGCTGGATCCAGCTCATGCCGCGCGAGGCGAGATAGGGCGCGGGCCGCAGGCCGGGCTGTTCTTTCAGGATATCGAAGCTGCCCCATGAGCATTTGAATGTGACGGTGAGCTCGGGCCCGTCGTCGCCGCGCCCGATCGCGAAAACCTTGCCGCCGACCTTCCAGACATGCGCGCCGCCCCATTGCACGACATGACTGGTCGCCGGAAGCGAAGTGCAGAAGGCATTGTAGCCGTCGAGCGTCATCCCGGGGCTTCAATAGCTCTCGGCGTCGATGCCGAAGCGCTTGGCCGCCGCCGCGATCTGCGACCAAGTCTCGTCGTCGAGCGGGATGCCGTCCTTCTGCCGGGCGATGCGCGTCGCGCGCTCCTTTTCGCCCGGCGTCAGCACGGGGTTGGCCTCGTCCTGCGGTTTGGCGGCGCGCACGAAGGCGAGATAGCTCTCGATCCGCTCCTTGCGCAGGGCCTCGTCGGGTTCGAGACGGGCGGGATCGATCAGGATGCCGAAGAGCGAATTGATGATCCAGCTCTTGGCCGGCTTCTGGTCGATGCGGGCCGCGCCCATCAGCCCTGCCGACAGCAATTCGGCGATCAGCGAGAGGCCGGCGCCCTTGTGGTCGCCGAAGGGCAGCAGCGCGCCGAGCGTCTCGTTGCCGCCGATGGCGTGCAGGAAGACGTGGCGCGGCTCCGTCGTCGGTCGGCCCTCGCCATCGATGATGTAGCCCTCGGGAACGGCTACGCCCTTGTTGAGCGCGACGCGGGCCTTGCCATGGGCCATGCGGCTCGTGGCGAAATCGAGGATGATCGGATCGCCGCCGGGAACGGGAATGCCGATCGCATGCGGATTGGTGCCGAAGCGGGCTTCCTTCGCCGCGAAGGGCGCGACGATCGGCGGGCGGCCTGCGACGTTGACCCAGAAGAAGGAGACCAGCCCGGCCTGCGCCGCGATCTCGGCATAGTGTCCGATGCGGCCGATATGATGGGCATCGAGCAGGTTCAGGATGGCGACGCCGCCCGATTGCGCCATCGGGATGGCGCGCGCGACGGCGTTGCGCGCCGTCGGCTGCCCGAGCGAAATCTGCGCGTCGATGATCAGGAAGGGCGCGGCGTCGAGCCTGGTCAGCGGAAGCGATGTCGGCTTGAGGTTTCCGTCCGCCAGCGAATTGAAATAGAGCGGCAGCATGCCGACGCCATGGCTGTCATGCCCGCTGAGATTGGCCAGCACGAGGTGATCGGCGGTTTCGCTGGCCTCTCCGGCTGTCCATCCAGCCTTCGTGACCATGTCGCGGACGAGGGCGCGGAGCGCTTCGGGGCGGTGCGTGCGGTACGTCATGAGGCTTCGTCGCTGGTTTCGAGGCCGCCACAGTGCATGAGCGTGCACGCCATGCAATGCGCCAGGCGAAAGAACGGCGTTGCGCGCCGGCATCTCGACGTTGCGCTTACCAATCCTTATGTTGGGGTCTGCAATCTTGCTTCATCGGGCCAGTCCTTCTCAAAAAGGATGGGACCCGATCGAGGAGGGACCGACGATGTTCTCTATCCCCGGCCTGAAGGTCGTTTCGCTGACCGATGCCGCAGCGATGCGGATTCGCGAGATCATGGCGCAATCGGCCGTCGATGCCGCGGCGCCCGCGCTCGGGCTGAGGGTCGGCGTCAAGAAGGGCGGCTGCGCCGGGATGGAATATACGTTCGAGGTGGCTCGCGAGACCCGCAAGGGCGACGAGATCGTCTCCGAAAAGGATGCGACCGTCATCGTCGACGCCAAGGCCGTGCTGTTCCTGCTCGGCACCGAGCTCGATTTCAAGACCGACCGTTTCTCGTCGACCTTCGTGTTCAACAATCCCAACCAGGTTTCCGCTTGCGGCTGTGGCGAATCGGTCGAGATCAAGCCCATGGCGGAAAGCGCTCTGGCGGGGCATTGAGCCCGGGTGATGTGAGTCTGCATCGTGGACGCTGACGGTATCCGCGAGATCTTTGCGGATATCTTGCCCGTGCGAGTCCGGCGCATGTTCGGCGGGCTTGGAGTCTATGACGATGAGCGGATTTTCGCGCTGGTGTTTCAGGACGAGATATTTCTGAAAATCGACGAACAGACGCAAGGCCGCTTCGAGGCGGCCGGGAGCCAGCCGTTCACCTATGAAGCGCGCGGCCGCGAACGTGCGCTCGGGTATTGGCGTTTGCCGGATGCGGCGCTCGACGACTCCGATGAATTGAGGCTCTGGACCGATCTAGCGCGGGCGGCAGCCCGACGCAGGGCTAATGTTGCACCGGTCAGGCGACGTGGCTCAGCGGGTCGACCGCGTCCTCGGTGACGGTGCGGTTGCGGCCGTCGCGCTTGGCCTGCATCAGCGCCTGATCGGCGCGGTCCACCAGCGAGCCCGCCGTATCGCCGCGACGATAGCCGGCGACGCCGAGCGAAATCGTGATGCGGCCGAGGTTCTCGTTGGTCGAGCGCTTGACCAGCTCGCGGGTCAGGAGCGCCTGGCGCACGGTCTCGGCCCCGAACTTGCCGGCGACGACGTCGGCCTCGGGCAGGATGATCGCAAATTCCTCGCCGCCGAAGCGGGTAATCACGGCCTTGTCCTTGAACTTGTCCTTCATGGTGCGCGCGACGAGGCGCAGCACCTGGTCTCCGGTCAGATGGCCATGGGCGTCGTTGAACTTCTTGAAGAAGTCGATGTCGGCCATCACCAGCGCGAAGGGCTCGCGCCGCAACGTCGCCTGATCGATCGACTTCTGCAGCATTTCCTCGAAATGGCGGCGATTGGCCAGGCCTGTCAGCGGATCGGTCAGCGCCTCGGCGCGCGTCGTCTCGAGCGCTTCGCGCAGATTGCGGATCTCGTTGGAGGAATCCTTCAGCTGCGATTCCAGCTGCGTTTTGCGCGTGACCTCCTCGCGCGTCGACATCACCAGCGCCTCGACCCATTCGCGCAGCTTCTGGCGGTCGGCCGGCGGCGGCACGTCCTCCGACATCGCAGCGAGGCGGCCATGATAGCGCTCGCTGGAATCGAGGGCTTTGTTGACGAGCGACATCAGCCCGTCGATCTCGCCCAGGACCTGCAGGCTGGTGCGCTCGGCCTGCTTGGCAAGGCGGTCCGTGCCGATGAAGCGTTCGTAGAGGTTGTCGATGTCGGCGACGCCGACCTTGCCGTCGCTGCCGGCGAGAATGGCGTTCATCGCCAGGCTGACGGCCGGCATCTCGCCGCTGAGATGGGCGTACCAGACCTCGAAGGCACGGGGATATCCCGGCGAATCATGCTCGCGCATCGCCGCGATGACGCGATCGGCCAGATCGTAGGATTGGGCGGAAACCTGCGCGTGGTCGCTCATTACCGACAGTCCGGACGTGAAGCCGGCTCATGGCGTTCAGCCACGACAGCTTCGATTGAACATCGAAGCGGGACATCCTGTCCGTTACGACGGCGGCATGCGCCCGTTCGCGACCGCTACGCTAGCAGCGACCACGAATTGACTATGACGAGCCGGGGTTAATGCGAGGTTATGCCCGAACGTCAGGCAGAGCCATCAGCCAGCCTTGACGGGCCGCATCAGGAACGCCGGTACGTGGTCGCCCAATCCCTTGACCTTCGGGCCGTCATCATCGTCGCGCCGGCGCGGCTCGGAGGGCCGGTCCGGCCTGACGGAGCGATGTTCGGATGCGCGTTCCGGCTTGGCCGGGCGTGGCTCCTGGGTGCGCTCCGGCCGGGCGGCCTGGGGCGCGGGCGCCGCGGCGCCGTCTCCGCGAATCTTGGTCTTGGTCGGACCGTCCGCTTCGGGCCGGCGCCGGCGCGGAGCAGCCTCGTCCTCGCTCGCGCTGCGCTCGACCCGGATCGGGCGCGGCGCGGCCATCTCGGGCTCCGCACGGGGGCCACGGTCGGGGCGGCCACGGCCGCCGCGCTCGCCGCCACGGCCGGAACGGCCTTCGCTGCGTCCACCGCGACCACCGGAGCGCTCCTCGCGCGGTGCGCCTGGCGGCAGGCTGTCGATGCCGCCGCCCTCCCAGGCGATCGGGACACCCGTCAGCTTCTCGATCGCGGTCACGAGCTTCTCGTCATGGCGCGTCACGATGGTGAAGGACGCGCCCTCGCGGCCGGCGCGGCCGGTGCGGCCGATGCGGTGGACATAGTCCTCGGCATGGGTCGGCACATCATAGTTGAAGACATGGCTGACGGCGGGAATATCGAGGCCGCGCGCGGCGACGTCGCTCGCCACCAGGATCGGCATCTCGCCGGTGCGGAAGGATTCGAGCGCCGCCATGCGGGCGTACTGGTCCATGTCGCCATGCAGGGCGACCGCCGGGAAACCATGATTCTGCAATGACTTGTGCAAGGTTGCTACATCGCGCTTGCGGTTGCAGAAGATGATCGCGTTCTGCAGCTCCCTGGCTTCCTTGATCAGCTTGCGCAGGGTGTCGCGCTTCTCGAAATCCTGGCTGTTCGAGGCGATCAACCGCTGCGTGATCGTGGCTGCCGCCGTGGCCGGGCGCGAGGCTTCGATGCGGATCGGGTTATGCAGGAACTGCTCGCTGATGCGCGTGATCTCGGGCGGCATCGTCGCGGTGAAGAACAAGGTCTGCCGCGTGAAGGGAACAAGTTTACAGACCCGCTCGATGTCGGGGATAAAACCCATGTCGAGCATGCGGTCGGCCTCGTCGATGACGAGAAGCTCGACGCCGGTGAGCAGCAGCTTGCCGCGTTCGACATGGTCGAGCAGGCGGCCGGGCGTTGCGATCAGCACATCGACGCCGCGCGTGATCTTGGCGTCCTGGTCGCCGAAGGAGACGCCGCCGATCAGCAGCGCGACCGAGAGCTTCTGGTTGACGCCGTAACGGGTGAAGTTCTCCTCGACCTGTGCCGCGAGTTCGCGCGTCGGTTCCAGGATCAGCGTGCGCGGCATCCTGGCCCGGGCGCGCCCGTTTTCGAGGATGGTCAGCATCGGCAAGGTGAAGGCGGCGGTCTTGCCCGTGCCGGTCTGGGCGATGCCGAGAACGTCGCGGCGGGCGAGGACGTGGGGGATGGCCTGGGCCTGGATGGGGGTCGGCGTCGTGTAGCCTGCAGTCGTGACCGCAGTCAGAACCTTTTCGCTCAGGCCGAGTTCGGCAAATGACATCGAGTGTTGCGCTTCTTCAAGGGTCGGTTACTCGTGGCGGGATGACCTATCGACCGCAACGGTGGCGCGACTTCTCTTTCCAGCGCGCCCTCGGACTTCCGTGCAATGCAGAAAAAGCGCGGCGAAGTCAATAAACTAGGACCGGACGGGCACCATAGACGCCATGCAGGAACCGCTTGTCTTGATTCCCGGGCTGAGCTGCGATGCAGCCCTTTACGCACCGCAATGGCCGGCGCTCGCCACCGGCCGCGCAATCCTCGTCGCCGATCATTCGCATGACGAGACGCTGGCCGAGATCGCACAAAGGCTGCTCGCCGCCGCGCCAAAGCGTTTTGCGCTCTGCGGCCTGTCGATGGGCGGCTATATCGCGCTGGAGGTGATGCGCCGGGCGCCTGAACGGGTCACGCGGCTCGCGCTGCTCGACACCAGCGCCAAGCCGGCGACGCCGGAGACCAATGCGCCGCGCGAGCAGATGATCGCGCTCGCCGAAAAGGGCGCCTTCGACAACGTCACGACCCTGCTCTGGCAGCGGCTGGTCGCGCCCGCGCGGCTGACCGACGAGCCGTTGCGGCTTGCGGTGCGGGCCATGGCCGAGGCGATCGGCGCGGATGGCTTCGTGCGCCAGCAACGCGCGATCATGTCGCGGCCCGATGCGCGGCCGGGACTGGCGGCGATCACTGTCCCGACGCTGGTTCTGGTGGGCGAGGAGGACCTGATCACGCCGCCCGCCGAAGCGCATGAGATCGCGACCGGGATCGGGGCGAAGGCGCGGCTGGTCGTCGTACCGGGATGCGGCCATCTCTCGACGCTGGAAGCGCCGGAAGCCGTGACGCGGGAGTTGCTGGCCTGGCTGGGCTGAAAAGCCTCAGCGCTGGACCACGCAAGGGTCGAGGCGGGTGTCGCCGGCGCGCTTCAGCAGCGAGCCGGTCGTCATCGGGTCGATCGGCTTACCCGCGGACGCTGCCGAGGCGACCTGGCTCAGACGATCCCTGTCGAGCTTTGCGGTCTGCGTCGAGACGAAGTTCGCTGCGACGACAGAGAGGAACGCGATCGCCGCAGCCGATTTGGCGAGGTTGGCGACAACCGTGCCGCGCTGGTTCTTCCAGAAAAGTTCGATCAGCCGCATGGGGCCTGCTCCGTGATCCCGGTCGCGGCGGGCGACCTTCGGCACACCTTGCGCCCGCAGCCGTAAAAGGATGGTTAGCGAAGCGTTGCGCGGATGCGCGACATCGCATCGTCGTCGTGACCCGGTTGGGCTGCGCGAGGGGCTGGTCGAGTCGACGCCAGCGAGCCTTGTATAGTCGTTGTCCGCGCGGCTAGTATTCGCGTAGATCAACCAAGGTTCGACATCATGGCGCTGCGTTGGGGATCCCAGGGCGATGCAGTCAAGCTGCTGCAGGCCAATCTCAACCTGCTACCGACAAAGCTGGTGCAACTGGTCGCCGACGGCATCTTCGGTTCCCGAACGCATGGCCGCGTCGTCGAATTCCAGGGCGACAACAAGCTCGGCAAGGACGGCGTCGTCGGCCCCCTGACGACGACCCTGATCGAGCAGCTGATCGCGGCGCTGAACAACATCATCCCCCAGCCCGATCCGCTCGTCCGGCTGATCACGGACGAGATCGTCGGGACGTTTCCCAGCAAGGACAATCTGATCACCCAGATTCTGCCAGCGCGTGGCTGCATCGACATCGCGAGCTACAAGCCCGGCCCCAATGGCGGAGCGCTGCAGTTCAGCTTCATGCCGCTGCGCACCGGGCGGCTCGCGATCTTCGCCGCCAAGAAGAATGGCGTCGAGCGGGCCGCCATTCTGCTGCTTCCGCAGAACGAAAGGCCGGACCGCCTGCTGATCTGCATCAGTCAGGGCTTTGGCGGACAGGGCGCCCAAACCATCAAGACGCTTGAGGGTCTCAACTGGAAAAATCCGTTGTCGCCCCAGCTCATCAATTTCTGCCTGCTCAAGCATGTCGTGAATCGCTGGGGCGCAGAGACGCTGCATGGCCGCAAGAACATGGGGTTCCTCTACATCGTCCGCTCGGCCGGGCAGGAGCTGGGGCCGTTTGCGAATGACGGGCCCTTCGTGCGCCAGGCGCTCACGGAAATGCAGGGCCTGACAAACAATGCGTTCTCGATCGACCAGATCGAGACGATGACCTTCAGCAGCGGCATCAGCGAGCACAACACCTTCGTCAATGCGATCAGCAGCCAGCTCAACGTCGTCTGCTGCTACGGCATCGACTGCAACCCGCAACTGCACGTCAATGCACCCAAAGGCGCCAAGCGACGGGAGTTCCGAAGCGGAGTGACGTCGAAGGAGCCGCCTCTGGCGGGTGTCGAGCTGCTTCCTTTCGGCCGCTGGTCGAACGAGATGCTGTTCAACACGCCGGCGGCCAAGGACCAGTTCAACTACATGCACAACTGGACGATGCCGCAATACATGCTGTTTCTTGGCATCCAGACCACTTGAGTCGAGGCTTTCAGGGCCGGTGCGGCGCGCCTGTCCCCGTCAGCCTTTCGCGGTTGGATCGGAATACGGAACGCAGCGCCGCCAGCACGGCTACGACGGCGGGTCTCTCCCGCGAGACCTCGTGCGAGACGAGAAAGATCTCGTCGGCGGTTTCGGGTGGCGGCGGTTCGAGGCGCAGCAGCGTCTCGTCGTAATCGCCCATGAAGCAGGGCACCATCGACACCGCGCCGGCCGAACGGACGCTTTCATAGCGCGCCGCCGAATCGCCGACGCGGGCCGCGATCGGCCGGCCGGCCGCCCAGCGCAGGATGTGCTGCTCGATCCGCGACGAGACGTCCCGGCTGACCGAGATGATCGGCGCGGTCGCGGGATCGACGTCGCGACGGACGTAGAGCGCCTGAACGAGGCGGCCGATCTTCTGGCCGAAATGGCCGCGCTCCTCGGGAATGGCGCGCATCCGCACCGCGATGTCAGCCTCGCCGCGCGCCAGATCGAGCCGGTCGCGCGTGCTGATGATGACGATCTCGACGCCGCCGGCCGCCGCCGAAATCGTCGTCGCATGCATGGTCAGGAACAGGCTGATAGAGGTCGTGGCGGTGACCCTGACGGGCGCATCGGCCAGCGCACGCGCCGAATGCGCCCGCGTCGCGAAGCGCTCGGCCGCCGCGGCAATCGCCGCTGCGTCCTGCGCGAGCTCGGAGCCGATCGTCGTCAGGAACAGGCGGTTCGCGCCGCGGCTGAACAGGGACAGGCCGAGACTGGCCTCGAAGGCTTTCAGGCGGCGCGCGACGGTGGCCTCGCTCAGCGCCAGCCGTCCCGCCGCCACGGCCAGCGACCCGCCGCTGGCGATGGCGTGGAAGATCGCGATGTCGTCCCAGCCGGGCGTTGCCAGATCGCCAGCGCGTCGAGATGCAGCGGCAGCAGGGTTCCCCATGCGGTCAACGGCAGACAATATGGGCGCTGCCGAGCAAAGGGCTCCGTCGCGTCGCAGTGTGGCGGGTCGTCATGACGGGGCGTTTCGGGTAGCAGGGTTTCGTTTGACATGGCGGGACAATGCCCGCCCATATCGGCCGTGACAGCCCGCCGGCGATGAGCCTCAGCCCATCAGAAATACCGGGGTAGCGCGCGTTTTCTTCGCCGTCTCCGTGCAGGTTCACAGGTCGATCAGTTCGCCCGCAAACGCTGCTCTTTCCTGGATGAAGAGGAAGCGCGCTTCGGGCTTGTTGCCCATCAGGCGCTCGACCACATCGGCGGTTTCGTCTCGTGCCTCGTGATCGACCATGACCTTGAGCAGGATGCGCTTGCTCGGGTCCATGGTGGTTTCCTTGAGCTGGGCCGGCATCATTTCGCCCAGCCCCTTGAAGCGGCTGATCTCGGGCTTCTTGCCCTTGAACACGCTCGCGATCAGCTCGTCCTTATGGGCGTCGTTGCGGGCATAGATGCTCTTGCCACCGGACTGCAGCCGATAGAGCGGAGGCACGGCGAGGAAGAGATGGCCCTTTTCGATCAGGCGCGGCATCTGACGCCAGAAGAAGGTCACCAGCAGCGAGGCGATATGGGCGCCGTCGACATCGGCGTCGGTCATCACGATGACCTTCTCATAGCGCAGATCGTCCTCGCGGAACTGGCTGCCGATGCCGCAGCCCAGCGCCAGAATCAGGTCGGCGAGCTGTTGGTTGGCGTTGAGCTTTTCGCGGGTCGCATTGGCGACGTTCAGGATTTTTCCGCGCAAGGGCAGGATCGCCTGCGTTGCACGATTGCGCGCCTGCTTGGCCGAGCCACCGGCCGAGTCGCCCTCGACGATGAAAAGCTCGGAGCCAGCCGCGCCGGCGGAACTGCAATCGGCAAGCTTGCCGGGCAGGCGCAGCTTGCGCGTCGCGGTCTTGCGCGAAACTTCCTTTTCGAGGCGGCGGCGCAGGCGTTCCTCGGCCCGGTCGACCGACCAGTCGAGCAGGCGCAGCGCCTGCTGGGGTGCTGCCGCCAGCCAATGGTCGAAGGCGTCGCGCACCGCGTTCTCGACGATGCGAGCGGCTTCCAGTGTCGCGAGCTTGTCCTTGGTCTGGCCCTGGAATTCCGGCTCGCGGATGAAGACGGAGAGCATCGCGGCGCAGGTCGCCATGACGTCGTCGGAGGTGACCTGCGCCATGCGCTTGGACTGGCCGATGCGCTCGGCATGGTCGCGCAGGCCGCGTAGCAGGGCGACGCGCAGGCCCTGCTCATGGGTGCCGCCCTCCGCCGTCGGGATCGTGTTGCAATAGGACGAGATGAAGCCGTCCTCGCCGGTCGCGAGCCAGGCGATGGCCCATTCCAGCGAGCCGTGGCTGCCGTCCTTTGTGATCTTACCGGCGAAGATCGGCTCCGCGACGAGGTCCTTGCCCTCGATCTCGCGGCCGAGATAGTCGCGCAAGCCGCCGGGAAACTTGAACACGGCCTCGGCCGCGACATCGCCCTCCGGCTTCAGCAGCAACGGCGCGCAGCGCCAGCGGATTTCGACGCCGCCAAAGAGATAGGCCTTCGAGCGCGCCATGCGAAACAGGCGGGCCGGCACGAAATGCGCGCCCTCGCCAAAAATCTGCGCATCGGGATGGAAGCGCACGCGGGTGCCGCGCCGGTTGGCGACGGCGCCGACCGTCTCCAGCGAACCCAAGGGAATGCCGCGCGAAAAATGCTGGCGGTAGAGCGTCTTCCCGCGCGCGACCTCGACCTCGAGTCGGTCGGAGAGCGCATTGACCACGGACACGCCGACACCGTGCAGGCCGCCGGAGGTCTCATAGGCCTTGGAGTCGAATTTGCCGCCGGCATGCAGCGTCGTCATGATGACTTCGAGCGCCGATTTGCCGGGGAATTTCGGATGGGGGTCGACGGGAATGCCGCGACCATTGTCGGTCACCGCGATCGAGCCATCCTCCAGCACCTCGACATCGATGAAGCTGGCATGACCGGCGACGGCCTCGTCCATCGCGTTGTCGATCACCTCGGCGAAGAGGTGGTGGAGCGCGCGTTCGTCGGTGCCGCCGATATACATGCCGGGGCGGCGGCGGACTGGCTCCAGCCCTTCGAGGACCTCGATCGCCGAGGCGTCGTAGCCGGTCTCCGACAGGGTTCCGTTGCGCGGCGGCGMGCCTGCTGCGGGCTGCTGGACAGGTCGGGCCGGGACCGGCGGGACGGCGCGCGTTTCCGGCCTGGGCCGCTCCGGCTGCGGCCGGTCCCCATCTGTGCCGAAAAGATCGCCGTTCTCAGCCATCGCCTGCGTCAACTCCTGATTCGCAACAGCAAACATTAGCGCAGTCGGGAAATTCCTGCGCCGTCGAGGCCGCTATAGGCGCAAATCCACGCGGGAAAAAGTCGCCGGAAGCGGTTTTCCGGGCACCTTTGAATTCGGGCCCGGGCCTGTCGCCTGTCTGTCATCATCCGATGCGAATTTTCGTCAGGAACCGGCGAGGTTCAGCCGGCGTTAACCACGCGCGTCAGACATTGGTCGTACCGGCAGGTGACTATGCGGAAAGCCGCGAAGTGCTACGATCGGGAGTAGGGAGAGCGTCGTGGTGTCGCGTCAGTCCGTCGTGTTGGTTCGTCTGGCCGGGTTGGAGCGCGCGCAGCGTTTCGCCGGCGAATCCTTCGGTCACGAAGAGCTTGCCGTGGTGCCCGATGCCGGCGCCTCGCTCTCGACCAGGCTGTTCTGGGCCTTTTCAGGCGTCGCCGCGCTGGTTGCGCTCACCGTGATCGGTCTGCGCTGAAGCCAGGCTTCTCTTCGTCAACCGACGAAAAATCAACCTTTGCGGCCTAGAGACAGGCTGCGGAGGATTGTTCGATGCGCAGCGTCATCATCAGCGATTTCGGCTCGGTCAATGGCGGAGCCGCCAAGGTCGCGATCGAGAGCGCGCGCGGGCTGGCCGAAGCCGGCGTCGAGATCGTCTTCGCCTGCGCCATCGGCCCGGTCTCGGAACGGCTCGACCATCCGCGTATCCAGGTCGAGATGTTTTCGGGCGAAGAGGTCTGGAAGGTCGGCGGCAAGGTCGCAGCCGCACGACAGGGCATCTGGAATGCGCAGGCGCACGAGTTCCTGACGGGACTGCTGAAACAACAGCCCGCCGGCACGCTCGTCCATCTGCATCAATGGACCAAGGCCTTCAGCCCTGCCGCGATCGCGGCGGCAGGAGAAAGCGGCCTTCAGGTCGCGATTACCCTGCACGATTATTTCTCGTTTTGCCCGGTCGGGGGCTATTTCGACTTCAAGGCTGGCGCGCCCTGCCGCCACAAGCCGATGTCGGGGGCCTGCGTCGCCGCCAATTGCGATCGGGCGAGCTATGTCCACAAGCTCGTGCGCGTCGCCAGGCAATGGCGCTCCGACGAGGCAATGCGTGGCCTGCGCGCGCCGCTTTTCATCCATGTCAGCGCTTTCGCACGCCGTTTCGCCGAGCCGTTCCTGCCGAAGAACGGTCGCCATTTCGTGGTCGACAACATGATCGAGGCCTTGCCCGGGCCGGCGGCCGATGTGGCGCGCAATCGCCATGCGCTGTTCCTCGGGCGGCTGACCGAAGAAAAGGGGGTGCTGCTGCTCGCCCGCGCTGCGGCGCGAGCCGGCATGCCTTTGCGCTTCGTCGGCCCCGGCGAGAAGGCGATCCTGGCCGAGATCGCCAGACTCAATCCGGCCGCGGAGATCACAGGCTGGGTCACGGCGGAGGCTGCGCGCGTCGAGATGCAGGCCGCGCGCTGCCTCGTTGCGCCGTCGCTTTGGTACGAGACCGGGCCGATGACGGTGGCCGAGGCGATGGCGCAGGGCGTACCCGCGATCACTGCGCGCGAAATGGGCGCAAGTGCACTGATCCGCGACGCTGAGAACGGTCTGCTCGTGCCGACCGGAGACGAGGACGCTCTGGTCGGCGCGCTTGAGACCTTTACGGACGATGCAGTCGCGAGCCGGCTTGGACTCGCCGCCCACCGCGACTACTGGGCCGATCCGCTGACGACGCAGCGCCATGTCGAGGCGACAATCGCAGCCTATCGCGGCGCGGCCGAAGACGACCGACGCAGCGCGATGGCAGGCTGAACGAAAAAAAAACCGGGGCGCATGCGCCCCGGCCTGGAAGGTGGACCGCGAAACCATCGCGGTCGGGAGGAAGTCCGTTCCCCTGAGCGCCGGGCTCAGTAGGAATAGTACATCGAGAATTCGACCGGGTGAGGCGTCATTTCGAACTTCATGACGTCCTGCATCTTGAGCTCGATATAGCTCTCGATGAAGTCGTCGTTGAAGACGCCGCCGGCCTTGAGATAGGCGTTGTCCTTCTTGAGGTTTTCGAGGGCTTCGCGCAGCGAGCCGCAGACCGTCGGGATCTTCTTGAGCTCCTTCGGCGGCAGGTCGTAGAGATCCTTGTCCATGGCCGGGCCCGGATCGATCTTGTTGATGATGCCGTCGAGGCCGGCCATCAGCAGGGCGGCGAAGGCGAGATAGGGGTTCGCCATCGGATCGGGGAAGCGAACCTCGACGCGCTTGGCCTTGGGCGAGTTCGTCCACGGAATACGGCAGGAGGCCGAGCGGTTGCGCGCCGAATAGGCGAGCAGCACCGGGGCTTCATAGCCGGGAACGAGGCGCTTGTAGGAGTTGGTCGAGGGGTTGGTGAAGGCGTTCAGGGATTTGGCGTGCTTGATGATGCCGCCGATGTACCAGAGGCACTCCTGCGACAGGTCGGCGTATTTGTTGCCGGCCATGATCGGCTTGCCGCCCTTCCAGATCGACTGGTGGACGTGCATGCCCGAGCCGTTGTCGCCGAAGATCGGCTTGGGCATGAAGGTCGCGGTCTTGCCGTAGCTCTGGGCGACGTTGTGGATCGCGTATTTGTAGACCTGCATGGTGTCGGCCATGTGGGTCAGGGTGTCGAACTTCAGCCCGAGTTCGTGCTGGGCCGAGGCGACCTCGTGATGGTGCTTCTCGACCTTGGCGCCCATGGCCGCCATGGCGGCCAGCATCTCGCCGCGCATGTCCTGCGCCGAATCCTGCGGCGGGACGGGGAAATAGCCGCCCTTGACGGCGATGCGGTGGCCGAGATTGCCGCCCTCGTATTCGGTCATGCCGTTGATCGGCAGCTCGACGTTGTCGAGCTTGAAGCCCGTGTTGTACGGGTCGGAAGCGATCTTGACGTCGTCGAAGACGAAGAACTCGGCCTCGGGGCCGACATAGCAGGTGTCGCCGATGCCGGTCGACTTGAGATAGGCCTCGGCCTTCTTGGCCATGCCGCGCGGGTCGCGGCCATAGGGCTCGCCGGTCGCGGGCTCGAGCACGTCGCAGGTGATGACCATGGTGGCGGCCGAGAAGAAGGGGTCCATGACCGCCGTCGTCGGATCCGGCATCAGCAGCATGTCGGACTCGTTGATCGCCTTCCAGCCGGCGATTGAGGAGCCGTCGAACATCGTGCCCTCGGCGAAGATGTCCTCGTCGATCATGGTGATGTCGAACGTCACATGCTGCCACTTGCCGCGCGGGTCGGTGAAGCGGAAGTCGACATATTTGACGTCGTTGTCCTTGATCGCCTTCAGGACATCCTTGGCGCTCTTCATCTCAGCATTCCTCTCGCAAGCAGTTTCTCAACGTTCACTCGATCCGCGGGGTCATCCAGACCGCCGGGACGCGTAACTCTCGGGTGGGGATTGACGCCCTCAGATCGCGTCCGCGCCGGTCTCGCCGGTACGGATGCGGATCGCCCCCTCCACCGACGATACAAAAATCTTGCCATCGCCGATGCGCCCGGTCTGGGCCGCCTTCTTGATGGCCTCGATGGCGTTTTCGACCATCTCGTCGGCCAGCACGATCTCGATCTTCACCTTGGGCAGGAAGTCGACGACATACTCCGCGCCGCGATAAAGCTCGGTATGACCCTTCTGCCGGCCGAAGCCCTTGGCTTCCAGAACGGTGATGCCCTGCAGGCCGACCTCCTGAAGCGCTTCCTTCACCTCGTCCAGCTTGAACGGCTTGATGATCGCTTCGATCTTTTTCATGCGCCGACCGGCCTCCTTCGCGCGTGACAGGCCCGGGACAAGCGCCCGGACGAAACGAACGCTCCGTCCGCCCGCCGCCGAGCTGGGTCGGTACCAGCACAGGCCGGGCCAACGTCTCGCCGGGGCCGATGAAATGCCCGTCGACCTTGCTCATAGCATCGGCGCAAGCCACCCGCCATGTGGAAGAAAGGCCGGCCGCGCCCGATGATGGGGCAGAATTTGGCCTATATAATAATCAAATGATTATTATATAGGCAATTCAAGAGTTGAGCGACTCGCTTGCCGGCAGCAAGCGCGTCTTCGATGATGTCGCGATGAGCAAAACGGATCCTACGAGCCTGGCGCTGCTGAGCGTTGCGGAGATGGCGGCGGCCGATCGCGCGGCGATCGCAGCCGGCACGTCGGGGCTCGTCCTGATGGAGCGGGCAGGGCGGGCGGTTGCCGATGCGGTCTGTCGGCGGGCGCGGCCAGGGCAGCGTGTCCTGGTCGCCTGCGGACCGGGCAACAATGGCGGCGACGGCTTCGTCGCCGCGCGGCTGCTGCGCGAACGCGGCTTTGCCGTGAGTTTGGCGCTGGCTGGCGAGCGTTCCGCTCTGGCGGGCGACGCGGCAACAATGGCCGAGCGCTGGACGGGCGGCGTCGATATGCCGGGTGTCGCCGCGCCCGACGCTTTTGGCATCATCGTCGATGCGCTGTTCGGTGCCGGCCTCAGCCGGCCCCTGTCAGGAGAGGTCGCGAGGCTGGTCGAGGCAATCAATGCGTCGGGCAAGCCGGTCGTCGCGGTCGACGTTCCCAGCGGCGTATCGGGCGATACCGGCCAGATCGAAGGGCCGGCGATCCGCGCCGACGAGACCGTGACGTTCTTTCGGCTGAAGCCGGGCCATCTGCTTCAGCTGGGGCGGGCGCTTTGTGGCGTGGTGACGCTGGCCGATATCGGCATTGCGTCCGAACTGGTGTTCGACGCGGGTCATCCGCCGCAAAAGACGTTTCGCAACGATCCGGCGCTATGGTCGCAGGCTTGGCCCGTCCATGAAGTCGAGACGCATAAATATCGCCGCGGCGCGGTGCTTGTACTCGCCGGTGGGCTTCTTGGCGTCGGCGCGCCACGGCTCGGCGGCAGGGCTGCGCTGCGGATCGGGGCCGGGCTCGTCACGATCGCCTGTCGGCCGGAGGCGCTGATCGCCCATGCCTCGCGCGGGCCCGACGCGCTGATGCAGAGGCCGATCCCCGACGCGGCCGCGCTGCACCATCTGCTCGGCGACAATAGGGTGTCGGCCGTGCTGGCCGGGCCGGCGCTGGGGCTCGATGCCGAGGCTCGTGCCTGGGTTGCCGCAGTGCTTCGCGCGCCGATCCCGGCCGTGCTGGACGCCGATGCACTGACGCTTCTGGCCGAGCGCGGACCCGCTTATTTGCGCCGGATGTGCGAGCGACGCGGCGCGCCTTGCGTGCTGACGCCCCATGAAGGCGAGTTCGCCCGGCTTTTCGGAGCGTTGCCCGCAATCGCGGACAGCCGGTCGAAGCTGGAACGGGCGAGGCTTGCGGCAGCGAGCGCCGGCGCTGTCGTCGTGCTGAAGGGAGCCGACAGCGTCATCGCGTCGCCGGATGGCCGGGCGGCGATCAACACGACCGGATCGGCGGCGCTCGCGACGGCGGGCTCCGGCGACGCGCTTGGCGGGATCGTCGCAGGTTTGCTGGCGCAGGGCATGCCGGCGTTCGAGGCTGCCTGCTCCGCAGTCTGGCTGCACGGCAGGGCGGGCGAGGCGTTGGGTTTCGGGCTGATCGCAGACGATCTTCCAGACGCCCTGCCGGGACTTGTCCGAACCAACGACTTTGCCGGCAAATGAAAAGGCCCGCCCTCGTGAGAAGGCGGGCCAGATACGCGCGAGGCTGATACGAGATCAGGTGCCGCTGTAGGTCACGGCGGGAGCAGCGTTCAGCTGGTCCTTGGTCATGGTGATCTTGCCATGATCGGGATACATCGCCGGAGCCTTCGGCGCGGCCGCAGTGGACGAGGCAGGCGCTGCCGCCAGGGTGCTGCCGCCTGCGGGCGCCGGTGCGGGAGCGGTCGCAGCCATGGGCTGGTCGCTCCAGGTTACCTGCTCGAAGGGAATCGCGACGTCCTTCGAGCCGATGCCGAGGAACCCGCCGACGCCGACCGTCACCATCTCGACCTTGCCCATCTTGTCGAACAGGACTTCCGTGACGTCGCCGACCTTCTTGTCGTCGGGGCCATAGATATCCACGCCCATCAGTTTCGAGGCTCGCCACTTGCCCTGGCCAGCGAGATTCTGGTCCGGGGTATTGGTGCTGGCGCTGGCGGCCGGCGCAGCGGAGGTAGCAGGAGCGCTGGGGCTGGGAGCGCTGGTCTGGGCGATGGCCGTGGCGGCTAGCATGGCGCAGCCGATGGTCGTCAATGCGATACGACGCTTCAACATGATTATGTCCTCCTGTCAGTATCCGCAAGCAGCGGTATGCCGAGAGAACGTGCCGGAGGCGATTTGGTTCACTGATGAGGCATCAGAAAAATCCTTGGCGCGTGATTTTCGCTGGGGCCGTAACTTTCATGTCGATATCAATCGATATTGCATTTGCGAAAGCGCTACAAAATCCGCGTCTCACCCGATGGTCTGGCGGCGCCAAGTATTCGCTTTTGCCGATCTGCGGGTTGGGCGTCGGCGCGCTCGACGATGGCGCCTGAACCCTGCCGGCGCGAAACCAGCGCCATCAGCCGTCGCAGCGTCTCGCGCACCGTGCTACCGGCACGCCCTGCGCGCCAACGGCCTCAAGGACAGGATGGACGGGTTCGGAAGGCTTCTGGCCGAGTTCTGAGGCGCTGCGCGAACGCCCGCCAAGCCGCTCGCCTTAAGCCCGTTCCGGCCGGAAACCGTCCTGCCGTGGCGTCTCCGCCCAGATCCTGAAGCGCTCGGACGGCGTCACGCGGCCCGTGGTCATCAGATCGTGCCAGACGGCGCAGGCGTCGAGGAAGCGGTTTACTCCGGCCGGCCACATGATCAGGCTCAGCGCCTCCGCAAGCTTGTCCTCGGCTGTGCCTTCCGCGTACGCCGCCTCGATATGCGCCGCGAGGCCCCAATCCCGTCCGAGCGCGGCCTGGACCGCAGCCATCGCCAGATGGGCCAACCTGGCGGAAACGTCGCTGCCGGCGAGCAACGCTTCGACTCCTGAACGATAGGCGCCACTGTCTGCGAGCGGCGGAAAGACACAGCCCCAATGCTGCGCGACGAAGCCGAAGGCTTCGGCCCCGATCGCGAACGCCGTCAGCCGCGTCGCGGTCACGGCCTGTGCGTCTGTTCCGCCATGGCGTTTGAACAGGTCGAGATGATGGGTTCCGACAGCCTCCTTGCAGGCGATCAGCACGCAAAGCCAGACGAACTCCTTCTCGAAGGCGTCGAGATGGCGCTCGGTCAAGGTTAGCTCGCGATACATCGCGAAATAGGCGTCCTGGAGCGCCGGCATGGCGGCGGCCATCGCGCCATGATGCGGCAGCAGGAAGCCGCGATCCCGGCGGATCGCCTCGATACGGGCGCGAAGACCCTCGGCTGCCGATGCGTCGTCGGGCTCCATCCCCGGGCTCATTTCACGTTGGCCGACCAGACCCCGGTCGCACCGTGTTTCGCACGCGACATGGTCATCTGGTATTCGTAGATGTCGGGCCGATAGAGCGCCTCCAGCAGTTCGACCGGGCGGTCGTTCTGGTCGCGCACGAGCCGTTTTACGCACAGCAGCGCGGCGCCGAGCTCGACCTTGAGCAGCGGCGCGACACGGGTGTCGGCAAGCTTGGCGGTGATCGTCTGGTCAGCCTGCGAGACCTCCGCGCCGGCGCGCTCCAGCAGCGCCAGCAAGGGTTTTTCTCGCAGGTCGTCGGCGGCGAAGGAGCGGCCGATCGCCTCGGGGATATGGGTCGTCAGGAAGGAGAAGGGCGTGCCTTCGAAGCTGCGCACGCGGATCGCCTTCTGCACCAGCGCGCCCGGTTCCAGCTCGAGCAGGCCGGCGATCTCGGCAGGGGCTGCGAGATAGCCGAAATCGATCAGCTCGACATGTGTCTTCAGGCCCATGGCGAGCAGGTTTTCGAGCATGCCGCGCAGATTGGTCTGGATCGGTGGCGATGCGAGCACGGCTTGCGCGAAGGTGCCCTTGCCGTGGCGGCGGATGATCAGGCCTTCCGACGCCAGCCGGTCGAGCGCGCGGCGGATGGTGATGCGCGAAACGCCGAACAGCTCTTCAAGCCGGTGCTCGGACGGCATCGCCTTCTCGGACGCATAGTGCCCGTCGAGAATCTGCTGACGCAGCACGACATAGACCTGATGATGCAGCGGCGCGACCAGATCCTGGCGCACCTCCGTCGTCTTCACGCTGAGCGGCATCGACATCCGCCGGTTCCTCCTCGGTCGTTCTCGTAGCGGGCTCGCCTTGCCTGTCCGAGGCAAGCCATGGTTGCGTCGCAAATGCAATTCGTCGTCCGGTTTCGTCCCTCGTTTTCGATTCAGGCCGCGGTGACGCCGCCGTCGATGCAGAGGATCTGGCCGGTGACGAAGGACGCCGCCGGCGAGAGCAGGAAGCGGATGACCTCGGCCACCTCGCCGGGCTCGCCGAAGCGGCCAAGCGGGATCGAGGCCAGCATGCGGGTGGCGCGGCCGGGATCGTCGCGCGCAAGCTGCGTCATCGGGGTCGCGATCGGGCCGGGCGCCGCAGCGTTGACCCGGATATTGCGCGGGGCGAGTTCGAGCGCCAGCGCCCGGGTCAGGCCGTTGACGGCGGCTTTCGAGGCGGCATAGGCGGCTGCGCGCGGATGGCCGATGATGCCGATCTGGCTGGAGACGAAAACGATCGCGCTGCCACCCTGCATGATACGGGCGGCGTCGCGGGCGATGGCAAAGCTTGCGGTCAGGTTAATGTCGAGCGTCGCCTGCCACTGCGAGAGCTCGGTTTCCAGACCGGGGCGATGATCGAAAATACCGGCCGAGCAGACGAGGCCATCGGGCGGCCCACCGAGCGCCGCGAGCGCAGCGCGACCGACCTCCGCAAGGCGCGGCAGATTGGCAAGGTCGGCCGCGACGATCTTCTCCGGCGACAGCAGTGACGAGAGCCGCTGCGCCTCCTCGTCGCTGCGCACCAGCGCGACGCAATCGGCGCCGTCGGCAACCGCCAGTTCCGTTAAAGCCAATCCGATTCCGGAGCCCGCCCCGGTGATCAGCAGGCGACGGCCGTGCAGACTTGTACTACTTGTCATGGCGTACCGCCCATGAGGATGCCAAACGATGGCCGACGACCGCGCCCTGACCGAACTGCTGCAAGCCGTGCGCGCCAAGCGCGGTTACCTGCTGCCGCATCACGGCCTGATGGCGATCACTGCGCCGAAACTGCTCGACGCCTATGACGCGGCCTATACGGCGCTGGCGCTCGACGAGCGCATTCTGAACCGGCACGACCGCGAATTCGTCTGGCTGGCGATCCTGATCGCGACCAATGAGGCGATCGCGACGCATCACATTCCGAAATTCACCGAGGCAGGCGGGACCCAAGCCGAGATCGAGACAATCCTCTCGGTCACGGCGCTGGCGCTCGGTTTCGAATCCTTCCGCTTCGTCGAACGCAACTGGCTGCCGCATCTGCCGGGACTGAGCCCGCGCGAGACCTATCTCAAGGCGCTGGCGACGGCTTCCGGCGGTGTGCCGATGCGGCTCGTCCATATGGCGGCGGCGGCGGTGCATGCGTGCAAGGCGAACTGGGATGCGCTCGCCTGGCAGATCGTCGCGGCGTACCATGACGGCGTGCCGGAGGGCGATCTCGCCGAGGCGATCTCGCTGACGATGTTCCCCGGCAGCGTGCCGCATTTCGTCGAGGCGGCGCGGGTCTGGCGCGAACTGATCCTCGCCGGCGAGGTCGAGGCGTCGCCCGCCTTCCGCGCCTGGGCCGAGTTGTCGGGGCAGGGCGGCTATGACGAGAAGGTCAAGCGCGAGGCCGCCGGCAAGGCTTGAATGGCGCCGCGTCATGCCGCCGCCTCCGCAAGGATGAACTCGGAGGCCCGCTCAGCGACCATCATCGTCGGAGCGTGGGTGTTTGAACTCGGCATCGTCGGCATGCTCGACGCATCGACGACGCGAAGGTTGCGAACTCCGCGCACGCGTAGTTTTTCGTCGAGAACGGCATGCGGGTCCGCTCCCATCCGGCAGGTGCCGATCGGATGGAAGACGGTATCGGCGGTCTCCCGCAGCCAGGCCTCGATCTCGTCGTCTGACTGGACGCCCGGCCCCGGTGCAAGCTCGGCGCCGCGATAGGGGTCGAAGGCGGCTTGCGCCATCACGCGCCGCAGCAGCTTGACGCCCTCGCGCAGCACCCGGCGATCGGTCTCGCTTGAGAGATAGTTCGGCCTGATCGCCGGCGCTTCGCGCGGATCGGCCGAGCGCAAGGCGATCTCGCCACGGCTTTCCGGGCGCAACTGATAGATGTTGGCGAAGAAGCCGTGGCCCTCATGTCTCGTCGCAGGGCGCGGCAGGAAAGGCAGACGGAGTGCGGCCGTCGAGAGGCCAGGCAGGAAATGCGACTGGAGATCGGGCGTATCGAGCGCAGGATCGGACTTCAGGAATGCGCCTGCCTCCAGCGGAAACGACGCGGCCGGGCCGGTCTTGAACATGAGGGCGCGCAGCAGGGCGAGCGCCGCCCGGTCGCCGCGCAGCGTGTCGTATAGTGTGACGGGTTGCGTGCAGACATGCTCGACGCGGGCGAGCAGATGGTCCTGGAGATTGCGCCCGACATCGCGCGAGGCGGCGACGACCGGGATGCCGAAGCGGGCGAGTTGCCCGGGATCGCCGATGCCGGAATGCATCAGCAGCGCCGGCGAGTTGACCGTGCCGCAGCTGACGATGATCTCGTGTCTGGCCGGAATTCGTTTGGTCTGGCCATCCTGCATGATCTCGATCGCACTGGCGCGGCCGTCCTCGAAGATCACGCGCAGCACCTGGCAGCCGGTCATGATCGCGAGGTTTTGGCGCGAGCGGACGGGGGCGACGAAGGCGCGCGCGGCACTCCAGCGCTCGCCGGCGCGGGTGGTGAACTCGTAGCGGCCGAAACCCTCCTGCTCGGCGCCATTGAAATCGGGATTGAGCGGGAAACCGGCCTGCCGGCCTGCCGCGATAAAGGCGTCGAAGAGCGGGTTTGGCGTCTCGGGGCGTGACACCGGCAGCGGGCCGTCGCCGCCATGATAGGTGCTTTCGCCGCCATGATGGGCCTGCGAGCGTCTGAAAGCCGGCAGCACCTCGTCATAGGACCAGCCGGGCAGGCCGAGTTGCGCCCAGCTGTCATAGTCGAGCCGCGTGCCACGCGTGTAGACCATGCCGTTGATCGCGGATGAACCGCCGAGCACCTTGCCGCGCGGCCAGAACAGCGTGCGGCCGTTGAGATGCGGTTCGGCTTCCGTGCGGTAGAACCAGTTGGCATAGCGATTGCGAAGCAGCACGCCTGTCATCAGCGGCACGCGAAACAGCGGGTTCCAGTCGCGCCCGCCGGCCTCGATCAGCAGCACGCGGTGGCGCGGATCGGCGGAGAGCCGGTTCGCCAGCACGCACCCGGCCGAGCCTGCGCCTGCAATGATAAAATCGAACTCCAAATCCGCGCTCCGGGTCGAAAGTCAACTTGTCATTTGATTATGACGACGATACCAATTTAGCGAGCGGAGGCAATGGCGCTCGAACGGTCCGGAACAGGGCCGGGAGGCAAAAAGGCAGAGTATCGTTTCACGCGGCGCCGGCGTCGCAGCAGGCCATCAGGGGAGAAGAGAGATGACGGTGTTCCGGTCGATTTCGCGTCGCGGCGTACTGGTGGCCGGTGCAGGCGCGCTGGCGAGTACGCCTTTCATCCCCAAGACAATCTATGCGCAGGCGGCGCTGCCGGAGTTGGTGACGCTGCGCTCGACTTCAAAATCCTGGCTCTGGGCGGCCGAGGATTACGGCAATGCCGGCGGGTTCTTCACCCAGGCCGGCGTCAAGGTGACCTCGAACGCCTCCAATCGCGGCACCAATATCGCTGCCTTGCAGGGCGGCGGCGTCGATATCGTGCTCGGCGATCCCGGCGAGCCGATCCGGGCCAAGAGCCAGAACCTGCAGGTCAAGACCTTCATCTCGACGGTGGCGCGCTATGCCAGCCATGTCGTGGTCAAGAAGACCGTGCTGCAGAAGGCCGGCATCACCGAAGCCTCGCCGCCAGCGACCAAGTTCGCGGCGCTGAAGGGTCTGAAGCTCGGTACGACAGGGCCGGGCGCCGCGCCCGATGCGCTGCTGCGCTATCTCGCCGATCTCGGCAAGCTCGATGCCGACAGCGATCTCCAGCTCGTGCCGATCCAGGGCGGCGGGCCTGGCATGCTGGCCGCGCTAGAGCAGAACCTGATCGACGGCTTCTGCCTTTCGTCGCCGACCGCCGACCTCGCGATCCAGAAGCAGGGTTGCGACTACCTCTTCCAGATGGCGACCAATCCGCCGCCGGCCATGGCGGAGTTCTGGTACATCGGCGCCTCGACCCATGAGCAGACGCTGAAGACAAAGCGCGACCAGCTGGTGCGCTATTGCAAGGGCATTTCGCTGACGCTGAAGTCGATCGCTGACGACCAGCCGAAATTCAAGGCGTGGGCCAAGGAGTGGTTCGAGGGCATGGATCCGGCCCTGTTCGATTCCGCCTTCGCCAACAACGGCAGAATCTATTTCATCGACCCGACGCCGAAGAGAGAGCTGTTCGAGAAAAACCTGAGCTTCATCAACCTCGTCAACAAATCGATGAAGTCCGATCCCGTGCCGGCGTCCGTCACGTTCGACACGCTGGTCGACGCCAGCCTCTGCAAGGACGCGCTCGCCTGATGCAGCCCGCGATCGCGATCAGGGGCATCGAGAAACGCTATGTCGGGCGCGGTCGCGAGACGGTCGCGCTCGACAATGTCGACCTCACGATCGAGGAGGGCGAACTCGTCGCCTTCGTCGGTCCATCCGGCTGCGGCAAGTCCACGCTGCTCAACATGGTCGCCGGCATCATCGACCCCTCCGCCGGGCAGATCACGCATGAGGGCCGGGTCGTTTCCGGCATCAACCGCCATGTCGGCTACCTGACCCAGACCGACAGCGTGCTGCCCTGGCGCACGGTCGAGAACAATGTCGGCCTGCCGCTGGAGTATCGCGGCGTGCCCAGGGCGCAGCGCGAGCCGCGCGTCGAGGCGATGCTCAAGCTCGTCAACCTCACCGGCTTCGGCAAGGCCTTCCCGCGCGAGCTGTCTGGCGGCATGCGCAAGCGCGTCGCGCTGGCGCAGATGCTGGTCTACGAGCCGCAGACGCTGCTGATGGACGAACCTTTCGGGGCGCTCGACGCGCAGCTCAAGCTGGTGATGCAGGCGCAGCTCCTGAAGATCTGGCAGGAGCAGAAGAAGACCATCGTCTTCGTGACGCATGATCTGGCCGAGGCGATCGCGGTCGCCTCCCGCGTGGTGGTCTTCTCTGGCCGGCCCGGCAAGATCAAGCATATCGAGGAGATCGACATTCCCTATCCGCGCGACGTCTTCAAGGTCCGCTTCCTGCCGGCTTTCGAGGCGGCCTATGAAAAGCTCTGGGCCGAGCTCGCCCCGGAGATTGCGCGGGGAGAGGACCTGTGACGATTCCTGCCGACGAGAGCGCAATTGCCGGCGGCGCGCCGACGCGCAGCAAGGCCGTCGTCGATTTCGAGGCCGGGCTGACGCGGCGCAAGCAGCTCGTCATCCTCTGCCAGATCGCGTTTGGGCTTGCCTTCCTCGCCTTCTGGGAGTGGTCCTCGGGACGGCTGCTCGACCCGTTCTTCATTTCCTCGCCGAGCAAGGTCTTCGCCAAGCTCTGGCAGTGGACGCTCAACGGCCAGCTCTGGCTGCATCTCTCGATCACCTTGCAGGCGACGGCGGCGGGCTTCGCCATCGGCGCCACGATCGGCTTTGCGCTCGGGCTGCTGTTTGGCCGCTTCAAATTCGCGGCGGAAGTCTTCGATCCCTACATCACCGCGATCTACTCGCTGCCCAAGATCGCGCTCGCGCCGCTTTTCATCATGTGGTTCGGCATCGGGCTCGCCTCCAAGATCGCGGTTTCGGCGGCGATCGTGTTTTTCGTCGTCTTTCTCAACACCTTCTCGGGCGTGCGCGAGGTCAACCCGCTCTATATCCACGCGACCCAGATCATGGGCGCCTCGCAATGGGCGGTGATGCGCACGGTGACGATTCCCTCGGCCGCCGCCTGGGTCATCACCGGCCTCAAGGTCTCGGTGCCCTACGCGCTGGTCGGGACGGTGATCGGCGAATTCATGTCCGCCAATCGCGGCATCGGCTTCATCATCTCGCAGGCATCGGGCCTGTTCGACACGACCTCGGTCTTCACCGGCCTGATCGTACTCGCCATCGTCGGCGCGCTGATCAACAGCGGCCTGAAGCGCCTTGAGGGCTGGGTGCTGCGTTGGCGGCCTTGAGACACTGACGGCGGCGGGGAGGGGGCGGATGTCGCGCAATCTCGAATATGGTCATGCGGGGCTCGTCGGCGTGCTGACGCCGCAGGCGAACGCCACGGCCGAGATCGAGATGGCGCTGCTGGCCAGCCCTGATGTCGGCGTCATCACCGGTCGTCTGACCTGCCAGGCGCCCGATCTGAAGCGCCGGCTGGCCGCCTATTTCGAGACCATCGACGACGCCATCGCGCAGTTCGCCGACGCACCGCTGGAGGTGATCGCAGTCGCCTGCACGGGCGCGACCTATGTCCTCGAGCAGCCAGTCGCGGCCTTCGACAAGCCCTGGGACGGGCCGCGTCCGGTCGTCTCCGCCGCTGCAGCCATCGACGCGGCGTTTCGTGCGCTCGGCGCAAGGCGGCTTGCCATGGTCAGCCCCTATCCGGAATGGCTGACGACGCCCTGCACCGAGTATTGGACCCGCCTCGGCTACGAGATCGCCGTGCTGCGCTACGCTACGCCGGTACCCAGCGGCTACCACCCGATCTATGCCCAACGCAGCAGCGCCAGCTCCGAGGTTCTGTCAGATCTCGCCTCGCTCGATGTCGACGCGGTGCTGATCAGTGGGACCGGCTTGCCGTCGCTTGCCGGCCTGCCGGCGCTGAACGCGATAGGCGGCGCCCCGGTGCTGTCGTCCAATCTCTGCCTGAGCTGGGCGGTGGATGAGATCCTGCGCGGACGCGGCGCGGCGCCGGCGTCGCCCTTGCCCTGGCTTGCCGCCGACGCGCCCTGGATCGACCGGTTGCGGACGCGGTTTCCGGGCGCGCGAAAAGCGCCGGGCTGATGCCAATCACGACAACAAGCTGGAAAAAAGCAAACCGGGAGGACCACGCCGTCATGACCACGTCTCAGACCCTCGACCGTCGCCAGATCCTGAAGAGTGGAACCCTCGGCGTCGCTGCCATCGCCATGCCGGCCGTGCTGCGCGCCCAGACGCCGACTGTGAAGCTCGGCATCCTCCAGCCGGTGACCGGTGCGCTCGCCTTCGACGGTCAGCAGGGTCTCTATGGCGCCGAACTTGCGGTCAAGGCGATCAACGCTGCCGGAGGTATCAAGTCGCTGGGCGGCGCGCAGATCGAGATGGTTGTCGGCGATTGCCAGTCGCGGCCCGAGGCGGCGGCGCAGGAAGTCGAGAAGATGCAGGAGGCGGGTGTCAGCGCCATCGTCGGCGGCTATGCCAGCCCGATCTGCTTTACCGCGACCCAGACGGCGGCGCGGTACGATCTGCCCTATGTGGTCGATGTCGGCGTGTCCGACCAGATCACCTCGCGCGGGCTGACCAATACCTTCCGCTTCTGCCCGGGGCTCGGCATCGTCGTGCGGGCCGCGCTGGAGAACATCGGCAAGCTAAACGAAGCCGCCGGCAAGCCGATCAAGTCGGTGCAGCTCGTGCGCGAGGAAGGACTCTTCGGCCAGGGGCTGGCCGATCTGATGTCTCCGGAGCTGGAGAAGATGGGCTTCGAGGTGCTTGCGCCTCTGACCCATCCGACGCCGGCGCGCGACATGGGCAATATCGCGCTGCAGATTCGCGCTCGCAATCCCGACCTGATCATTCCGGCGAGCTATTATGGCGAGGCCTCGCTGCTCGCGCGGACGATCCAGCAGCAGCGTATTCGGCCAAAGGCGATCTTTGCCGTCCTGAACGGCGCCGCCTCGAACTATCGCTTCCTCAAGGAGAACCACGACGCGGCCCAGTACGTCATGGACTGCAATCACTGGTATAATCCCAAGAGCGCGGAAGCTCTGGCGCTGCGCAAGCAGCTGGAAGGCGAAGGGCGCTTCTTCACCTACCAGCTCGCGCTGAACTATGCCTGCGTCAAGCTGACGGCCGACGCCGTCGAGCGCGCCGCATCGCGCGAGCGTCCGAAGGTGCTGGCGGCGCTGCAGGCCTCACGCTTCGCCGACCACATCATGCCCTATGGCGAAACCCGTTTCGTCAACGGCCAGAACATGGGCGCGGCGCCCGTCGTGACCCAGGTCCAGGGCGACGACATCAAGGTGATCTACCCGGCCGCCTTCGCCGACGCACAGCCCATCTTCCCGATCCCGCGCTGAGCGCGGGATCGGTCGACGTTTCGAGCGATAGCCGGGCGCTGCTATTGCAGGTCGGAGAAGGCGTCCCGCAGGCGCTCGGCCGCCTCTGCGACGACGGCGCGCGGCGTCGCCAGGTTGAAGCGCAGGAAGCTGCCGCCGCCGGTGCCGAAGCTCGCGCCGTGGTTGGCGGCGATCCTTGCCTGCTTCTCGATGCGAGCCGTGAATTCGGCCGGCTCCATGCCGGTGCCGCCGAAATCGACCCAGCCGAGATAGGTCGCTTCCAGCGGCATCGAGCGCACGCCGGGGATGGCGTCGAGCGCTGTGTCGAAGATTTTGCGATTGCCGTCTAGATAGGCGACCAGCGCATCGACCCAGGCCGCGCCCTCGGGGCTGTAGGCGGCCGTCGCCATCATCATGCCGAAGGAGTTGGGCGAGATGCCAAGCGCGCCCATGCGTCCGCGAAAGCGGGCGCGCAGCGCCTCGTCGGGGATGATGACGTTGCCGACGTGAGCACCGGCGATGTTGAAGGTCTTGGTCGTCGCGGTCATCATCACGAGGCGATCCATGATCTCGGGCGCGGCGACGGCCATGGCCGTGTGCTTGTGGCCGGGCATGACGAGGTCGTGATGGATCTCGTCCGAGACGAGGATCAGGTCGTGGCGGCGGCAGAAATCCGCGATCTCCCGCAACTCGTCGCGCGTCCAGACGCGCCCGCCGGGATTATGCGGCGAGCACAGGATCAGCATACGCTCCGTGCCCGTCATCATCGCGTCCCAGCCGGCGATGTCGAGGACGTAGCGCCCTTCATCGAGCGCGAGCTGGCATTCCACGACGCGGCGGCCTGCCGCCTCGATGACCCGCGCAAAGGCGTGATAGACCGGCGTCATCAGGACGATGCCGTCGCCGGGCTTGGTGTAGGCATCGACGCAGAGCGCCGTTCCATTGACCAGCCCTGCCGTGGTGAAGATCGCTTCCGCCGGGAACTCCCAGCCATGCCGGGTTTTCATCCACCAGCGGATGGCGGCGTGATTGGCCCGGTCGTCGCCGAAATAGCCGTAGACGCCATGCGTCGCCATCGCCTCGATTGCCGCCTGCACACAAGCTGGCGGCTGGAAGTCCATGTCGGCGACCCACATCGCGATGCCATCGGAGGGCGAAACCCCGTAGATGGTTTCCATCTTGTCCCATTTCGCCGAATGGGTGCCGCGGCGGTCGATCAACAGGTCGAAATTCGGAGCGATGGTCATCGTAGTCCTCGGAGAAGCGCCGACTCGGACAAGTCGTCTCGATGGTGAAGGAATGCCGCATCGGGCGTGATAGCACCAGCTTGCCTGGCGCAACCGGGCCAGAACCGCTGCGGGATCGCCTACGCCAGCGCTGAAGGCCGGCGCGCGCGGGGCAGTGGCGTCTTGTCGGCTCTAGGCTTCGTCCCGCCGCAGCTCCCATGCGAGCATCGCTTCGGCCAGCGCCGCAAGCTCGTCATGGTTGGCCGGGCTTTCGGCCGCTTCCAGTTCCCTGGCGCGGGCCTGCGCCGCCTCGTAATCCTCTTCCGTATGGATCACAATCGGCTCTTTCATCGGCTTGGTCCTTCCAGACGCTAATGTCGCCATAGACAGCGTTCCGGGTCCCGGTGCTGCACGAAATGTTCGGCCAGCTTGGCCTGTTTGAACAGTTTTGGGATTGTCCCCAAATGGATTTCGGCTTTGACTATACCGCGACCGGATCGGTTGCGGCGCTTTTAAATGAAATTGCTCTGGCGTCCGCCGTGTCAAATTCCGGCGAGGTTTCGTGTCCTCGCGGATGACCGAATATCGGCGGATCGAGGCGCAAGAATTGCGCGGGTTTTTGCGTATGGCGTCCTTTGGGGAAGAAATTGGCAGACGGAGCCTCGCCGCCGGGAGACTTGTCAGATGCCGCCGCCCGGCTGGAAGAGCGGCGGCTGGCGCTCGAATTCGAACGGTTGCGTTTCGAGCGGCAAAAGGTCGGCGCCGAGTTCTGGTTGCAGCGGCGTGAGTCGAGGACTTCGCGGCGGACGGCGTGGAAGGATCTTCTCGCCAATCCCCTCACGCTTGCGATCGTCGGCGGTTTCCTGACGCTGATGACGACGACGATCACCGGCTCGATCAATGCGTCGAATACGATCGAGGCAGAGGCGGCCAGGTCCCGGCAAGCGCTTCAGGCCGATCTGATCAAAAAATTCGTCGAGAGCCCGAGCCGGGAGACGGTGCGGACCAATCTGACCTTTCTCGCCGATGTCGGTCTCTTGCCCGATTACGCCGAGCGCATCCGGACCTATCTGCAGAAGAACCCCAATAGTGCGCCCACGGCCGCTGCCACCGGTCTGAACGAGGTGCGAACGGACGACGATGCGATCGATCTCGTGATCTCATTCGAAGGCGGCTACATCGACCCTCCCGCGGACCCGATGGGCGCGACCAAGTTCGGCATCAGCCTGCCGCAACTCAAGACCTTCCTCGGACGGGATGTGACCAAGGACGAGCTGCGCAATCTGTCTCTGCCCGTCGCCAGGGACATCTATCGCAAGCTCTATCTGCAGAGCGTCAGCCCGATCAATTCCATTGCCGTCAAAGCGACCTATCTCAGCATGGCGGTCAACATGGGCGCGACCCGGGCGATGCAGATCACCCAGATCGCCATAGGCAAGGCCGGCGGCCAGCCGATTCCTGCAGATGGAAGGCTCGGGCCCCTGACCATCGCCATCGTCAATTCGCTTGACCCAGACCTTCTCGTCGAAACCACGGCTTGTGAATGGGCGCGTCATATCCGGTCGCTTGCGACCCCCGACCCGGTTCGCGCCGGCTTGTTGAAGCGCGTCCGCACTTATCTTCCCGCCAATCCCAAGGGATTGTGCCCGGACGTGCTGCCCTCGGGAGGCACTGCCCAATAGGAAGATTTTGCGCGATAAGGTTGCCCGGCATGCTTCCCGAATTTCACATTCGGGACGAATCCGGGGAACGGGCGGAGCTTCTGTCCAAGCCTGATTCCCGAGGTCGCTGGTGAGCGGGGAGGGGATCGAACCCTCGACCACATGATTAAAAGGTAGGGCAGGGGGTATTTCGAGGCCTTCCGATAGCCATGTCAAAATCCGCATATTTGGCCATTTGTCAGATGGTTATCCCATTTTATCCCGTTCGCTCCCTTCCAATCCCTTTCGCTCCCTATCGACAGTCTCTGACACCCCTGTTACCCTGACCGGACTGCATGATGCGCCAAATCATGAGGTCAATGGGTGGCGGTACGGTTATCGGACAAGTTCTGCGACGCCGCCAAGGGCGATCCGTCTGGCAAGCGTCGGGAGCATTTGGACGCGCTGGTGCCCGGCTTGGCGTTCATCGTGCAGCCGAGCGGCAAGCGCTCATGGGGCGTGCGCTATCGGGACATGGAGCGCCGGCCCGTCAAGGTGACGCTCGGGCCCTATCCTATGATCGCCCTAGGGGAGGCGCGAGAGCAGGCGAGGGAGGTTCTGCAGAAGGTCGCGAAGGGCGCGGATCCGGCGGCAGAGAAGCGCTCGCTCAAGCGCATCGTCTTCACTGACGCGCCAAGCCGGACCCGCGATCTATGGTGGACCGTCGTCGAGCAATATCTGCAGCGCGACGCATCGGCGCTCCGCTCGCACGACTCGATCAAGTCCATTCTTGAGCGCGAGACGAAAGACAGGTGGTCATCGAAGCTCATTCACGAGATCACGAAGCGCGAAGTGATCAGCATGGTGGATGCCGTTGTCGATCGCGGCGCACCGATAGCCGCCAACCGCGCACTCGCTCACACCCGCCGCGTTTTCAATTGGGCGTTGTCCCGCGACCTGATCAGCGTGAACCCATGCAGCGGGATTGAGAAGCAGGCCGAGTCCAAGCGCGACCGCGTGCTGTCCCGGGCCGAGCTCACCGACATCTGGTCTGTTGCCGACGGCTTGGGCTATCCGTTCGGGCCCATGGTGCAGATGCTGATCCTGACAGGTCAGCGCCTGCGCGAGGTCGCGGAAGCCGAGTGGCACGAATTCGATCTCGACGCCGGCCTCTGGGAGATTCCCCCGGTGAGGGCGAAGAACGATGAGCGCCACGTCGTCCCGCTGGCGCCGGCCGTTGTCGACCTAATCCGGGAGCAGCCCAAGCTTGGGAAGCCGGCCAAGTACCTATTCACGACGACACTGGAGACGCCCGTCAGCGGCTTCGCCAGGGCGAAGCAGAAGCTTGACGAAGAGATTGCCAAGCTCGACTTGAAGCGGGGCAAGGCAGCCGGCCTATCGCCTGCTGAGATCCGCCCGCGCGAGCCTTGGACCTTCCATGACATTCGTCGGACGATGGCGAGTGGCATGGCCGAGCTGGGCGTGATGTTCGAGGTCATCGAAAGAACGCTAAACCACAAGGGCGCCAGTCGCGGCGGCGTCGCGGGCGTATACAACCGCCATCAGTACCTCGACGAAAAGCGTTCGGCCTTGGTTCGTTGGGCTCAGTCGATTGCCTTCGACAAGGTGGATCACCATGAATAGGCCGGTCGATGACGATGACGGCCGTGACTTCGTCTATCGAGAGATGATGGAGCGCTGGCAATCGGAGGTCCGGATCATTCCGGAGCCGCCAATCGAGCACTTCGCAAACGCCGAGAATTTCATGAAGCAAGTCCGCTTGCTATCGCAGTTCATGGGCGCAACGGCAGAGAATAACCGGGGCGTAAGCTTTATCGACGAGTTCGAGAAGCTGATTAATGCTTTCGAACTTGTTAGGTGCGACGGTAAATGGGACGACGATCGACTCCGGGGATACTGGCCTGATGTCGATAAAACGTCAGTCAATATGGCGCTCGCGACGGTTAAGGGTCTCTCGCGTGATGGGACCATGAGTTTGCGGGAGGCCACAGCGCGAGCGGTCGCCAGACACGGCATCCGCGGCAATTCCTTCGAAGCCGCCCGCAAGCGTATTGAGCGGGCCTATCGGGCGCTGACCCATGCCGTTGGACATCCGCCCATCAACGAAGTCCAATGACAACGGAAGGTTTGTGATGAAATTGGAAGGCTCCGCAACGCATCGGAGCTTTTCGAATGTCAGTCGAACTTCTACCGAGCGCTCAGCTTTTGCAGCGCTACAGCATCTCGCAATCCGCCCTATACCGTTGGGCGAATGACCCGACCCTCAATCTACCAAAGCCTGCGCTCGTCATCGCGAAGCGGAAGTACTGGCGCTTGGCCGACCTTGAGGCGTGGGAAGCATCCCTGCCGACGGAAACGGGCCTGAACCCGCCCAAGCCTTCCCGCGTGGCCTGAGACGCGGCCATGCAGCAAATCAGCTTCAGCCCCGCAGCGCTCGACGCTCTGCTGACCGACCACGACACGCTCGCGAACGTGGACGCGACGATCGCCACCGTGCGGGCCCTGGGGCTCGATCCGCGGCCCGACCTCCTGCGCGAGCAGGCAGCCATCTTAGAGATCGGGCCCGGCCAAGCCGAGCTGCTGGTCGCTCTGGTCGGCCGCCGCTTGATGAGCCTCGAGGCGCCCCTGTGAGCGAAGCGCCATCGAAGAGCTTCACAAGCCAGAAGCTGGACCTGCAGCATCGGATTTGCGCCGATCGTCGCGTGACGGATGGACAGTTTCGGATGTTCGTTCGCGTGCTCAAAGCGATGAACGAGACGACGCGTGTGGCGGTGATCGGCGATGAGACGATCATGGCCGAGGTGCCGAGCTGTGGCAGCCCGTCCACCTGCAAGGCCAACAGGCGCAATCTTCAGGCTATTGGGTACTGGACCGTCAAGCCAGGGTCAGGCGACCGGACGACCGAGTACACGATCAATCTCAAGGCCGCCATGGCGCTGGTCGCAGGGCTTGATGAACTGCGCTCAAAACGTATTCAGCGACGCAGACAGACCACCGCAGCGTGGCGCGCTCGGAAGGCCGCAGTCCGTCATGGGGATGTCGGACTACAGGAGCCGCAACCGATTGATGCAGTCCGTCATGCGCATACCGGGGTAGTCCGTCATGGGGATGTCGGACAGTCCGTCATGCAGGACCCCCCGTACACCTTCATAACACCCTCAACAGAAACACCCTCAAATTCTGCTACCGAGGGGAGGTTATACTCAGAGCGCACGCACGAGGATGTTTCTCCCGATCGTGATGAGCTCGCCATGATGGTGGTGCTTGGCGCTGGGGACCAAGCCGACGGCCGCGATCTGGCCGACTACGTGCCGCCAGGCCTGCTGACCAACGCGCTTCAGCGTGTCCGCGTGTTCGGTGCGGAAAAATGCAAACCCGAAATCCTGCATGCCCGCGAGCAAGCTCTCGCGCGGCGGGCTGCTGCCAGGAGGGCATCGGCATGACGGAAATTGCATCTGACTTGTTCTCTTGGGCTGAGCGCCTTCCGCCTGAGAAAGTCGTTAGCTTTAGATCAAAGCGCGAGGAGCTTCCGCGATGGCACGCGATCAGCCTGCAGCCGCTCGCTGGCTACGACCGCGCTGTGGCGAGGCAGCGAGGTAAACTCGCGCCGGCGCCGATCCTGCCGTTCCCGCGTCGCCACCCCGCATCCCCGGGGACGTACATGCCCGCGTCGGTCGAAGGGGTAAGGGCATGATGACACCGATTGCCACCGGCTGGCATCGTATCAACGACCATCATGGCTTCCGGCTCGTTTGGGTCGAGCCTGATCGCCCGCGCGCCGGCTGGATTGCCGCCTGGCCTTCTCGCGAGGTCGCTGAGCGCGGCAACATCACCGATGCGCTGTTACTGCGCCGGGACGAATTCGGGCGCTGCCTTGTCCAGCGCATTGAGACCGCGCCGGGGGGCAGCGGATGACGAGACCCCCACCCCCATCTTCAATGTCTGGGACGTTAAGGGGCCTCCACCGCTTCCGGTCTCACGTGCAGAAAATTTAGGGCGCTGAATAATGCTGCCGCGTTTTTCGGGCCGGCAGCTTTGAATTAATGCGCAGAAATGCAGATCACAGCGGATTTTTCACTGCGGCATACTGGAGATTGATCAATGAAATCAGAGTCTGGGGTGCAGCTAACCCCGCCGTCGTGGATGAAAAAGGCGGAGAAAACGACGTTCCGGAGGCTGATTCAGGCCCGTTCTGATGCCGGGAGGCCCGTCCAGTCGATTGAATTCGACGCGCTCTGCGATCTAGTCGCGGCGCGGTCCCGGCTCGACGATCTGCGCGACATGCTGCCTGAAGCGCCGTTCCCGAGCGACAAGCTCGCCGTGCTGCGCCAGATCGAGGCGACGACTTCCACCGCGCGACGCCTGTCGAAGGATTTGCACCTGACATCGCAGCGCGCGTGATCGCCCATGGCGCGGTATGATTTCAAACCGGAGGACGTTGCTGCCTTCCTGGACCATGTCGCCGGGGTGACCGGGGAGCGCCGGTATCTCTCGGCCGCGCGCATGATCCGCACGCCGCCTGGCCGGCCCCCGATAGACGACGACACCGCGATAGCAGAGGCTGAAAACATGCTTGCGACGGGTGCGGTGAAGAGCCTGACGGCCGGCTTTCTGGCCGTGGCAAAGGCATATGGGCCTCGCCGAAAGGCGAAGAGCTGTGCGGAGCGCCTTCGTCGGAAGCACCGCAAAAAAATTCTGCCACCATAATTTTAGTGGATCTGCTGAGCTGCGATGGTCTCCGAAATCGAGGGACTTCACCGCATGAACGCTCTGACACGCAACTTCCTGCCATCCGCTCCTGCTCCTGCGCCGTGGCCCTCTCTGGACGATCATGCGCCCTATCGCGACGCTCGCCTGCGTCATGTGGCGCTGCTGGAAAGGCAGCGCGAGCTGCAGGCTACATACGCCGAAACCCTGAAGCGCTGCATCGGTGGCGCGGGGTACGAGCCTCCCCCTCGCCAGGATCGCGTCGCCGGCCTGGCCGGACTGGTCTCTCCGTCGCTTCGCCAAAGCGATAGCGATCTGCTTAGCGAGATGCGGGCCGAGATCGAAGACGTAAAGCAGGCGATCGCGATCGTGGCGGATCAGGAGCGCGCTGCCTGGCTCGAGGCGTCGGCTATCGTCTGCGACGGCCTCGCCGGCGAGCATCGCGAGATCATGCGGGCACTGTTCGGCAAGCTCGTCGAGGTGCATGCGATTTGGACGCGCCACGAGGCGATGCTTGACCGCCTGATCGCCGACAACGTCGCGATGGGCCGGTTGCAGCCTCGCCGGCCCGACTTCATGGGCGTGGCGCCGGAGCGTCGCGATGGCGAGCTGGCGCGATGGATGCGCGAGCTTGTGAGCGTCGGGTACGTCGCGGCCGACGAACTGCCGAAGGCGTATCGGTGATGATCGCCCGCGGTGCCTACAGTCCCGAGACAGACGCTCTGCTTGAGCGGTTCGGCCACGGTAACGTCGTCTGGGACGGCGAGACGAAGATCCGTCGGCCTGATGGCCTGGTCCCGCTGCGCTTGCTCGATTGGCCTGTGTCCAGCGGAGGCGATGTCATCGCCGGCTATGCCACTCGCTTCAACAAGGCCCACGAATATAAGGGCCATGTCGACGTCTTCGCGGTCGGCTGTTTCGCCCGGACCCTGTGCTCCGGCCGCGCCGTCCGGCTGCTAATGCACCATGACGAGTCGAAGCTCGTCGCCACGACCGCCGACGCTCTCGAACTGCATTCCGACGACAAGGGATTAGCCTTCAAGTGCCTGCTGCCTTCCACCGTGAACGGCACACTGGCGAAGATGATGGTCCGCCGGCTCGGCCGGGCGGGGATGTCGGTTGGGTACGAGATCCGCGACGCAGAGACGAAGGAGATCGAGGGCTGTTCGGTCCGCATCCTATACGACTGCGACCTGGTCGAAATCTCCCTCGTCGATCGTGGCGCGGTTCCTCAGGCCTTCGCCGTCCTGAAGCAGGATGACGGCAGTTCACTGACCAAAGCCGGGACAGGCGGTCTCCTCGTCGACGAGGCCTTTGAAAAACTCCGAATTCAAATGCGTGCCTTCAGCGATCGGCTAACCCATGCCCTCGTCTGAGCACCACCACCTCGCAGCGCTGGTCTGGATGAGGGTAGCGCCGCTGAGCAGCGCGCGACGGGGGGCTCCAGCCCGTCGCGCGCTTTTGCTCACCCCTTCAGCATCATGAGGAGACCGAACCGATGACGAGCGCCACCCTGACGACAGACCAGTGTGCTGCCATCGGCCGGATCGACGGCAAGGACTTCGCCCGGCAGCGCATCCGCGATCACCACGACCCTGAGATGCGTGCGCTGATCGCGATGACGCCAGAGGCGCGGACGGCCTATTGCCAGCCCGCTGCAGGCAAGGCCCGTACGCAGGCCGCTAACGTCGAATCCGAGCGGCAGCGGATGGTGCTTGTCAGCGACAAGTTGCTCGATCTGGCCGGGCGCGGCGCGGATGGCGAGGGGCTGGAGGCCTATGTCGCCGGTTTTGAGGACGCTTTTTGCGCACACTTCGACGCCTACACCGCGGCGATCGCAACGGCATTTGAACCGCCGGAGGAGCCCAAGCCAAACCGGGCCGCCAAGCGCAAGGCGGCGGCGTTGGCGAAGAAAGCCAAGGCGCCGTGAACCTGTCGGATCTGCGCATCGACATCGCGGCCGAGAACGAAGGCCGTTGGGTTTCTGGGATCCCGGAGATGGGCGACCTGGAGCTGTTGGTGCGCGGGCTGGATTGCGACGCGGCGCAGAGAGTTCGCGCTCGCGTAGCGCGGATGCGCGAAAGCGGTTTGCGGCATCAGCACATGCCCGATGTAATGGTCCGGGAATTGATGGCTCGGCCGAACCCTGCCGCACTGTCGCGTGTGCTGATCGAGGCCGTCCTGCTCGATTGGCGCGGTCTGACGGATGGCGGCGAGCCCGTGCTGTATTCGCGCGACACGGCCGAGCGGCTGATCCTCGAGCCACGGTTCCGGCTATTCCGCAACGCTGTCATCTGGGCTGCTGATCGCGTCGGGAAATCGAGCGCCTGGCTGGCGAAGCAAGATCGCGAGGCGGCGTGATGGCGGTCGCGACTCGAATCCAGCCCATTGAGCAGACGCTCCGTCTCGTCGTCGATCACGCTATATCGCCGAGAGCGCAGAGCACAGCAGTTGCGGCATATGCGCGGCAAGCTCTGAAGGATGCTCAGGCCCAAAATCAGCGCGCGCTCGGCCGCGTCCCCGCGCATCGGCAATTTGTGGACGGCAGCGAGGGCAAGCCGCTCGATCAGGTACGCGCCGATGGCGGCCGCATCGTTTTTACGTTCGAGATCGCGACCGACATCGCGACATTCATCCTGGCGGAACTGCAGCGGGTCAGTCCGGTCGATTCTGGTGACTACAAGGCGTCGCACAAGCTGTTCGCCGACGGTCGCGAGGTCGCGCCTGGCGAGGACGTATCCGGTGCCGAAGAACTGATTTTCCTCAACCCGCTGCCCTATTCGAGAAAGATCGAGCTTGGCGTGATGACGATGCGCGTCCCCGGAACGGATGCGGTTTTTCAGCAAGCGACCCGTGCCGCGCAGCGCCGCTTCGGCAATGTCGCGAGCATCCGCTTCAGCTATCGCGCCTCGATCGGTGGCGGCACGCGGAAGGCCGCCAGTGCTTCGCGTGTTCCCGCCATCGTCGTGACAATGAGGTAGCCCGATGCCCGATCTTGCAACAATCCAGCGCATCGACATCGTTGCGACCGCGTCTGGCGTGGCGGAGACGGCAGCGAAGCTCGACGCGCTCGGCCGGTCGCATCAAGGCGTCGCGGCCGCGTCTCAGCAATCCGAGCGCGCCACGATCAGCCTCGAAAAGCGGGTCGAGTCGATCCAGCGCAGGTATGATGAGCACTATCGTGCGACGCAGGAACTGGCGAAAGTCGAGCGGGATCTCGATCGAGCGCGTGGCCAGGGGCTGATCTCGCTGGAGCGCCAGGGTGAGCTACTGGAGCGGGCCCGCGCCCGGTTCGGGCAGCATGGCGCCGCGATGAACGACAATGCCGTTGCAGCAAGCCGGTTTTCGCAGGCGACGGGTTTGGCCGGCCATCAGGTTCAGAACCTCGGATATCAACTAAATGACATCGCCGGCGGGCTCGCCTCTGGGCAGTCGCCATTCATGATCCTCGCTCAACAAGGCGGCCAGGTTCAGCAGGTTCTCTCGTCATCGTCGGCGGGCGTCGGCGGCGCGCTGGCGGGGATCGGTAGCTATCTCGTCGGCTTGATCAGCCCCGCGACCGCTGCGGCGGCTGCGCTGCTGGCGATCGGCGCCACCGGCGTCGTTGGGCTGGTCAGGTACAATGACGAGGCGGAGGCGCTGCGCCGGTCGCTGCTGGGCCTTGGCGCTAGCACTGGTGCGACGGTGGACGGCCTTGCTCGCATCGCCACACAGGCGGCATCGAGCGGCAAGGTGACGGAGAGCATGGCGCGAGACATCACCGCCGCTCTCGCCTCCACCGGAAAGATCGGCGTCGAGAACTTCGAAGGGATCATCACGAAGACGAAGGACTTCGCCGCCGTCATAGGCGTCGACGCCAAGGAAGCGACGAGCCAGCTTGCGGCCGCCTTTGCGGATCCTGTGAAGGGAGCCGACGAGCTCAATGGCAAGCTCGGCTTCCTGTCCGACCGCATCCGGCAGAACATCGTCGACCTGGTACAGGCCAATGACCACTACGGGGCGCAGCGCTCGCTGATGGACGCGCTCGGCCCGTCGATCAGCGACGCCGCCAATCGCACGACGGTGCTTGGTCGGGCCTGGCAGTTTGTTGCCTCGGCCGCGTCGGGGGCCGCCAGTGCGATGGCCAATGCCCTACGCGCGGCATCGACGCAGGAGACCTATCAGAAGCTGATCAGCCAGCGGCAGGGGATCGTTGACGGGCCGACCGGCAAGACCGAACGCGGCAAAGCGGCGGCTGGCTATCTCGACGCGCAGATCGAGAGCATGAGCGAGCAAATCCGGCGCGAGGGTCAGGCAGCTTCCAATGTCGCGCGCGAGGCGACCGCGCGCCAGACCAGCATCGCCGCTGGCGAGATCGCGCGGGCTCTCGATCCGCTAAACGCGAAATTCGACGAGCTGCGGCAGAAGCGCGACAAACTCGGCGCAGCGCTGGCCAATCCGGGGGATCTCGCGAACGTCGATCAGGTCAAGACGGCGTACGACGCCTATGACCGTGCCGTGTCGTCGCTGACCGACAGCCAGGGCAAGCTTATCAGCAGCACCGAACTGCTCCGGCAGAAGGACGCTCTGGCGCTTGAGGCGAAGAACGCGACGACGGACGCGGACAAGGCAGCCATTGCCGCAAAGCAGAAGACGCTGGATCTCGTCGGCGAAGTGATTGGCAAGAGCGAGGCGGAACGGCGTGCGACACAGGCAAGCGCGCTCGCCATGGCTGGCGCATCGAAATCCGCCGGCTCGGCAGCCAGCGACACTGCGGATGCCTTCGACAACGCCTTGGCGAAGTCGCGAGACTCCATCGAAGAGCTGAAGCTGCAACAGGATCAGGCCGGCAAAACGTCCGTCGAGGTTTATCGCCTGACGGAGGCAAATCGCTTGCGTCGCGCTGCGGCGAGCGCGGGCCGTGCCGACGAAGACGGGATCACCGAGACCATCCTGAAGCAGGCCGATGCGTATGCGGTACAGCGCAAGGCCACCGAGGATGCGATCGAGGCTAACCGGCGTCTCAAAGAGAGCTTCGACGCGATCGGGAGCAGCTTCAAATCCTTCGCGGAGGAACTCTTGACGGGCAGCGGCGGGATCGATGCCGCGCTGAAGGGCCTGGGCAAGAGCTTCCTCTCGTCATCGCTGGACGCGCTGATATCCGGCAAGGGCAGCCTCGCGGGTATTTCTGGCCTGGCGCCGCAGGAGAAAAATGGGCAGGGCGGGCTCTTGGGCCTGCTCACTGGCGGAAACCTGAAGCCGCTTCAGGATGCCGTCTCAAAGGGCACGGCGTCCGGTTCGGCCGTCGGCTTCGAAGCTGGATTCCATCGTGCCGCCGGCAATGACAGCGGCGGCGGCTTCCTCTCTGGTCTCGGCATCGACGGCAAGCAGCTAGCGGGCGGCCTGGTCTCGATCGCTGGCCTTGCCGGGACCTTTGGCGTCAAGCCTAAGCCCGCCCCGGCGCCGGAACCCGAACAGCAGAAAGAAGCCGCATGACCGCGATCAATCTTTTCGCATCGGGGCCGCGTGGGCTCCTGATGACGGATACGGCCGCCTATGACGACGACGGGGTAGTGAATTCCTTCGTGTCGAAAAGCATCGCCATCCCGCGCCTGCGGATGGCGATGGCGACGCGCGGCCTGATCTCGACGCTTCCGGCGCTGGCGTCGCGCATCGACCTGATGGTGAGCAGCTTCGACAATCTGATTGAGAGCCCGGGCTTCATTGCGCCGTGGTTCGCAGAGCAAGACAACGACGAAGCCATGGAGCGCGAGTTCGAACTTTCGGCGATCGGCTGGTCCGACAGCCGTAAGGCGGTGATCGCAATTCAGATGGCAAGCATCGATGTCCCCGGCCGCGCCGCGTTCGATTGGTCGGGCGGCGCGGTCATCATCGGGCCGAACCCACACCTGCATGATCTCGTCGCCGCCGGCGTGCTGATCAACGGCGTCTTCGACGAGAGCAACATCGAGGCGTCGCTGTTGAAGGTGATGGAAATCCAGCGTGGCTATCGCACGCGGCTGGGGACGGACCCGAGCCTGCCCGAGCGCCACTGCGTCGGTGGGCAGGCGATCGTCACCCAGGTCACAGAGCATGGCATCGCGCAGCGTATCGTCCGGACCTGGCATGATCGCGTCGGCGAGCACATAGACCCGAACCCGCCGGCCAACGTCGTCCCGATATCGCGCGAACAGCAGCGCCGCATGAAGCAGGTGCAGCGCGCCACGGCAAAGGCAGGCTGATCACTGCGCGCGGCGTCGCTATTGCTCTTTACCGACCTTGGGTGCGCGCCTTCAGCAAGGTGATGGTTTGTGCGATGACATCGGACGGCAACCCGAACGAGACCATTCGCCAAGTTCCACCGATGAAACGGAATCCCAAGCGGTAGATCCCCCCGGCTTCAGCCTTGGCCTCCACCGAGAACGAAACCGGACCCGTGAAGCCGGAGGCCATGAAGATGTCCCAAGCCCCGCCCAAAGCGAGCATGGTCGGCAGGCTGACGCCGGCCGCACCGGCCAGCGGCGATCCTCTCCGGGCTGCCAGGACGCGCAAAATCGCCTCCGGGGTGAAGTGTTTCTCGATAATGGCATCGACGAAGGCCACCGCCACGAGCCCCGCAGCCTGTCGCGTTACGGGATCGAGGCTCGATACCAAGCCAGGGTCCACGGGATAGGCCCGAACGATCTGCCTCGCAAAGGAGTTCCGCAGCCGCGGGATGTCGAGGCGCTGGATAACCGCAGCGTTATCGCCCCGTTCCGCCTCGTTAGCAAAACGCGCCACAGCGAGATAGGGCGAACACCAGTAGACAACGGCGGCGATCACCGCAGTGAGTGCGATAACCTTGCTAACCCGTTTTTCGATCATGCATTGGAGGTAGGGTGCCCCTGCCGCTGGATCAACCGCTGGCCCTCTTTGTCCGCCTGATCATTCCGTAGTCAGCACCTCGCCGACAGGCCTGCCCGCGACCACGGATGTACTGGCGCGGGCGGCGATCTCAGGTTCGTTCAAGAAGCGTTGGCGGGAGGGGGCCCATCGGCATCCCGGACCTCTTCTTCTTGCAGTTTGAGCCCCGCAATATCGCCCACTGTGAGCCGGCGGACGGCTTGAATTTTGGAACCGGGCTCAACGCGAGGATCGATGCGAGCAGCACCTTCGCATTCCGGTTCGGTATCGAAGCCGACGTGATAATACCACGTGCTAGGGGTCGCACCTGGGAGGGACGTCTGCACCTGCACAGTCCAACCTTCTTTTGCCAGCGCCATTTGCTATGCCCTCTCGCTTAGAATCGTGGCATCCCGCCTCAGGCCGTGGATGTATTGGCGCCGACGGGTCTAATCGGTCAGATATCGTCCTCGACAGCGGGCCGATTGACAATATCTGTGAGGAAATAAAGGGCCCATAGCAGAGTGATCGTGAAAGTCGAGAGAAGAGCGAAATAGCCGAATGCCATCGCTTTCAGGATCACCGGAGCGGCCGATGGGGCGCCAGCGAGCCATATGGCGATAGTCGGTCGTACGAGGTCTGCAGCCACCGAAACGCCAAGGGTCAGGATACCTAAAAAACTGAGGTACCCGAGGAGATAACAGACGAACTGGCGGAGGGTCAGTTTCCGTTCATCAAGCAACAAGTCCGCACCGATGGGCCTCTTGTCGATGTGATTGCCGGGTAAGCCCATTGCGACGGATGCCAAGGCGCCGACGAGAAAAGGCACCGCCATTATGAGGAGATCGCGCGCAAATTTTAGAAGGCCGCCATCGCCAAAAAAGCTTAGGTCAGGAAACAGCGCGACATGCGCGGCGATGCCAACCACCGCAAATGCCAGAGGATACCAAAGATCGAATTTGGCTTTCTCGGGGTGATGGATCATGAGATAGCGCAGGGGCGCGAGCAACCGAAGCCGCGATTGGCGGACCCCAGTCGTTACATCAGTCAGCCGCCTGGGTGTCGTGCCCATAATTTATCGTCCCGCAGCAAGAGGATCATCTTGCTCTTGGTTTCAGCGTCCAGGCTAGCGCGCCAAGGTGGCGGTTCGACGGCGAGCGAAATTGTTTCGCGAGGACACATCGCCAAGTCGATCGCCGATGCCAACTCATGCTCCAGCGAGCCAATCACGGGCTTGCCGCCGGTACCCTTGTAATAAAGCCTCGATCGAAAACCGTCAGCATGTGCGGCAGCTAAAAGCCTGTCGAGCCATGTAGAACGCTCCAGCGGGTCGGCTGGCGCCTCCTTCCCTGATATCCGCATCTGGACGTCGGCGATCACGTCCACATGCTTTATCTCAGTCGGGAGGCCTATCGATTGCCTTTCAGATTTCTTCGTTAGGAGAATTTGGCTGAGAGACCGGCCGGCGGAAAGGGCTTTCATAGAGCGGCCGACGTCTACCGCAAATTCGAACTTCGGATGATACTTGAAGGCACTGGGCTTGAGGGCCTGCCCCCGTTTGCCCGTTCGCTCTTCGATGAAATCCCACCCCGAAACCTTGGCGATGCGGCGGAGCTGCCTGGCGAAAAGTGTCTGAATGTCCAGGCGCCGAACGTTGGGAGAATATTCGATGGCGCACCGATACTCAGCTAGGTCTTTTTCACCGGTCTTTGGCAAGCGCATCAAGACGTGAGTTGAAAATGATCCCCGTTCTCTAGGACGTGCTGTAATCTCTCGCCCATCAAATGTTTCAATATCAACTACAGAGAATGATTTCAAAGAATCATTCACGAATTCGATGAGAAACGTATAAATCAGATCGTCTTCGGAGGGCTCTTTGACGACTTGCCGGATACGAATAAAGCTTCCAGTGGGAGAACGAGCATCATCAGTGATTTCGTCGTCGCCTGAAAAGCTCTCAAAACCTTGCCCGCGAGACGCCAAATGGGCGATCAGGTCGAGCAGTTCTTCGCCAGAATGGAACGGCGGAGTGCGGCCTCTGGCCTGCGTCACCGTTCGATTTAGTACCCGGTTCAAGATGACTGACCGGGCGATCTCTCTCGTCATGCCGAATCCCGCCCTCAACTCTTGAGAGCATTCCGCTACGTTGAGATAGCAGGAGTCAATAAAAACGTCCGCGCGATGCACACCGTGGCGCTATGACGGCGCCGCCAGTTCCCCACGGTCTGCGGGCTGACGCTGCACCGCCTGGCGATTTATTCGCAAAATGGCGGTGCCCGGTGGCCGCCGGTGAGGATTGAGGTCCTGCACCGACGGCCTGCCCGCATCGGCTGCGATCGCCAGCATGGGCCGCCTCCGCGCCAACGATGCGCCACGGGCAAATTTTTCAACTGAGCGAGCGTGGGCAGGTTCCGTTTGAGAGTGGCCGCCGGCGCACATAGTGACCTAAGCGCGCCAGCGGCCTGCCCGCGACCGGGGGAGGCTGCGAGCGCTTCTGGTCTTGGGGCAGGGCGGGGCAATGTCAACTCAGGCCGGCCGTGGCGTTCAGCGTGCCGTTTGAATCCTGTACGTCACTTGAACGCTGAACCCCATCCATAAGACACCTGCCGGATCGCTCCGGCAGGGCTTTCTTGAATTAAGCCCGGATGCTTCCAAGCCGAGATAGCGGCCCAGTCGCAGGCGTAGGCGCAAGCGCGCTGAACAGATTAGCGAGCGAAACTTTCGGACGCTTATTGTCCGAAAGGACAACGCCAGCCGCCCCCTGCGGTATGATGAACTGTTTCACCAGGTAGATCGATGAAGCGAGTTCAAATGCTGCTGCCCGCAGGGCTTTGTCGAAAGCGGCCTCTGCTTCGGGGAGGCTCAAAAAGCTCCCTGTCACCGTAGTGTTAGGCAACTGCACCATCTCGCCGCCGCAGTCGGTCCATGAGGACAGACCGTAGCCGGGAGCGTGTCGAAGAAACGCCGAATGAGCGTCTCGATGTTCTGATCGAAGATCGTAGGTGATAACGTAGGCGAACACGGGAGTGCCTTTCTGATGCATACCCGCTCGCGCTTGACAGCTGACCCCAGATCCTCGTTTAAGAGGAGTGCGAACTAAGGAGGCTGCTTGCGCGAGCGAGTAGCAATCAACTTGAAGCCGGGGCTCTGCCTCGGCTTTTGTTTTGCCGCTACCAGAGCGGGCAGCGCGGGATGCGCTGCGGCACATTGATACGCGATTTTTATGCATTTCCGCAAGCTGTTGCGCCTTTAATCCCCTGTGGACACGACATCTAGTGCTGATTTGTGAGTTGCGGGGATAAGCTCACCCCACCCCCGAAGCAACTGGCTTCTTTCGCTAAAGCGTCTGTGCGCGCCAGCCACGACGCGACGCAGATCATCCCCTCCCTGACGCGTTCTCCCACGGTGGAACATTGGCAGTAGACATTACCGACGCAGGCGAGAACGCGGAGCCGGTCCGACGCGTCCTGCAGGCTGGTAGGCGGCGTCACGATCAGCACCGTCAGGGCGCCGTCGAACTCGTCCTGCTCTTCCCTGGCGCCGTCGTCGTCGCCGATGTCGACGCAGAGATGAACTACGGCCATCGCGATTTGGCAGCGCTGGACAGGGTCAAGCATAGAGCGCTCCCTCGTCGTCGCACTGAGCGCCTTCGTCCTCGCAGGTGATCTCGAAATCAGGATCACCGTCGATCGCGTCGATCAGCGCGACGAGGCGCTCGATCGCTTCGCTAACCTGATTGCGGAGCAGGATGAGATCCGCGCCGCTCATGGCGCACCGCCTTCCTGCATCTCGCGGCGCCTCACGGCGGCTTCGATCCGATCGCCTCGGACGGCCAGCGTCGAAGCTAGAACAGCGATCTCATCCGCAGGCTGATCGCAGCGGGCGTCATAGTGGATCAGCACGCGGTTGAACTGGTCCCGCGACATCGGCTGCATTGGGTGATCAACGGCGGCCCTGGCCGTCGCGACAAGAGCGTCGACGTCGGCCAGAACGCGTTCCTCAAGGCCTTCAAGATACTGGCCGGCCGCGTTGTAGGCCGACGTCTCTTCGATCAGAAAACGCGGCTGCGCTTGGAATGCCGACAGCGTGTCGGCGACAACGCAGAGAGCATCGTACAGGGCGCGCACCTTCCCGGCCTCTGTGATATGCGCCAGCCTCAATGCAGCTTGGCGCTTCTCTTCCATCCAATCGTTCCAGGTGCTCATGACAGCGCCTCGCCGAGATTGTGCTCTGCGGCCTGCGCCATGTCCCGGGCGATCCACAGGAAGGCGCCAAGGCGATCGAGCTGCCCGATCATCTCGGCCGGCCGCGGCGCGTCCATCAGATCGGCGACCGCTGCGTTGAGCAGGTGATAAAGATGGGTGAGATCAGAGCGGATCGCGTCGAGCGCGTCCGTGTTGATTTTTGGCATAGCGCTGCCGCTCGCCGGAATCGGGTCCGTCGTCATTGATTTGCTCCTAGTGGGTGGTCGTGATACGTAGGTATCAATGACACATTGACACTTAGGGATCAAGAGCCTTGCCATCACCAGCGCAAATTCGGGCGGGGCGGCATTTGGTCAGCCTTTCTCAGGCTGACATAGCTTCGGCAACCAAATTGAGCCTCCCCACGATCAAGCGGGCTGAGAGCGACCGCGCAGTCTCGGTTTCGCCGGACGCGATCGCTGTGATCCAGAAGGCACTCGAGGCCGCTGGCGTCATATTCGTTGCGGAGAATGGGGAGGGGCCTGGCGTGAGGCTCAAAAGAAAATTGGGCTGACCTAACAATCGGTCGGCGATTACCCGTTGGCGAGGCAATTCTCTGTATCGGCAGAGATCCGACCGCGCGCTATTCCGGGGTAACAGGCTCGGATTCGCTCAGGCCAGCACGCCCTACGCGCCAACGCGTTACCCCAGATGTTACCCGTGCAGCTCAGGGATGAAAAAATTATGCTGCAGGATTGCCGCAAACACTTGTAATCATTAAGTAAACTGGTGAGCGGGGAGGGGATCGAACCCTCGACCACATGATTAAAAGTCACGTGCTCTACCACTGAGCTACCCGCCCTCACCGGTGCGCTGACATAGGGAGGCGGGGCGTTGCGGTCAACATTGTTTGCGCGCCGGGTTTCGTGGCACAAGCGCGCCGGAGGTTGCCGGATGTCCGTATTGCTCGCCCTGGTCATGATCGAGCTGGCTGGAAATGCGCTCGTCATTAGCTGTTTTAACGGTGATGCCGCGGCTGCGGGCCGGTGCACGAGATGAGTCTGCAGGGCGCGCGCATGGACGGGCCGGGCTGGTTTGCCTGGTCGAAGGCCTTCGTTATCGCGACCCTCGCCCTGGCGGGGCTGCTGTCGGGTTTCGTGGTCGCCATGGACCCGTTTGGCCTGCGTATCTCGGCAGGACTGGCGGCGCGGCCGCTGATGGATCTGAACCAGCGCTTCATGTACCCGCAGTTGGTGCGTTCGGGCGCTTTCGACTCAGGCGTCTTCGGCACCTCGACGATGCGGCTGCTCGATCCCGCGATCCTGTCGCGCTCGGTCGGCGGGCGGTTTGCCAATCTCGCGATGAATGCGGCGACGCCCTGGGAGCAGGTCGAGATGGCCCGGCTGTTTGCCCGCACCGTCCCGGCCGCGAAAGCCGTGATCTGGGGTGTCGATCACACCTGGTGCGAACCCGACGCGACCTCGCCGGCCAAGCGGCTCACGCCGCGACCGTTCCCGCCATGGCTTTATGACGGAGCCGGCTGGTTCGATGGCCTGCGCCAGCTCAACCTGACCACGCTGGAAATCGCCGCACGGCTGTTGGGGTACCAAATGGGGCTGCTGCCGGAACGGATTCGCGGCGATGGCTATGAGGTCTTCACCCCGCCGGAAGCGAGTTACGACCTCGCGCAGGCGCGCGGGCATCTCTATGCCGGGTCGGCCGGCGTCGCGCGGGACATGACGCCGCTTTCGCCGCCCGAGACGGTGTCGGAGGTACAGCGGCGCGACTGGCGCTTCCCGGCGCTCGACTGGCTCGACGCGGCGCTGGCGGCGTTCCCTGGCGAAACGGTCCGGATGATCGTGCTGCCGCCGACACATTTTGCATCCCTGCCGCGCGAGGGCAGCGCCGACGCCCAGCGCTACGACGCCTGCAAAGCGGCGCTGCGGGAACTTGCGGGGCGGCGCAATGCCTCCATCGTGGATTATGCCCATGGCTCCAGCTTGACGCGCAACGACGAAAACTACTGGGATCCGCTGCATTTCCGGCTGCGCATCGCCCGGCGCGTCGAAGCCGAACTCGCGGCGGTCTTGCGCGGCTCGGCAGTCGCTTCCGACGGGGTCGCTCGCGTGGTTTCGCCGCCTCTACGAGCGCCCCGTTAACGCGCCGGAAACCAAGGCGTCCTAGCCTTGCGCGCATGGTCATCCGTCGCGGCGTCAGATCCGTCTTCGTCACGCTCGCGCTCTACCTCGTGTCGGGCGCGGCGGTGAGCTATTTTCTGTTCCATGCGCAGCACGGCGCGCGGGGCCTGAGTGCCCGCGACACGCTCGTGGAATCGCTGCGGGTGATGGAAGGCGAGCTCGCCGGGCTGACCGCCGAGCGCAAGGGCTGGGAACAGCGGCTTGCTCTGGTTCGCGACGATGCGGTCGACCGCGACCTGCTCGAGGAACGCGCCCGTAACGAACTCGGCCGCGTGCACAGGAACGACGTCATCCTGATGGGCCGGTGACCGCCCTCAGCGCCGGCAAATAGTTCCGGATAAGCCGATTAACTCAATTTCAGTTAATTCTTAAAAATTCAGTGATTCCATAAGCTTAGGCAATGCTGCATTGCGAGATGGCTCTCTCGCCAACAGTTTTGCGATCCTCTACAACCAAAGACGAAGTTCTCTGGAGGATCGCCGATGGCCGTTGCCGCGCGCAAGACGAAAGCTCCCGCCACCGCCAAGGCCGCCGGCAAGCCGGCAGCCAAGACGGGTTCCGCCAAGGCAAGCTCGGCCAAGGCCGAAAAGGGAGCGTCCAGGGCGCTCAGCAACATGCCGGTCTTCAGCAAGGCCGAAGAGCTTCACGCCTATAGCGAGATGCTGCTGATCCGCCGCTTCGAGGAAAAAGCCGGCCAGATGTACGGCATGGGCCTGATCGGCGGCTTCTGCCACCTCTATATCGGCCAGGAAGCGGTCGTCATCGGTATGCAGATGGCCTCCAAGGACGGCGACCAGACCATCACCGGCTATCGCGACCACGGCCACATGCTGGCCTGCGGCATGGAATCGCGCGGCGTGATGGCGGAGCTGACCGGCCGGCGCGGCGGCTACTCGCATGGCAAGGGCGGCTCCATGCACATGTTCAGCCGCGAGAAGAATTTCTATGGCGGCCACGGCATCGTCGGCGCGCAGGTCTCGATGGGCGCGGGCCTCGGCTTCGCGAACTGGTACCGTGAGGACGGCCGCGTCTCGATGGCCTATTTCGGCGACGGCGCGGCCAATCAGGGCCAGGTCTATGAGAGCTTCAACATGGCCCAGCTCTGGAAGCTGCCGGTCGTGTTCGTGATCGAGAACAACCGCTACGCCATGGGCACCTCGGTCAGCCGCGCCTCGGCGCAAACCGATTTCTCCCGTCGCGGCATCTCCTTTGGCATTCCCGGAGAGCAGGTCGACGGCATGGACGTGCGCGCCGTGCGCGATGCGGCGAACCGCGCCATCGAGCATGCCCGTACCGGCAAGGGCCCCTACATCCTGGAAATGCAGACCTATCGCTATCGCGGCCACTCGATGTCCGACCCGGCGAAGTACCGCTCCAAGGACGAGGTCCAGCGCATGCGCGAGGAGCACGACCCGATCGAGCAGGTGAGGGGGCGTCTCACCCGCGACTTCAAGGTCGGCGAGGACGAACTCAAGGCGATCGACGCCAAGGTGCGCGAGATCGTCAACGACGCAGCCGAGTTCGCGACGCACGACCCCGAGYCCGATCCGTCGGAACTCTGGACCGACATCACGCTGGAGGCGGCGCGCGCCTGACCGCGCCCGCCCGTTCCCCGCCCTAGTCCCGATATCGCCTCACATCCGGGTGCGTTCATGCCGATCGACATTCTCATGCCTGCCCTTTCGCCCACCATGGAGCAGGGCAAACTCGCCAAATGGCTGAAAGCCGAGGGCGACAAGATCAAGGCCGGCGACATCATCGCCGAGATCGAGACCGACAAGGCGACGATGGAGGTCGAGGCCGTCGACGAGGGCATTCTCGCGAAAATCCTGATCGCCGACGGCACCGACAATGTCGCGGTCAACACCAGGATCGGCGTGATCGCGGCCGAGGGCGAAGATGCGAGCGCGGCGGCAGCCACCAAATCGGCCGAGAAAGCTCCCGAAGCCAAGGCCGCACCGGCTGCGGAAGCTCCCGCGGCAGCGGCGCCTGCGACCGTGCCTGCCCAGGCGAAATCCTATGACGCTTCGTCCGAATTCCCGGCCGGAGCGGAGGTCGTTTCGATGACCGTGCGCGAAGCGCTGCGCGACGCCATGGCCGAGGAAATGCGCCGCGACGGCGATGTCTTCGTCATGGGCGAGGAGGTCGCGGAGTATCAGGGCGCCTACAAGGTCACGCAGGGGCTGCTGCAGGAATTCGGGCCCAAGCGCGTCATCGACACGCCGATCACCGAGCACGGCTTTGCCGGCATCGCGGTCGGCGCGGCGCTGACGGGCCTGAAGCCGATCGTCGAGTTCATGACCTTCAACTTCGCCATGCAGGCGATCGACCAGATCATCAACTCCGCCGCCAAGACGCTTTATATGTCGGGCGGTCAGATGGGTTGCCCGATCGTGTTTCGCGGACCCAATGGCGCGGCCGCACGCGTCGGCGCGCAGCATAGCCATGACTACGCCGCGTGGTACTCGAACGTGCCGGGCCTCAAGGTCGTCGCGCCCTATAGCGCGTCCGACGCCAAGGGCCTGCTCAAGAGCGCCATCCGCGATCCCAACCCGATCATCTTCCTCGAAAACGAGATCCTCTACGGCCGCCAGTTCGAGGTGCCCAAGGGCGACGATATCGTCGTGCCGATCGGCAAGGCCAAGGTGGTGCGGCCAGGCACGGACGTGACCATCGTCTCCTTCAGCATCGGTATGACCTATGCGCTGGCGGCCGCCGAGGCGCTGGCCAAGGAGGGCATCGAGGCAGAGGTCATCGATCTCAGAACCATCCGCCCGATGGATATCGAGACCGTGATCGCCTCGGTGCAGAAGACGCATCGCTGCGTCGCCGTCGAGGAAGGTTTTCCGCAGTCGGGCGTCACCGCCGAGATCGGCATGAAGATCATGGAGGCGGCGTTCGATTATCTGGATGCGCCGGTCATCCGCGTCACCGGCAAGGACGTGCCGATGCCCTATGCGGCCAACCTTGAAAAGCTGGCTTTGCCGAATGTCGGCGAGGTCATCGCGGCGGCCAAAGCCGTCTGCTATCGCTGAGCCTATGAAGCGGGATGATTTCATACCAGCGGTTATGAAGGCCGTTGAAGCTCACAAAGGTGAGGCGACGATCGTTGAAGTGGCACGTCACATTTGGGCGCACCATGAGAAAGAGATCATGGCTACACCTGATCTTTTTTATATCTGGCAATACGAAGTTCGTTGGGCAGCTCAGTCCCTTCGCGATGCGAAAAAATTGGGTTTGGGGTCTCGAAGAGGCAACAAGGGCACTTGGCGAAAGATTGGAGCCTAATAGATGCCAACCAACATCCTGATGCCCGCGCTCTCTCCTACCATGGAGAAGGGCAATCTCGCCAAATGGCTGAAGAAGGAAGGCGACAAGATTAAATCCGGCGACATCATCGCCGAGATCGAGACCGACAAGGCGACCATGGAGGTCGAAGCCGTCGATGAGGGCGTGCTCGCAAAAATCCTGGTGCCGGACGGCACGGCCGATGTCGCCGTCAATGAGATCATCGGCGTGATCGCGGCCGAAGGCGAGGATGTGAAGGCCGCCGCTACGCCGGCACCCGCCAAGGCCGAGGCTCCCAAGGCCGAAGCGCCCAAATCTGACGCGTCAAAGCCTGCTCCAGTCGCCGCTGCGTCGTCAGCCACTCCTGCCGCCGCTACTGCGGCTCCGGCTGCTCCTGTGTCTTCGGGAGGCGAGCGTTCGTTCGCTTCGCCGCTCGCCCGTCGCCTCGCCAAGGAAGCCGGGCTCGACCTGTCGAAGGTCACGGGTTCCGGCCCGCATGGCCGCATCGTCGAGAAGGATATCGAGGCGGCGAAGGCCGGTGGCGGCGCCAAGGCGGCTCCGGCTGCGGCGGCTTCCGCCGCTCCGACCGCAGCGAAACCCGCCGCCGCGCCGATGGCTGCCGGCATGTCGGACGAGACCGTCAAGAAGCTGTTCGCGCCGGGCTCCTATGAGGAAGTCCCGCATGACGGCATGCGCAAGACGATCGCGCGCCGCCTGCTCGAATCCAAGCAGACGATCCCGCATTTCTACCTGACGATCGATTGCGAGCTCGACGCGCTGCTGAAGCTGCGGGCCGAACTCAATGCGGCCGCGCCCGAAAAGGACGGCAAACCGGCCTACAAGCTCTCGGTCAACGACATGGTGATCAAGGCGATTGCGATGTCGCTGCGGGCGGTGCCCGAGGCCAATGTCAGCTGGACCGAGAACGCCATGCTGAAGCATAAGCACGCCGATGTCGGCGTCGCGGTCTCGATCCCCGGCGGACTGATCACGCCGGTGATCCGGGACGCCTGCCACAAGACGCTGAGCCAGATCTCCAACGAGATGAAGGACCTCGCGGCCCGAGCCAAGAACCGCAAGCTGAAACCCGAGGAGTATCAGGGCGGCACCACGGCGGTCTCCAATCTCGGCATGTTCGGCGTCAAGGACTTCGCGGCGATCGTGAACCCGCCGCATGCGACGATCCTGGCGGTCGGCGCCGGCGAGCCGCGCGCCGTCGTCAAGAAGGGCGAACTCGCTGTCGCGACCGTGATGTCGGTGACGCTCTCGACCGACCACCGCGCGGTCGACGGCGCGCTCGGAGCCGAGCTGATGCAGGCCTTCAAGGGCTATATCGAGAAGCCGATGGCGATGCTGGTGTGAGGAGAGCAGATGGCGGGCGGGGACAGCGGCTCTTCGGCGGGAAACCGTCTGGCCATGGTCTCGCTCATCATCGCGGGGATGTCGTTGGCAGCTTCTGCCCTGCAGAACTTCAATTACTCCCGCAGTATCGACAGCGTTCAGCGCAACGTGCTGCGCGCCGAGAGTCTGCGCAGTTGCAAGGATATCATCGCCATCTTCTTCGAGTTTCGTCTCAAGGCGGAGACTGCGAATGGCGGCGGAGCCAGCGCAATGTCGGGAATCGAACTCAAGAGCCTGGCCTATCGCTTCGGCGCGCTTGGGACCTTCCTTGCCAATTTTCAGGAGCAGCCGGCTCGCGATCGCTATTCGGCGCTGTCCTGGCACCTGAACCGGATCGCGACCGAAGCGGAACGCCTGCCGAAAGTCGATTTCGACGCCCTTTTCAGCGAGGMCGACAAGCAATTCGCGACGATCAACGACGATTGCGTAAAGGCCGCGACCGGCCACCTTCTCTGACAGTTCTTGCTTCTCTGAACATTCCAGCCGACGGAGCCTGACCCATGTCCGACTACGACATCATCATCATCGGCTCCGGCCCCGGCGGCTATGTCGCCGCCATCCGTGCAGCCCAGCTCGGCTTCAAGACGGCGATCGTCGAGCGCGAGCACATGGCCGGCATCTGCTCGAATTGGGGCTGCATTCCGACCAAGGCGCTGCTGCGCTCGGCCGAGATCCTGCACTACGGCCAGCACGCCAAGGATTACGGGCTGGTGCTCGAAGGCTCGTTCAAGGCCGATCTCGACGCGGTGGTGAAGCGCTCGCGCGGCATCGCGGCCAGGATGAACAGCGGCGTCCAGTTCCTGATGAAAAAGAACAAGGTCGACATCATCTGGGGCGAGGCGAAGCTGACCAAGGCGAACACGATCGCGGTCACAGCCACCAGGAAGCCGGCGATGCAGCCGCAGGTTCCGCCGCCCAAGGGCGCGAAGGGCGAGGGCACCTACACGGCCGACCATATCGTCATCGCGACCGGTGCGCGGCCGCGCGCGCTGCCCGGCATCGAGCCGGACGGCAAGCTGATCTGGACCTATTTCGAGTCGATGGTTCCGGCGAAGATGCCGAAATCGCTGCTGGTGATGGGCTCGGGCGCGATCGGCATCGAGTTCGCCTCGTTCTATCGGACGATGGGCGTCGAGGTCACGGTCGTCGAGGTGATGCCGCAGGTCGTCCCCGTAGAGGACGCCGAGATCGGCGCGTTTGCGCGCAAGGCCTTCGAGAAGCAGGGCATGAAGATTCTGACAGGGGCCAAGGTCACCAAGGTCGAGAAATCAGCCGACAGCGTCACCGCCCATATCGAGGACGAGAAGGGGGCTAAGCAGACCATCACGGCCGACCGGATGATCTCGGCTGTCGGCGTCGTCGGAAATATCGAGAATCTCGGGCTCGAGGCGCTCGGCGTGAAGACCGATCGCGGCTGCATCGTCATCGACGATTTTTGCCGCACCAATGTGAAGGGCCTCTATGCGATCGGCGACGTCGCCGGCCCGCCGATGCTGGCGCACAAGGCCGAGCATGAGGCGGTGATCTGCGTCGAGGCGATCAAGGGCCTGCATCCGCATCCGATGGACAAGCTCATGATCCCCGGCTGCACCTATTGCCACCCGCAGATCGCCAGCGTCGGTCTGACCGAGGCCAAGGCGAAGGCCGCCGGCCACGAAGTCAAGGTCGGCCGCTTCCCCTTCGTCGCCAACGGCAAGGCGGTGGCGCTGGGTGAGGATTCAGGGCTGGTCAAGACGATTTTCGACGCCAGGACCGGCAAGCTGCTCGGCGCGCACATGGTCGGCGCGGAAGTGACCGAGTTGATTCAGGGTTTCGTCGTCGCGATGAATCTCGAGACCACCGAGGAAGAGTTGATGCACACGATCTTCCCGCATCCGACGCTATCGGAGACGATGAAGGAGAGCGTGCTGGATGCGTATGGGAAAGTGCTGAACGCCTGAAGATCGTAACGTTTTTGCTCGGGAACACCGCGTCATCCCGGGCTTGACCCGGGATCCATCATAGGGCTCGACGGCGCTCCGATGATGGATCGCGGATCTCAGCGTCGCTGCGTCCGGGATGATGGCGTGTTTCTCACAAGGCATGAAAAAGTTTTGGCTTTTCCGTTGTCTCGCCTCCATATCTCCGCCATGGCCCCCCGCACCCGAAAACCCCGCGGCCCTGATCGCATCGTCCCCGACGACAAGGTCGAGATCCTGCCGCCGGGCGGCGGGCTGATGCTCGACTGGCGCGCGCTCGCGCCGACGATCGCGCTCGGCACTGTCACCGGTTTTGTCGCCAGCCTGATCGTGGGTGGCGGCGGACTGATCCGCCATGCCGTCGTCGGCGTGCTCGGCATGCTGGTCGGGCAAGGCCTCGTGCGGCTGACCGGCTGGCGTGTGCGCACCGGCCATGCTTTTCTCGACGAAGCGGCGATGGCGGTGCTGGGCGCGATCCTCGTGGTGCTGTTGGCCCGTTTCATCGCGTGATGGAACGCTAAGCGCGGGACGCCGTTTTCTGCTGCGCGCCTTCGCGCAGGCTTCTGGGGGACAACACGATGCAAAGCTTTGCCGCCACGATGGCCCAGCCGGGCTACGGTTTCTTCGCCACGATCCTGATCGGCATGCTCGCCGGCTGGATCGCCGAGCGCCTGACCTCGTCCGACCATGGCCTGTTCACCAACATGCTGGTCGGCGTCGCCGGCTCGTTCATCGGCAGCCGGCTCGGCGAATTGCTGGAGATCCCGATTTTCGGCTTCTGGCGCACGCTGACGGCTGCCGTCGCCGGCGCTGTGATCGTCATCGTCATCTGGAACGCCATGCGCAAATAGCCCAGGTGGTTGCCGGCAGGCGCGCCGCAGACTAGCTAGGGAGCAGGGGCGTCCTAGCGCCCGCTTCCATGGACCATTCGCATGGCTCTCGTCCTCGACCTTCTGAACCGCGACCCACGCCCCAACGTCGGCAATCCGAAAGCGGATGCGCCGGAACTGCGCCATCCCGAGAAGCAGAAGCGGCCGGAAAACCCGATCCTGCGCAAGCCGGACTGGATCCGGGTCAAGGCGCCGGGCTCGCCGAAATGGGCCGAGACCCAGAAAATCGTCAAAGAGAACAAGCTCGTCACGGTCTGCGAGGAGGCCGGCTGCCCCAATATCGGCGAGTGCTGGGAGAAGAAGCACGCCACCTTCATGATCATGGGCGACACCTGCACGCGGGCCTGCGCCTTCTGCAACGTCAAGACCGGCGTGCCCGAGGCGCTCGACGCGCTGGAGCCAGCCAAGGTCGCGCAAGCCGTCGCCAAGCTCGGGCTGGAGCATGTCGTGATCACCTCGGTGGATCGCGACGATCTCAAGGATGGCGGCGCCGAGCATTTCGCCCGGGTGATCCGCGCCATTCGCAAGGCATCGCCCGGCACCACGATCGAGATCCTGACGCCTGATTTCCTGCGCAAGCCCGGTGCGCTCGAAGTGGTGGTCGCTGCCAGGCCCGACGTCTTCAACCACAACCTCGAAACCGTGCCGGGCAAATATCTGAAGGTCCGCCCCGGCGCGCGCTATTTCCATTCGCTGCGGCTGCTGCAGCGGGTCAAGGAACTCGATCCGACGATCTTCACCAAGTCCGGCATCATGGTCGGCCTTGGCGAGGAGCGGAACGAAATCCTGCAACTGATGGACGATTTGCGCTCGGCCGATGTCGATTTCATCACGATCGGCCAATACCTCGCGCCGTCGCGCAAGCACCATGCGGTGATCCGTTTCGTTACGCCCGAAGAGTTCAAGGGTTTCGAGGCGATCGCCTATGTGAAGGGCTTCCTGATGGTGTCCTCGACGCCGTTGACGCGTTCTTCGCACCATGCCGGCGAGGATTTCGCCAAGCTGCGGGCGGCGCGCGCGGCCAAGCTCGGCGGCTGAGGCCGCGTGCAGAGGGTCATGGTCATCGGTTGCTCGGGCGCGGGCAAGTCCTGGCTCAGCAAGCAGATCGCTCGGGAGCTCGGGCTGCCGCTCGTCTCGCTGGATGCGCTGCATTGGCAGCCGGGGTGGCGGCCCAGCGAGCCGGACGTCTGGCTGGCGACGGTCCGTCGATTGGTCGAGAGCCCCCGCTGGGTCATGGACGGCAATTACTCTGGGACGTTCGAGGTTCGCTTGCCGCACGCCGAGGCGATCGTGTTTCTCGATCAGCCGCGCTGGCGCTGCATTATGGGCGTCCTGCTCCGGACGTTCCGCCATTTCGGGCGGGTACGCGAGGAACTGGCGCCCGGCTGTCCCGAGCGGTTCGATTGGCCGTTCCTGCTCTACGTCTGGCGTTTTCGCGCCCGGCATAGGGCCGGCATCGTCGCGGCGCTGGCGCGGCCCGGGTCACCCCGGCTACAGATCGTCCTGAAATCGCGCTCCGCGATCAAAGCCTTTGCCGCCGGGCTGCCTCGCACTCTCGTCGCCGAGGCCGCCTGACATGCCGATGTTCAACAGCGCCCGCCGAGTGAAGCACTCGCCCGAGCAGATGTTCGCGCTTGTCGCAGATGTCGAGAAATACCCTGAGTTCCTGCCGCTCTGCGAGGGGCTCAAGGTGCGCAAACGGACTCCGCGAGAGGGCGGCGGAGAGGTGCTGTTGGCGGATATGAGCGTCGGATACAAGGCGATCCGCGAGACCTTCACCAGCCGGGTGACGCTCGACCCTGTCAATCTCAAGATCCTGGTCGAATATGTCGACGGGCCGTTCCGCTATCTGGAAAACCGCTGGATCTTCAAGCCGCATGAGAGTGGCTGCGAGATCGTCTTTTTCATCTCATATGAGTTCGCCAGCCGTGTGCTCGGCCTGCTGATGGGCGCGATGTTCGACAAGGCCTTCCGCAAGTTCGCCGAAGCCTTCGAGCGGCGCGCCGACCAAGTCTATGGCGCAGCGGCGCTGCCGGCGTCGGGGGGCTGAGATCAGCAGGCCTCCAACGCCGCTTCCAGCAAAAGACCGAGCGCCACCAGCACGGACAGGCGACGAATCTCGTCGCGGGGCAGATCGCCGAAACGCATCTCGCGATGAGTGGTGTCATGCCCGTTGGCGCAGGCGAAATGCACAAGCCCAACCGGTTTTTCCGCGCTGCCGCCGCCCGGACCGGCGACGCCGGTGATCGAAACGCAAAGGCCTGCCGCGAGCCGGCTCCAGCCGCCCAGCGCCATGGCGCGCGCGACAGGCTCGCTGACGGCCCCGTGAGCTTCGATAAGCTCCCTCGGAACGCCCGCCAACCCCGTCTTGGCGGCGTTGGAATAGGTAACGAGACCGCCCATCACGACATCCGATGAGCCCGGAATCGCGGTCAATGCCGCAGCCACGAGACCGCCCGTGCAGGATTCGACCGTGGCGACGCTGAAGCCTGCGGCGCGGCAGGTTTCGAGCGTCGATGTCGCGAGTTGCGTGATCTGGTCGTCGAACATCGCCGTCACTCCTGTTCCGGCAGGCGGATCGTCGCAGTCGCCAGCGCAGCCAGCCCCTCGCCCCTGCCGGTGAAGCCCATCCGCTCGGAGGTCGTGGCCTTGATCGCGACCTGGTCGATGCGAAGGCCCGCCGCTGCCGCGATCGCGGCGCGGATCGCCTCGCGATGCGGGCCGATCTTGGGCGCTTCGCAGACGATGGTCAGGTCGAGGAAGTCGATCCTGCCGCCGCGTTGCCTGACGCGATCGGCCGCGAAAGCGAGAAACTGCGCCGAGGCCGCGCCCCGCCATTGCGGATCGCTCGGCGGAAAATGCGTGCCGATGTCGCCCTCAGTGAGGCAACCGAGCAGCGCGTCCGTCAGCGCATGCAGCGCGACGTCTCCATCGGAATGCGCGATCACGCCGCGCTCATGGGCGATGCGGACGCCGCCGAGCCAGACATGGTCGCCGGGCCCGAAGGCGTGGACGTCATAGCCCGTGCCGACGCGGACGCGTAGCGCGTCCGGCTGCGGGCGCTCGAAATCCTGCGGATGGGTCAATTTGATGTTCCCTGCCTCTCCGGCGAAGGTCGCGACCGGGTGCCCGGCCCATTCCATCAGGGCGGCATCGTCGGTGAAGCCCGCCAGGCCTGCGGCTACGGCGGCTTCGTGCGCGGCCAGAAGCGGCTTAAGATCGAAGGCCTGCGGTGTTTGCACGCTGACCAAATCCTCGCGCGGAGGCGTCTCGATGATCCGGCGTTGCGCGTCGAGGCGCTTGATCGTGTCGGTGACGGCGAGCGCCGGCACGGCTGCGACCTCGGTCGAGACGGCATCGATCGCGCTCCGGATCAGGCTGGCCGAGACATAGGGGCGGGCGGCGTCGTGGATCAGCACGACGCCGTCAAAGCCGCTGTCGGCCAACGCGTGCAGGCCGGCCCGAACCGACTCCTGTCGCGTTGCACCGCCACGGACCGGGCTGGTGAGCTTGTCGCTTTGCATGCCGCCGATCGCATGAGCATAACGTGCCTCGTCGCCGGCTCCGATCACGACCAGAATAGTGGCGATTGCCGGCTCAGCCAAAAAAGGCGTCAGCGCCTGCGCAAGAACCGGCTGGCCGTCGAGCAGGCGATATTGCTTGGGGCCGTCTCCGCCCGCCCTGAGGCCACGGCCGGCAGCGACAACGAGCGCGGCGATCGGAAGTCGGGCGTTGTGTGTCGGTTCGGTCGGCAAGGTCATTGGTCCAGCGTGGCATTTGGTGATAGTTGGCCCTTGGACGTTCGCCAAGCCCGGCACTTCGTGCCGCATCCTGCAGTGCGGCAGGGGTGCGGCAATGATGCGGCGCAATATGACTCAAGCCCTCTTGCGCTCCTGCAGCAATGTCCAATAAATATGCATAATGGAAGTTGCCTCAAATTCGGGCGTCGATGATCTGGCCGGGCGCGGCGTTGCGCCTGCGTCGCGCGCTTTCCTCGCGCCGATGTCGGGCGTGACCGATATCGTGATGCGCCGGATCGCCGCGCGCCATGGCGCCGGCCTCGTCGTCTCCGAGATGGTCGCGTCCGACGAATTCGTCAAAGGCAGCGAAGAAGCGCGTATCCGGGCCGAGGGCGCCGGCGTCTCGCCCCATGTCGTGCAGCTTGCGGGCTGCGATCCCCATTGGCTCGGTGAGGCCGCGAAACTGGCCGAGGCCAATGGCGCGGCCGTCGTCGACATCAATATGGGCTGTCCGGCCAAGAAGGTGACCGGCGGCTGGGCCGGCTCGGCGCTGATGCGCGACCTCGATCATGCGTTGACGCTGGTGCAGGCGGCCGTGACGTCCGTCAAGATTCCCGTCACCGTCAAGATGCGGCTGGGCTGGGACGACGCCGCTCGTAATGCGCCGGAACTGGCGCGCCGCGCCGTCACCGAGGGCGCGGCTCTGATCACGGTGCATGGCCGCACGCGGCAGCAATTCTACAAGGGCGTCGCCGACTGGGGCGCGATCCGGGCGGTGCGGGAGCAGGGTGCTTTTCCGCTCGTCGCCAATGGCGACATTCATGACCTGGCGGACGCACAGGCTTGTCTTTCGCAGTCGGGCGCGGATTTCGTCATGGTCGGTCGCGCCGCGCTCGGCCGGCCCTGGCTCGTCGGCGATATCGGGGCCGGCCTCGCGGGGCGCGCCGCGCCGTCCCTTAGCATTGGGCAAAAGCTCGCCATTGCACGCGAACATTACGAGGGACTGCTCGGCCTGATGGGCGTCGCCCATGGCGTCCGTCACGCCCGCAAGCATCTGGCGGCCTATGCCGACGAGGCGGTGGCGAGCGGCTGCGCGCCCGATCCGGTCTGGCGGCGGCAACTGCTTACCTCAGACGATCCCAAGGCCGTGATCGATGCGTTGGCGCGGCTATTTTCCGTTGAGTTCGACCGCGCTGCGGCGTGACGAAAGGTATTGCGTATGGCGATGGCGTTTTTCGACGGTGGCGGGAAGGGCAGCGACGATTTTCTGCTCGACCTGATCGAGGTCCAGGCGCTGAACGTGCTGCCGATGCCGGTGGTGGTGGTCGGCGAGAACCATCGCGTTCTCTATGCCAATACCGCCGCCGAGGATTTCTTCCAGTCGAGCGCAGTCGTCCTGAAGCGCCAGCGCATCGACGATCTCATCGCCTTCGGGTCGCCCGTACTCGCTTTGATCGAGGAGGTGCAGCGTCGCGGCGCCAGCGTCAGCGAGTATCGGCTTGATCTCGGATCGCCGCGCCTCGGCATGGATCGCGTCGTCGATGTTTTTGCCTCGCCCTTGCCCAGCCAGGGCGATGCGGTCGTGCTTATGCTTCAAGAACGGACAATTGCCGAAAAAATGGACAGGCAATTGACCCATCGTGGTGCGGCCCGCTCAATTACTGCGCTCGGCGCGATGCTGGCGCACGAGATCAAGAACCCGCTTTCGGGCATTCGCGGCGCGGCGCAGCTTCTCGAAGCCTCCGTGCCGGACAGCGATCGCGTGCTGACGCAGTTGATCTGCGACGAGACCGACCGGATCGTGAAGCTCGTCGAGCGCGTGGAGTTGTTCGGCGATGAGCGCCCGAGCGAGCGCGGCCCGGTCAATGTCCACGACGTTCTCGACCATGTGAAGCGCCTCGCCCAATCCGGATTCGCCCGCCATATCCGCTTCAACGAGGTCTACGACCCGTCGCTGCCGCCCGTCGCCGGCAACCGCGACCAGCTGGTGCAGGTCCTGCTCAATCTGGTGAAAAACGCGGCCGAAGCCATTGGAACGCAAGCGATCGACGGCGAGATCACGCTGACGACGGCGTTCCGCCCTGGCATCCGCATGCAACTCGCCGGCTCCTCGGCGCGCATCGCGCTGCCGCTCGAAATTGGCATTCGCGACAATGGTCCCGGCGTGTCCGCCGACCTGCTGCCGCATCTGTTCGACGCCTTCGTCACCACCAAGGCGCAGGGCAGTGGCCTTGGACTTGCACTCGTCGCCAAGGTGATCGGCGATCATGGCGGGATCGTCGAATGCGAGTCCGTTCCCCGCCGAACGACGTTTCGACTTCTGCTGCCGCTGCACCAGCCCCGGGCGCGGCAGACAGTTTAAGGCCTACAGGACCACAGTGAATGCCGACCGGTAACATTCTCATCGCGGACGACGACGCCGCGATCCGCACCGTGCTCAATCAGGCCCTTGCCAGGGCCGGATATGAAGTGCGGACCACCGGCCAGGCGGCGACGCTCTGGACCTGGGCGGCGCAGGGACTTGGCGACCTGATCATCACCGATGTGGTGATGCCCGACGGCAACGCCTTCGACCTGCTGCCGCGCATCAAGCGCGTGCGGCCCGACCTGCCGATCATCGTGATGAGCGCGCAGAACACCTTCATGACCGCGATCAAGGCGTCCGAGCGCGGCGCCTATGAATATCTGCCGAAACCCTTCGACCTGAAGGAACTCGTCGCCATCGTCGGGCGCGCCCTGTCGCGGCCGCGCGGCGATGGAGGCCGCGCCAATGCGGCAGCCGAGCCCGACGATATTCCGCTGATCGGCCGCTCGCCGGCGATGCAGGACGTCTATCGCGCGCTCGCTCGGCTGATGCCGATCGATCTGACCGTGATGATCAATGGCGAATCCGGCACCGGCAAGGAACTGGTCGCGCGCGCACTGCACGATTACGGCAAGCGCAAGAACGGGCCTTTCGTCGCGATCAACATGGCGGCGATTCCGAAGGACCTGATCGAGTCCGAGCTGTTCGGCCATGAGAAAGGCGCCTTCACCGGCGCGATGATGCGCTCGTCGGGCCGGTTCGAGCAGGCCGAGGGTGGCACGCTCTTCCTCGACGAGATCGGTGACATGCCGATGGAGGCGCAGACACGTCTGCTGCGCGTTCTGCAGCAGGGCGAGTACACCACCGTCGGCGGGCGGACGCCGATCAAGACCAATGTCCGCATCGTCGCCGCCACAAACAAGGATCTGCGCATTTCGATCGCGCAGGGGTTGTTTCGCGAGGATTTGTTCTTCCGCCTGAACGTCGTACCGATCCGTCTTCCGCCGCTGCGCGAGCGCGTCGAGGATATTCCCGATCTGGTGCGCCACTTCTTCTCGCTGGTCGAGAAGGAGGGCCTGCCGCGCAAGCAGATCGATTCGGAAGCGATGGACGTGATGCGGCGCTATCGCTGGCCCGGCAACGTCCGCGAACTTGAGAATCTCGTGCGTCGTCTGGCGGCGCTGTATCCGCAGGAGACGATCACCTCGCCGATCGTGGATGCGGAATTGCAGCCGGCCTCGCCGACGCAAAGCTTTTCCAGCGGCACGACGCAGGAGCGCGCGGAGACGCTGTCGGGTTCTGTCGAACGCCACCTCAACCAGTATTTTGGCGGTTTCGGTGACAATATTCCGCCGCCGGGCCTCTATCACCGCATTCTGCGTGAGGTTGAGCCGCCGTTGATCGCAGCCGCGCTTGCCGCCACGCGAGGCAATCAGATCCGCGCCGCGGAGCTTCTGGGGCTCAATCGCAACACGCTGCGCAAGAAAATCCGCGAGCTTGACATGCAGGTCGTGCGCTCGCCGCGCTGACGATTTGCGTATGGGGCAGGCGCTCGCCTTCCCCATGTCATATTTTGACAACACCGTTGCTTGGGCGCATCAGTGCGCCGCTCACGGTCGGGCTCAACCCCGGCCGCCTGCAATGGAGTCGTCGAGTAACCGTGTCAGCTTCGGTCAGCGATGTCAGAATCGTGCCGCGCGGCGAGGATCCGCCGCGCCGCGTATCGGGCTGGCTCGGCGCGGTCGTCGTCGTGTTCGCGCTGGTTTCGGCGCTCGTCACCTTCATGGTGCTGTCGGGCGCGACTCCGATCGTCCCGGTGCATGAAGTCGTCATCGGCGTCTTCGTTCTCAACGCGCTGCTGATCCTGCTGCTGCTGATCATCGTCGCCTTCGAGCTGTCGGTCTTGATTCGGGCCAGGCGCGCAGGTGCGGCGGCGGCTGGCCTGCATGTCCGCATCGTCGGCCTGTTCAGCATCATCGCCGCCTTGCCGGCTGTGCTGGTCGCGATCATCGCCACCGTCACGATCGAGCGTGGGCTCGAGCCGTGGTTCTCGGACCGGATGCGCGACGCGATCTTCAAATCAGTCGAGGTCTCGGACGCTTTTGCAGCGAGCCAGTGCAAATCGCTCGGCCGCGAGATCAGGATTCTGACCGACGATCTGGTGCGGGCGAAGCCCGCCTTCGACGTCGACCGCAAATGGTTCGAGACCTTCCTGACGGCGCGCGCGACCGCGCTCGGCCTGCCCGTGGCGGCGATCATGCAGCCGCCCGACAAGGTGCTGGTGCGTGCCGGCATCGACGTGCTGAAGGACCCGCCGAAGCCCGATCAGGCGGCTTTCGACGATGCCCAGTCGGCGCCGGAACCGATCTGCGTCGTGCCGGAGACCGGCCGCATCTTCGGTGCGCTGGTCAAGCTGCCGACCTATGACAACGCCTTCCTGCATGTCGCGCGCGAGGTCGATGCGCTGGCGGTCGATTCGCCGGCGATCGCGCGCGGGGCGGCGGTCGAATACCTTGCGATCGACGCGCGCCGGAAAGGCGTGCAGATCGCCTTCGCCTCGATGTACGCGCTGATCTCGGTGATCCTGCTGCTTTCGGCGATCTGGATCGGCCTGAGTTTCGCCAACGCGCTGGTCGCGCCGATCCGGCGCATGATCCATGCGACCGATCAGGTCTCCAGCGGCAATTTCTACGTCCAGGTGCCGATCCGGCGATCGGAAGGCGACCTCGCTCATCTCGGCGAGACCTTCAACAAGATGACGGCGGAGCTGCGCCGGCAGCGCGACGGCCTCGTGACCGCAAGCGAAGTCATCGACAGACGCCGGCGCTTCACCGAGACGGTGCTGTCTGGCGTTTCGTCGGGCGTGCTCAGCCTCGACGGCGACGGGCACATCACCATCATCAACCGTTCGGCCGAGAGCCTGATCGGGAGCGGCGGTCGGCTGCTCGGCGAGCCGATCGCGCGCGTCGCTCCGGAGATTGCGACCTTTGTCACGGAAGCTCTGCAAAACCGCCAGCGCCAGAGTTCAGGCCAGATCGCGATCACGCGTGGCGGGCACGACCGGATGGTGAATGTGCGTGCGGCGCGCGAGGGCGAGGGCGTCGGCGCTGGGCTCGTGGTGACGCTCGACGACATCACCGACCTCGTCTCGGCCCAGCGCACCGCCGCCTGGGCCGATGTGGCACGCCGGATCGCCCATGAGATCAAGAATCCACTGACGCCGATCCAGCTCTCTGCCGAACGGATCAAGCGCCGGTTCGGGCGCGTCATCATCGAGGGCAAGGACGTGTTCGACCAATGCACGGACACCATCGTGCGCCAGGTCGAGGATATCCGGCGGATGGTCGACGAGTTCTCGTCCTTCGCGCGGATGCCGAAGCCTTCGCTGGCACGCGAGGACATCGTCGAGACCGTCCGCCAGATCGTCTTCCTGATGCGCGTCGGCAATCCCGAGCTGACGATCTCGGAAAACCTGCCTGCGGTTCCCGTGCCGGCCCAGTTCGATCGTCGACTGCTCTCGCAGGCGCTGACCAACGTCATCAAGAACGCGTCCGAGGCCATCGAGGCCGTGCCGATGGACGAACGGGGGCCCGGGCGAATCGACCTCGCTTTCGAGCGGCGCGACGACGGTGTGATCGTCATTGACGTTATCGACAACGGCAAGGGCCTGCCAGTCGACCAGCGCCAGAAGCTGCTCGAACCCTACATGACGACGCGCGAGGGCGGCACCGGCCTCGGCCTGGCGATCGTCGGCAAGATTCTCGAAGACCATGGCGGCGGGATCGAACTGCTCGACCGGCCCGATGCCGCCAACGGCGTGCGCGGAGCCCGCGTCCGGCTCTGGTTCCCGGAGACCGGCCCCACCGACGAGGCCAAGAGCGAGACGGCGGGAGGGCGCGACCCAATCGCGTCCGCCGCCAAAGACATGCGAAATGGGATTGCCGTATGAGCGCCGATATTCTGGTTGTCGATGACGAGGTCGATATCCGCGAACTGGTTGCGGGCCTGCTGGAAGACGAAGGCTACCGCACGCGCAAGGCGGGCTCCGCCGACGAGGCGCTGGCCGCTATCGCGGCGCGCCGGCCCAATCTTGTCTTTCTCGACATCTGGCTGCAGGGCAGCCGGCTGGACGGGCTGCAGGTGCTGGAGCTGATCAAGGAAAGCCACCCTGATCTCGCCGTGGTGATGATCTCGGGCCACGGCAATATCGAGACGGCGGTTTCGGCGATCAAGAGCGGCGCCTACGACTTCATCGAGAAGCCGTTCAAGGCCGACCGATTGGTGCTGGTGGCCGAGCGCGCGCTGGAGGCCTCGCGGCTACGGCGCGAGGTGCGCGAGCTGAAGAAGGGTTCGGTCCAGGCCAGCCGTATCGTCGGGCGCTCGACCGTGGTCAACCAGCTGCGGCAGACGATCGAGCGCGTCGCGCCGACCAATGCGCGCATCCTGATCACCGGGGAACCCGGCTGCGGCAAGGAATTGACCGCGCGCACCCTGCACGAGGCGTCGAGCCGGTCCTCGGGGCCGTTCATGGTGATAAACGCCGCCACGATCACGCCCGAGACGATGGAGGAGGAACTCTTTGGCGTGGAGGGCGGCGAGGGGCGCACCCGCCGCGTCGGCGCGCTCGAGGAGGCGCATGGCGGCTCGCTTTACATCGACGAGATCGGCGACATGCCGCGCGAGACACAGAACCGCATCCTGCGCGTGCTGGTCGATCAGAACTTCCAGCGCGTCGGTGGGGCAACCCGCGTCCATGTCGATGTCCGCATCATCTCCTCGACCAGCCGCGACCTTGCCCAGCTGATCGCCGATGGGCGGTTCCGCGAGGACCTCTATCATCGCCTCAGCGTCGTGCCGGTGCGGATTCCGGCGCTGTCGGAGCGGCGCGAGGACGTGCCCGAGCTGATCGAGTTCTTCATGGACCAGATTTCGGTTGCGACCGGCCTGCCCAAGCGTCGCATCGGCTCTGACGCGATGGCGGTGCTGCAGTCGCACGAATGGCCCGGCAACGTTCGCGAGCTGCGCAACAATGTCGAGCGCCTGATGATCCTGACCAAGGGCGACCCCACCGCCGACATCACCATCGACATGCTGCCGGCCGAGGTCGGCGCGATGGTGCCGACGACGCCGTCGGGCTCGGGCGGCGAGCGGCTGATGAGCCTGCCGCTGCGCGATGCGCGCGAAATCTTCGAGCGCGAGTATCTGATCGCCCAGATCGCCCGTTTTTCCGGCAATATTTCGCGCACGGCCGAGTTCATCGGCATGGAGCGCTCTGCGCTGCACCGCAAGCTGAAGTCGCTCGGGGTCGGCTGAAACGCCGCCAAGCGTCGGCCGCATGACCGCCTGCGCGATACGCAGGCTTCATGCGCAAATACGATGCGGCATCACCCTTGCTTTGTCATAGAACGCAACGATCTAATATATCGTCGGTGCTTTGAAACGGCGTGCTCTTTGGCATGCTTGCGAACGAAGCGAAATGGATCGCGGGCCTGAACCCGATGAGCGATCCCAACAACAGGGGCTGAACATGGCCGCAGAGCGGGCACAAAACCTTCAGGACACTTTCCTCAACCACGTCCGCAAGCAGAAGATCCCGCTGACGATCTTTCTCGTCAATGGCGTGAAGCTGCAGGGCGTCGTTACCTGGTTCGACAATTTCTGCGTATTGCTGCGTCGCGACGGGCATTCGCAGCTGGTCTACAAGCATGCGATCTCGACGATCATGCCGGGTCATCCCGTGCAGCTGTTCGAGCCCGAGGAACAGGACAAGGCCTGAGGCCGATGTCGGGACGCAGCGGGGGCGAGGAGCCGCAAGGCCTCGCCAAACCGCTCGACGAGATCGAGCGCGAGATCGCAGCCAATACGCGCGCCTATGTCGTGGGGCCCTATTCGCAGCGCCGCGGCGGCGGTGCGGCTGACGCGAACCAGCGCTCCTTCGCGGCGCGGCTCGACGAGGCCGTGGGCTTGGCTGGAGCCATCGATCTCACCGTGGTCGAGCCGATCCAGGTGATGCTGACGGCCTTTCGGCCGGCGACCTATCTCGGCAAGGGCAAGGTCGAGGAGATCGCCGAGCGCATCAAGATCGAGGAGATCGGCCTCGTCGTGATGGATTGCGCGCTATCGCCCGTGCAACAGCGCAATCTCGAAAAGGCCTTTGGCTGCAAGGTCATCGACCGGACCGGCCTGATCCTCGAAATCTTCGGCCGTCGAGCCCGTACCCGCGAGGGCACGCTGCAGGTCGAGCTTGCGCATCTCAACTACCAGAAAAGCCGGCTGGTGCGGTCCTGGACCCATCTGGAGCGCCAGCGCGGTGGCTTCGGCTTCCTTGGCGGCCCCGGCGAGACGCAGATCGAGGCGGATCGACGCATCATTCAGGAGCGCATGACCAAGATCGAGCGCGATCTGGAGAGCGTCAAGCGCACGCGCGGCCTGCATCGCGCCAGCCGCAAACGTGTGCCTTATCCGGTGGTTGCGCTGGTTGGTTACACCAATGCCGGCAAGTCGACGCTGTTCAATCGCCTGACCTCCGCCGAGGTTCTGGCGCAGGACATGCTGTTTGCGACGCTCGACCCGACGGCGCGCGCGCTGAAGCTGCCGCATGGCGCACGGATCATGCTGTCGGACACCGTCGGCTTCATCTCCGACCTGCCGACGCAGCTCGTCGCAGCCTTCCGCGCCACGCTGGAAGACGCGATCGAGGCCGACGTATTGCTGCATGTCCGCGACGTCGCCCATGAAGACACGCAGGCGCAGGCCGCCGACGTGCAGGGCATCCTGCGCGATCTCGGGATCGACCCCGATGACGGCCAGCGCGTCGTCGAGGTCTGGAACAAGTCGGACCTGCTTGACGCCGCCGAGCGCGAGCGCCAGCTCGGCCTGGCTGCGATCAAGCCCGACGCGTCGCGCCCGGTATTGGTCTCGGCGCTCACCGGCGACGGCATCGACCGGCTGACCGACGCGATCGAGACGCGCATCGCCAAGAGTCGCCCGATCTACCGGCTGGTACTGCCGCCCGGAGACGGAAAATCGCTGGCCTGGCTGCATGCCAACGGCGAAATCCTCGAGCGTGAGGATGCAGAGGACGGGACGTTGAGCCTGACGGTCCGCCTGCCGCCGGAGCGGGAAGGGGCCTTTGGCGCGCGGTTTCCAGAGGCCGAGCAGCGAAATTAGGCCGCTCCGGCCTTTTCCGCCCGCTTCACCGCCTGCCAGAGCGCTTCCATCTCGTCGAGCGTCGCGTCTTTTGCCGTCCGGCCCTGTGCCTCCAGCGCATCCTCGATGCCCTTGAACCGGCGCTCGAATTTGGCGTTGGCGGCCTGCAAGACGCCTTCCGGATCGGCGTCGACATGGCGGGCGAGGTTGGCGACGACGAAGAGCAGGTCGCCGATCTCCTCCCTGATCGCCGCCTTGTCGCCCGAGGCCATCGCTTCGTCGATCTCAGCGGTCTCTTCCCTGATCTTGTCGAGGACGAGCCTGGCGTCGTTCCAGTCGAAACCGACGGTCGAAGCTTTCGCCTGCAGCTTCCAGGCGCGGGTGAGGGCAGTGAGCGTCTGCGGTATGCCGGCAAGCACGCCCTTGTCCTCGGTCTTCTCGGGGAGGCCGGTAGCAGCCCTCGCGCGCGCCTTGTCGGCCTTCTCCTGCGCCTTGATGGCGTGCCAGAGTGCCTTGACCTCCGCTGGCGACAGATCGCGCGCGTCTCCGAAGACATGGGGATGACGGCGGATCATCTTGGCGGTGACGGCCTCGACCACGTCGGGGAAGGCGAAAGAGCCCTCTTCTTCAGCCATTTGCGCGTGATAGACGACCTGCAGCAGCAGGTCGCCGAGTTCATCCTTGAGATCGAGCCTGTCGCCGCGCGCGATGGCGTCGGCCACCTCATAGGCCTCTTCGACCGTGTAGGGCGCGATCGAGGCGAAATCCTGCTCCAGATCCCAGGGGCAGCCCGTGCCGGGCGTGCGCAGCGCCGCCATGATCTCGATCAGGCGTGAGATATCGCGAGAAGGCTGCAACGCTGCAAAACTCCGCCGAAATGAGATAGCCTCACTCCCATGATTCAAGTCACCCCGTCCATCGCGATCGACGAGAGCGAACTGGAAGAAAGCTTCGTGCGCGCCTCGGGGCCGGGCGGCCAGCACGTCAACAAGGTGTCGAGCGCGGTCCAGCTCAAATTCGACATCCGGCGCTCGCCCTCGCTGCCAAACGACGTCGCCGTGCGCCTGATGAAGCTTGCCGGCAGCCGGCTGACGCAGGACGGCGTCATCGTCATCGTCGCGCAGGCGCAGCGCAGCCAGAAGCGCAACCGCGAGGAGGCGCTGGAGCGCCTGCTGGAGTTGATCCGGGAAGCGGCCGTTCGTCCCGTGATTCGCCGGGCAACCAAGCCGACCAAGGCCTCCAAGGAAAGGCGGCTGGTTTCCAAGGACAAGCGCGCCTCGATCAAGGCCGGCCGCTCGAAGCCGGGGACCGATTAGTGGCGGAAGACGCGCCCGCTGTAGCGCGCGACAAGCGGCCTGAGCGCCGGCCGCCGCGCAAGATCACGCCCGATTATCTGCAGCGCGCCGCGATGCACTATCTCGAACGCTATGCCGCGCCCTCGGTGCAGTTGCGCCGCGTGCTCCAGCGCAAGGTCGTACTGAGCTGCCGCCATCACGGCGACGAGCCCGCCCGGTTCGAGGCGATGCTCGACGCGGTGGTGGCGCGCTGCGTTTCGTCGGGCCTCGTCGACGACCAGCGCTTCGCCGAGGCGCGCGCCGCGAGCCTGCGACGAAAGGGCCAGTCGGCGCGGGCCGTCGCCGGCAAGCTCGCGGCCAAAGGCGTGCCGCGCGATCTGGTGGCCCGGCACAGCGCCGCGAGCGAGGAGCAGGAACTGGCGGCGGCGCGAATCGCCGCAAAACGTAAGCGCCTCGGGCCATGGAATCGTGGTGACCGTACTGCGTCGCGCAGTAAGGATTTCGCCGCACTTGCGCGAGCGGGCTTCGGCATCGCGATCGTCCGCGCGGTCATCGACGGCGCGGACGACGGTGTCGAGCCGTAGGCTCTGCCCACTCCTCGCTTGCGGCGCTGTGTCGGGCAACCAGCTCGCAACGCCATTCGACGGCGGCTCCGGCACGCGCAAGTGGTGACCAGACCGGAGACGCTTGAGATTGACTTCGCCTGCATCGCCGTCGATCAGGGAAGCCATGAGCCGCCTCGACAGCATGATCCGCCGCCTTCAGGCGCAGCGCCTGGTTCTCGACTGGGCCGCCGCCGGCATCGTCGGGCGCGATGGATTCGTGCTCGAGCTCGGGCTTGGCAATGGCCGGACCTACGACCATCTGCGCGAGATCCTGCCGGGGCGCGAGATCCACGCGTTTGAGCGCGAGGCCAAGGCCAATCCGCGCTCTCTGCCGCCGGTCGACAGGCTCGTGCTCGGTGATATGGCGCAGACCCTGCCGGCCTTCGCGGCCGAGCATGGTCGCAACGCCGTGCTGCTCCATGTCGACGCCACCACCGGCGTGCCCGAGCGCGATGCGATCGCACTTTCCTGGCTGCCGGGTCATGTTGCGATGCTGGCTGCCGACGACGCGCTGGTGGTCAGCGGTTCGGAGCTGGCGCATGCGGCGCTGGTCGCGACGGCCTTGCCCGAAGGCGTTCCGGAGGGGCGCTACTTTGCCTATCGCCGCCTGCCGGAGCGGGTCTAGGCGAGGTAACCTCGCGATAGCGCCGGCGCAGCCGCGCGCACGAAGCAGGCGGCTTGCGTTCCCGACGCCGTCGCGATGAGGGCAGGGCGTGCAGTGGGGCAGATATCCTCGCGGATCGGGCAGCGGCTGATGAAGGGACAGCCCGGCGGCGGCGCCAGCGGGCTCGGCAGATCGCCGGTCAGGATGATCTTTTCACGGCGCCTTTGCAGGACGGGATCCGGCAGCGGGATCGCCGACAGCAGAGCCTGCGTATAGGGGTGTCTTGGCGCTTCGAACATGGCGTCGACCGGGCCGCTTTCGGCCGCTGTGCCAAGATAGAGCACGATGACCTCGTCTGCGATGTGCCTGACCACCGAGAGGTCGTGCGAGATGAAGAGATACGCCAGATTCAGGTCGCGTTGCAGTTCCAGCAGCAGGTTCAGCACCTGAGAGCGTATGGAAACGTCGAGCGCCGAGACCGGCTCGTCGAGGATCAGCAGGCGCGGCGACAGGGCGAGCGCGCGCGCGATGACGACGCGCTGGCGCTGGCCGCCCGACAGTGCGCTCGGCAGGCGTTCCGCGAAGGCCGCCGGCAGGCCGACCCGGTCGAGCAATTCGGCGATGCGGGCTTGCCGGTCGCGGCGTGTCCGGCCGGCGATGGCCAGCGGCTCACCGATGCTGTCGGCGATACTCATCTTCGGGTTGAGCGCCGCGCTCGGGTCCTGGAAGACGATCTGGATGTCCTGGGCGAGCGCTGCCCTGTCCGACCCGCGCAGGCCGGTGATGTCGCGCCCGTCGAACATGACGGTGCCGCCGGTAGCGTGTTCCAGCCCGATCACCGCGTAGGCGGTCGTCGACTTGCCGCAGCCGGATTCGCCGACGAGCGCGAGTGTGCGGCCGGCTGCGACGTCGAAGGAGACGCCATCGACGGCCTTGACCACCCCGCCGGGCGTCCCGACGCCGCGACGCAGCTTGAAATGAACCTTCAGATCACGGACCCGAAGCAGGGGATCAGCAGCGTCGCTCATGCCAGAGCCCCGACTTCGGCCGTGTGCCAGCAGGCCGCAGCGTGGCCGGCCTCGACAGCCGATAGTGGCGGCGCAGCCAGGCAATTTTCGTCGGCGAGCGGGCAGCGCGTGCGGAACCGGCAGCCATCAGGCCAGGATTCGGCGCTGGGAACCATGCCCTCGATGGTGCGCAAAAGCGCCTTGCGCTGCCCCTGCAGGGTCGGGATCGTCGCCAGCAGGAGCTTGGTATAGGGGTGGCGCGGCGCGGCGAATATAGCGTCCACCGGGCCGCTCTCGACGATGCGCCCGCCATACATCACGCAGACATCGTCGGCGAGATCGGCGACGACGCCCATATCATGGGTGATGAGCACGATCGCCGTGCCGACATCCGCCCGCAAGCCCCGCATCAGGTCGAGGATCTGCGCCTGGATCGTGACGTCGAGCGCCGTGGTCGGTTCGTCGGCGATGAGCAAGGCAGGGCGGCAGATCAGGGCCGAGGCTATCATGATGCGCTGGCACATGCCGCCCGAGAGCTCGAACGGGTATTGCCGCGCGCGCCGCGCCGCATCGGGAATGCCGACGCGGGTCATCATCGCGATCGCTTCTTCGCGCGCGGCGCGATGCGACAGGCCGCGATGCAGGACCAGCGCCTCCTCGACCTGCTCGCCGACGCGCATCAGCGGGTTCAGCGACGCGACCGGCTCCTGGAAGATGATCGTTGCCTCATTGCCCCTGACCTCCGAGAGGCCGGTTTCGGCGAGCGTCGTCAAGTCGCGGTCATTGAGCCTGATCGCGCCTTTCCTGACCGTAGCCGCCTTCGGCAAGAGGCCGAGCACCGAGAGCGCCGTCAGGCTCTTGCCGCAGCCGGACTCGCCGACGATGGCGAGGATGCGACCCGAGCCGACTTCAAGCGAGACATGATCGACGATGCGGTTGCCGTCGATCTCGATGACGAGATCGTCGATCGCCAGGACGGGCGGTTCCGTCATCGTCATGCCGTCGCCGCCACCACCGCGGCCCATGGCGAGGTCGGGTGGGCCATGCCGGTGAAGCCGCCATTGTCCGAGACCATCACGGCAGACGGAATCGAGAAGTTCACCGGGTAGAGCGTGTCCTCGACGATCTCGACTGGAAAGGCGCTGGCGACAGCGGCTGCTACATCCGCCTGCGCCCTTGCGTCGATCTTGATGCGCGGCGTCGAGGCGTCGATGCGCGGGCGGTGGAAGACCTCCTCCAGCGACAGGCCGAAATCGGCCAAGCCGGAGATCAGTTGAAGCACGGTCGGGAAAATCGTGCGCCCACCGGCTGCGCCAATGGCTAACATCGGGCGGCCGTTCCGGCTCAGCACCAGCGGGCACATGTTGGCGAGCGGCTTCTGGCCTGCCGCTATGCTGTTGGGCTGGCCGGGACGTGGGTCGAACCACATCATACCGTTGTTCATGATGATGCCTGCGTTTGGCAACGCGACCTTGGCGCCGAAGCGCGAGAGCAGGGTGTTGGTCAGCGAGACCATCGTGCCATCGCGATCGACCACGCTGACATGGGAGGTGCAGCCAGCCTGGGGTGTGGCCGCATGGCCGAGCGTGGTCAGGCGCGTCGCATAGGCCGCGCGGATTGCGCTGGCATAGAGCAGGGCGGTTTGGGCCGGCGAGGTTTCGCGCGCAAGTGGTCCCGCCTCCAGCCTTGCGGCCGCATCGAAGAAAGTCGGGCCGCCGCTCAGGCCGGGAATCGCGGCGATGTCGAAGTCGCGGTAGCGTCCGGTCAACGGCGGAGCCCAGGTCACGTCATAGGCCGCGAGGTCGGCGGCGCGGATCGCCGAGCCGCCGGCTTCGAGATCGGCCGCGATCATCCGGGCGGTCTCGCCCTCGTAGAAATCGCGCGCGCCGGCCTTGGCCAGTCGCCGCAACAGCTTCGCTTTCAAGGCCATCGGCTTGAAGCGCTGCGTGTCCGCTCCGGCCTTGGGCGCATGGCCGTTGTCGAGTAGCAGCGCCGAGAGCGTGGGATCGCGGGCGAGGCCGGCCGCTTCGATCGCGATGCAGAGCGCGGCGAACCAGTCGATCTCAAGCCCGCGCTCGGCGTGCTCGATCGCCGGCTGGAGTGCGTCCTGCCATGACAGCGTGCCGTGACGTTCGAGCGCGGCGGCGAAGCCCGCAACGGCGCCGGGCACGCAGATCGCGCCATAGCCGGAGACATTGCGATCATCGACCACCGAGGGCCATGAGAACCAGTTGCCGGCCTGTTCGCCGGCAAGAGGATAGTCCGCAGGATCGAGACCGGCTGCGGCGCGCACGTTGAAATCGAGCGTTTCGGTCGCGCCGGTTCGGCCGTCGGCGTGGACGAGGAAACCGCCGCCGCCGATCCCGGAAAGCCAGGGCTCGACGGTACTCAGCACCAGCGCGGTGACGACGGCTGCATCCATGGCGTTGCCGCCCCGCGAGAGCACGGCTGCTCCAGCTTCCGCCGCATAACGGTTCTGGGCTGCGACGAGGCCATCGGGCGAATGGACGGCAGGCCGGCGGACGGTGAAGGTCTGCATCAGCGGACCGTCCTGAAGCGCAACGGGCCGCTGGCTTCGGCCAAGCGCAGCGGCACGCTGAAACGCGTTGCATTGGCGCTTGCCGCGTGGTGCTCCGCAAGTTCGCCGACGGTTGCGATCCAGACGCCCGGCGAGGCGGTTACGACGTCGAGGAGCTTTTCCAGCATGCGGACGCGGCCTGCGCGGCCGGAGATCCAGTCATGGATCGTCAGCATCATCATGCGGCCCTCGCGATGCAGCACATGCCATTCGTCGAGCCAGGCATCGAGGACGCCGCCTTGCGGGGAGGGCGGTCCCTTGTCGGTCGGGCTGCCGGTGAAGCGGAAATAGATCGCGTCATCCACCGCCCAGAGCACCGGGACCTGCGTCACGCCGTCGATCGTGTAGGGGTGGTCGAAGCCCATCAGAGAGGAATCATAAAGCCCGCGCCGCTTGACCTCGGCCAGCATGGCAGGCGTCATTTCCCAGGCCGGCGAGCGGAAGCCCTTTGGAACGACGCCGGCCTGGCTCTTGAACAGCGCCAGCGACTCATCGATCGCGCGGGCGAATTCATCCGGGCCCGCTTCGGTCGCGAGCTCATGGAAATAGCCATGCAGGCCGATCTCGTGGCCGCGTTCGACGAAGGCCGGCAGCAGCTCGGGATGGTTTTTTGCCACGAGGCCGGGCACGAACATCGTCGCTTTGACGCCGTAGCGGTCGAGAAGGTCGAGGATACGCCAGATGCCGATGCGCGGCCCAAACAGCCGCTGCTCGATCTGGCCGAGCGTGGCGGGAGCGTCGGCTGCCAGGTTCCACTGATAGGGGCTCTCGGCGTCGACATCGACGCTGAAGCAGAAGGCGCTGGTTTTGCCGGCGGGCCATTCATAGCCGGCTTTGGGGTCGCTCGCGGGTGCCATGTCTCGCCTCCCTCTAGAGCGCGCTCTTCTTGTCCTGATGGACGGCAAGCGATCCGATCGAATTGCCGCCGTCGACGGTCAGGGTCGCGCCGGTGACGTAGGACGACAGATCGCTGGCGAGGTAGAGCAGGGCGTTGCCGACATCCTCGCGCGAGGACGGGCGGCCGAGCGGAATCTGCGAGACCGTGCTGCGGATATGCGCCTCGGTCAGTCCCGAGACCTTGCTGCCGGCGGCAAAGCCGGGCTCGAGCGCGTTCACGCGGATGCCGTATTCTGCGAGTTCGACACCAAAACCCTTGGTCAGGCGATCGAGTGCCGTCTTGGAGGTGGAGTAGACGCAGGCCGTGCGGCGCATCTTTCGCGAGGCGCCCGACGAGATGTTGATGATCGAGCCCTTGACCTGCCTGCGCACCATCTGTGTCGCGATCTCGCGGGTCAGGATGAAGGGCGCACGCAGATTGACCGACAGGATGCGGTCGAACTCCTCGGTCGAGGTGTCGAGCAGAAAGCCGCTTGGATAGATGCCGGCATTGTTGACGAGGATGTCGACAGCGCCCCAGCGCTTGCCGATCTCGTCCGCCAGCGTCTTGATCGAGGCTTCGTCGGTCAGGTCGGCCGCCTTGGTGAAGCTGTCGCCGCCAAGGCCGAGCCCTTTTGCGAATGCGTCGAGATCGTCCGTCTTCGCGTCGGTCAGCGCCAGTGTCGCGCCGGCCTCGTACAACGTCTCGCAGATCCAGCGGCCGATCACGCCGCAGGCGCCGGTGACGAGCGCACGCTTGCCCTTGATGTCGTCGAACATGGGTCAGGTCCTCAGAATCTGATTAGTGGGAGCATGATGTGATCAAAAAGCCGGTTCCCACTTTTTGGCATCATGCTCAGCGGAAACGGGGATCGAGGCGGTCGCGGACGGCGTCACCGGTCAGGTTGACCGAAAGCACGAGCACGAACAGGCAAAGGCCCGGCAAGGTCGCGACCCACCAGGCCGTAGCGACATAGTTGCGTCCGGTCGACAGCATCGCGCCCCAACTTGCCGTCGGCGGCTGGACGCCGAGACCGAGGAAGGACAGTCCCGCCTCGAACAGCACCATCAGGCCGAATTCGAGCGTCGCGACGACGCAGACCGCGCCGATGATGTTGGGCAGGATGTGGCGGAACAGCACGCGCAGGCTCCCTGCGCCCATCAATGCGGCGAGCCGGACATAGGGCATGGTCGCAACCGACAGCGTCTGGCTGTAGGCGACGCGGGCGTAGCGCGGCCAGCGGGTCAGCGCGAGCACCATGATCACGTTGACGAGGCTGGGCCCCAGCACCGCGACCGTGATGATGGCAAGCAGCACCGCGGGTATCGAAAGGAACACATCGACGACGCGCATCACCGCGATCTCGATCCAGCCGCGCCTGTAGCCCGCGATCATGCCGAGCGTCGTGCCGACAGTGCCCGACAGGATCACAGAGGCGAAGGCGACGACGAGCGAGACGCGCGCGCCATGGATGATGCGGCTCAGCAGGTCGCGGCCGAGTTCGTCGCTGCCGAGCCAGTAGTGAACATTGCGTGAGATCGTGCCGGGCGGCTTCAGCCGGCCGACGAGGTTTTGCTGATTGGGGTCGTAGGGCGCGAGCCATGGCGCGAAGACCGCCGCGACCACCACGAGCGCGACGATCGCCAGCGGCCACCAGCGCATGAGCGGGAGCCTGCGGCGCGAGTGCGGGGCGGCGATCGCACTCATCGTGCGCCGTCCAGCATGATGCGCGGATCGATCAGACTGTAGAGCACGTCCGAGAGCAGGTTCAGCGCCACCGTGACGAACGCTCCCATCAGCACGACGCCTTGCACGATCATGAAGTCGCGCGCCAGGATCGCCTGCACGGTGACCTGCCCAATACCGGGCCAGGCAAAGACGGTCTCGACGATGACCGCGCCGGCGAGAAGATTCGAGATTTCGAGCGCGGCCACCGTGACCAACGGGATCGATGCGTTGCGCGCGATGTGACGCAGCAGCAGCCGCCCGGTGCGGACGCCGCGCGAGCGGGCGGTGCGGGCATAGTCCTTCGAGAGTTCGTCGAGCAGGGCCGAACGGGTGATCCGCGCAAAGGTCGCCATGCTCAGCAGGCCGAGCGCGAAGGAGGGCATCACCAGATGCGACAGGTTGCCGGTGGAGGAGGGCGGCAGCCAGCCCAGCAGCACCGAGAAGACCAGGATCATCAGGATGCCGCTCCAGAAGGTCGGCATGCTCTGTGCCGCCAGCACGAAGCCGGCAGCGACCCTTGCGATTGCGCGATCGCGGAAGATCGCCAGCAGGATGCCGATCGGCACGCCGATGCCGCAGGCGACGACGAGCGCACCCGCCGCCAGCATCAGCGTGTAGGGCAGCCGCGAGGCGATGATGGTCAGCACCGGCACGCGCTGCACCACGGACTGGCCGAGATCGAACCGGAGGAGCTCTCCCAGGAAATCGAAATACTGGATGATCAGCGGCCGGTCGAAGCCGAGCGCGGTGCGTAGCGCATCGACATCGGCCCTGGTCGCGGTTTCCGGCACCAGCAGATAGGTCGGATCTCCGGTCAGGCGCTGGACGAAGAAGATCAGCGTCACCACCCCCAGGATGGTGAAGAGCGCCTGACCGATGCGCTGGAGCAGGAAGCGTTGCATCAGAAACCTTGCACGAGCCTCAGTCGGTCCAGCTCATGCGGTTCAGGAACATGCTTTCGTTCGGCGTCGGCTGGAATTGCAGGTTCTTGGCCGCGCCATAGATCACGACGGCCTGATAGAGCGGCACCAGCGGCACCTCTGTGGAGATGAGCTCGTGGACCTGGCGGTAGGCCGCCAGCCGCTTGTCCTTGTCGAGCGTCTGGCGCGCCTCTTCGAGCAGGCTATCGGCCTTGGGGTTGCGATAGGCCGACCAGCCGCTGCTCTTGTGGATCAGCGGAAAGAGCACGCCGTCCGCATCCTGGCAGGCGCAGGACCAGCGGCCGAAGCTGAGGGTCGAGGTCGTCTCGGGGCCAGCCTGCGAGCGTTTGAGATAGGTCGCCATGTCCGACATGCCGATCTTGACGTTGAGACCGGCATCGCTGAGCTGCTGCTGGATCGCCTGGACGATGCGCTGGTCGAAGACCGGCGCGGTCGAGAGTTCGATTTCGGCCTTGGCGGCAGGACCGGCCTCCGCAACCAGCGCCTTGGCTTTGGCGAGGTCGAAGCCCGGACCTTTCATGCCGTCGATCCAGCCGAAAGAGGCCGGCGTCAGCAATTGCGCGACAGGCTTGTCGAAGCCGCCGAGCAGGCCGTCGACCAGCCCTTCCTTGTCGATGGCGTGCGCCGCCGCCAGCCGCAGCTTGACGTTGTCGAAGGGCGGCTTCGTCGTATTGAGCCTGAGATAGGCGACACGCTCGGTCAGGCCGATCAGAGCCTTGGCCTTCGTCGCGGCTTTGAGCTGACCGGCCTGGTCGGCGTCAAGCGTCACGCCGAGATCGCTGGCCCCGGCCTGAAGATTGGCCAGACGCGTCGCGCCGTCGGGCACCGCACGAAAGATCACGGCCGGGAAGGGGCCTTTGGGACCCCAATACGCGTCGTTGCGCGCCAGCGTGACGGCGACGCCGCGCTGCCAGCCCTCGAACCTGTACGGGCCGCTGCCGACGGGCTTGAGGTTGAAGGCGTCCTTGCCGACCGCCTCGACGATCGCCTTGGGCACGATCGAAAGCTTGACGAGCTGGGCCAGCAGCGCCGGATAGGCGCCGTTCGTGGTGAGTTTCACCTTTGTCGGCGAGAGCGCGACGGCGTCGGTGATCTTGTCGAACTGGCCGAGCTGCGGGCTGCCGAACTTCGGATCGGTGATGCGCTTGACGCTGTAGGCGACATCCTCGGCCGTCAGCTTCGAGCCGTCATGGAAGGCGATGTCGGAGCGCAGCTCGAACTCTATTTCGGTGTCGGACGTATATTTCCAGCTTGTCGCGACCTGCGGGACGATCTCGCCCTTGTCGTCGCGGGTGACGAGATTGTCGAAGATGTTGCGGTAGACATAGTAGCTGTCGGGGTTCCACTGCACCTGCGGATCGAGCGAGGAGGGCTCGTTGACGAGGTCGATCACGAGCCGGTCCTTGGCTGCATGAGCGGGTGCGGTCGTCGCGAGAAAGGCTGCGGCCAGCGCGGCCAGGAGATGGGGCTTCCGCGAGAGGATCGTCATCACTGCTGCTCCTTCGTCAGGGGGATCGGGTTGTCCGTGATGGGGCGGGCGGCACGACGACGCGCGGACCGTGCCGCCGGCTGTCCCAGCCGGGGTGAAATCGCCATGAAGCCGTGAGCCACCGCGTCGGCGAAACGGTCGTTCTCCTGCGCGATGGCGAGAGCGGCCGCATCGGCATCTCCCGCGATCAGCGCCGTCACCAGCGCGCGACGGTCGGGTGGTGCGATGACGTGGCCGGAGAGATCGAACTGGCGCAAGATCCGGTCGGCATGGTCCCAGATTTCGCACAGCCAGCGCCGGGCAAACGGCCCTGCACTGGCCGCGAGAGCATCGCGGATCCGGCGCTCGGCAGCGCGTGCCGTCGCCAACGCCGCCGGTTCGGCCCGGCCCGAGACTGAATCGACCATGCCCAGCAGGGAGGTCAGCGCGTCGCGGGTGTGCTTGCCGAGGCGTTGCGTCGCAAGCGACGGCTCGAGCCGGCGACGCCCATCCAGCACGGCAGCGATCAGCGGGCCGTCGATGGGCTCTATGCGCCAGCCCTGCCGCGCGTGGCGGCTGACGAAGCCCGCGGTCACCAGTTCCGTCAGCGCGACGCGGATGCTGGCGCGCCCCAGGCCATAACGCTCGGCCAGCGCGGCTTCATGAATGAACGTGCCCGGCTCAAGTTCGCAGGCGATCATCGCCTTGCGAAGCCGGCGGCTCGCCACATCCATGCGCGCTTCGGCGGCGGGCGCTGCGGACGTGCTGCCAAAGGGGGAGGAGGTGTCGAGCATTGCGGTAATCTGAAACGCTCTGTGAGATTTCACAAGTATTTTGTGACATTTTTATTTTGCGTGAGGCGGGTGCGACGTCGTCTTGAAATTCATGGCCCGGCGCGCGCCGAAACGACGCTTGCTGGCCGCAACCTGTCATCCCGCCAATGCCGTTGACGGGTCGAGCTGGCTTGGCCAGTCTGCTGCCGTTATTCCGGACTTCAGGGCAGCGCTCCTCTGGCTTAAGCAGCCAGTCGCAGCGCGGGTCCGGTCTGTGAGAGCCAACCAAAGGAGCCGACGCATGTCCCGCAGCGAACAGTTCGAGAAGGGCCTGAAGGTCCGCCGCAAGGTGCTGGGAGCAGAGTATGTCGACGGCAGCCTCGCCAAGGCCGACGATTTCATGATGGCGTTTCAGGAGATCACCACCGAATGGTGCTGGGGCTATGCCTGGACGCGGCCGGGTCTGGAGCACAAGACGCGCTCGATGCTGAATCTCGCCATGCTGACGGCGTTGGGCAAGCCGGCCGAACTCAAGCTCCACGTCAAGGGCGCGCTGGCGAACGGCGTGAGCGTCGACGAGATCAAGGAAGTCCTGCTCCACGCCACCGTCTATTGCGGCATCCCGGCGGGGCTTGATGCCTTCAAGGCGGCCCATGAGGTGCTGAAGGCGGAGGGGGCGGTGCCTGCGGACAGGTGACGGGTAGCGGTGCGGTCGCAGTGGCCGCAACCCCAACATTCAATTCGCATAAGACATATTATGGAACTAAAATGCCTATCCACAAGCACCTGATGGGCGCGTTTCAGTCCGGCGCTGTGACCGTCATTCCATCAAACGCGACTTCAATGTCGTTGGGCAACCGTCTGGAGAGGCTGGCGTAATCGAGATCGACATGGAGATTGGTCAGGACCGCGCGATGCGGTCTTAGCTCGGCGATCGCAGCCAGCGATTCCTCCAGGCTGAAATGGCTCGGATGGCGCGTCTCGCGCAGGCAATCGAGGATCAGGATGTCGAGCCCGCGCATAGCGGCGAAGGCCGGCGGCGGAATCAGGCTGACATCGGGCAGATAGGCCAGCCCGCCGAACCGGAAGCCGAGCGCCTCGTAATTGGGTCCGTGTTCGACGGCGAACGGCTCGGCTGTGATCGCGCCGCCGGGACCATCGATCGTCACGGTCGCGCCAGCGGTCATCGGCCTGAGATCGAGGATCGGCGGATAGGCGCTGCCCGGCGGCGTCTGGAAGATGTAGCCGAAGCGCTCGTGCAGCGAGACTGCCGTGACCTTGTCGGCATGGACCGGGATCCTGCGGCGCATATGCAGCACGATTGCGCGCAGATCGTCGATGCCGTGGGTGTGGTCGGCATGATCGTGGCTGTAGAGCACAGCGTCGAGATGGGTCACGGCGGCGTCGATGAGCTGCTCGCGCAGATCCGGCGAGGTGTCGACGATCAGACGTGTCGTGCCGGCGGCGCCTTGTTTCTCGACCATGATCGAGCAGCGGCGGCGGCGGTTTTTGGGATTGGCGGAGTCACAGGCGCCCCAGCCGGAGCCCGGGCGCGGCACGCCGCCCGACGAGCCGCAGCCGAGGATCGTGACCGTCAGCGCCATGCGGATCGCGATCTCATGCGACCCGTGCGACCGGCGCGGCGTCGTCCATCTTCCAGTAGCAGCGGCGTGCATTGGCCGTGGTCAACGCGGCAATCTCGTCATAGGACATGCCGAGCGTCTGTCCGAGGACCTTCGCTGTTTCAACGACATAGGACGGCTCGTTGCGCTTGCCTCTGAACGGAACGGGCGCAAGATAGGGCGCATCGGTCTCGACCAGCAGGCGTTCCGGCGGGACGAGGCGGGCGATCCGACGCAGCTCTTCCGAGGTCTTGAAGGTCAGGATGCCGGAGAAAGAGACATAAAGCCCCATCTCGACCCCGGCCATGGCCAGCGCTTCGCCGGCGGTGAAGCAATGGAGGATGGCGGGGAAGGCGCCCTTCCCCATTTCCTCGCGCAGGATCGCTATCATGTCGTCATCGGCCTGGCGGGAATGAATGACGAGCGGAAGCTGCGTGATCCGGGCCGCCGCGATGTGGACGCGCAAGCCGTGGGCCTGCGCCTCGCGTGGGCTCTTGTCGTAGTGGTAGTCGAGGCCGGCCTCGCCGATTGCGACGCAACGGGGATGATGTGACAGCGCCACAAGCTGCTCGGCTGTGACGTCGAGTTCCTCATGCGCGCCATGGGGATGCGTGCCGACGCTGCACCAGACCGAGGGAAAGCGCTCGGCGATTTTGGCATAGGTTTCGAACCGCGCGACGCGGGTCGAGATCGTCACCATGCGGGTGACGCCGGCGAATTCCGCGCGGGCGACGTAAGTGGGCAATTCCTCGGCGAAATCGGGAAAGTCGAGATGGCAGTGGGTGTCGATCAGCATCAGACGCCCTTACCCGATGCGCCATCGCCGGCCTCGGGCTCGACATAGCGCGGGAAGATGCCGCTTGGCGCTGGCAAGGCGACGCCGGGCACCAGCCGTCCCACTTCGCCGAGCCCGGCGAAACTGCGGCTGTCGGCCGCCACACCGAGGAGGTCGAGCAGTCGCGCCGACGCCTCCGGTATCACCGGCTGCACCAGGATCGCGACCTGACGGAGAACTTCCGCCGTCACATAGAGCACCGTGTCGCGCCGGGCGGGGTCGCTCTTGGTCAGGCGCCACGGCTCGTTGGCTGCGAAATAACGGTTGGCCTCCGCGACGACGGCCCAGATTTCGGCCAGCACGGTATGAAGCGCGAAATCGGTCATCGCGATACGCGCCCTCGCGAGCGCGCCGTCAGCGAGACCCAGCATCGCGGTGTCTCCCTCGGTCAACGCGCCGCAGGCCGGCACCCTGCCCTCGCAGTTCTTGGCGATCATCGACAGCGAGCGCTGGGCGAGATTGCCGAGGTCGTTGGCAAGGTCCGCGTTGATGCGACCGACGATCGCCTCGTGGCTGTAATTGCCGTCCTGGCCGAAGGAAACCTCGCGCAGGAAGAAATAGCGCAGCTGGTCGATACCGTAGGCATCGGCGAGTTCGAAGGGATCGACGACATTGCCGAGCGACTTCGACATCTTCTCGCCCTTTGAGAGCAGGAAGCCATGGCCGAAGACGCGTTTGGGCAATGGCAGCCCGGCCGACATCAGGAAGGCCGGCCAGTAGACCGTGTGGAAGCGCACGATATCCTTGCCTATGATGTGGACGTCGGCCGGCCAGTAATGCGCGCGCGGATCGCCCAGGTCGGGAAAACCCGTCCCGGTGACGTAGTTGTTCAGCGCGTCGACCCAGACATACATCACATGCTTCGGGTCGCCGGGCACGGGCAGGCCCCAGTCGAAAGTCGTCCGGCTGATCGACAGATCCTCGAGCCCGCTCTTCACGAAAGAGACGATCTCGTTCCTGCGCGTCGGCGGCGAGATGAAGTCGGGGACATCCTCGTAGAGCTTCAGCAGCCTGTCCTGATAGGATTTGAGGCGGAAGAAATAACTCTCCTCCTCGACCCATTCGACCGGCGTGCCCTGCCCGCCCAGCCGCGTGCCGTCACCTAACAGCGTCGTCTCCTCCTCGCCATAGAAGGCTTCGTCGCGCACCGAATACCAGCCGGCATATTTGGCGAGGTAGATGTCGCCATTGGCCTCCATCCGCCGCCACAGCTCCTGTGTCGAGGGCAGATGGTCGGTGTCGGTGGTGCGGATGAAACGGTCGAACGAACAGCCCAGCCGCTGCTCCATCTCCTTGAAGCGCGCAGCGATGCCGTCGACGTAATCCTTCGGCGCGAGCCCGGCCTGGGCGGCGGTGCGCTGCACCTTTTGGCCGTGTTCGTCGGTGCCTGTCATGGCGAAGACGTCGTAGCCGTCGAGCCGCTTGAAACGGGCGATCGCGTCCGAGGCCACCATCTCATAGGCGTGGCCGATATGGGGCGGCCCATTCGTGTAGTGAATGGCGGTCGTCAGGTAGAATTTAGGGGCCGTGGCCATCAATCGTCCGAAGCGTTCGCTTCACGCTGCGCGCGAGCGGGCAACCGCATCCGACAGATCATGAAACATGGTCATCACGAGCGGGCGGCGATCGAGATTGTAGGTTTCCACCTCGCGGGCTGCTCGCCCAAGCTTTTCCCATACCTCCGCCAGCGGTGCAAGGCGGGCCGGACCAGCAGCCGCATGCGCGTGGAGATGGTCGCCGAGCCAGCTCTGCACGGCGTCGATCATCACCCAGAAATCGCCCTCGCCAGCCTTGCCGGCGACATCCTCGGCCAGCGCCAGCAGGGCGGCGACATCGACGCCGGGCAGCGCGTCGAGCCTGGCGCGCACCGCCTCGACCAACGCCAGCGTCTCGGGATCGACATAGGTCAAGGCGCGGCGCACCGAGCCGTCGGCGAAACGCGCGGCGCGCGGAACCGCCGAGGCGTCGAAGGCGCCGCCCATCCGCTCCAGCGCCAGCAGTCCGGCCTGCTCGACATCGGCTTCGGACAGCGCATCGAAGCTCAGCAGCCGGCAGCGCGAGCGGATCGTCGGCAGGATCCGGCCCGGCGCATGGGCGACGATCAGGAACAGCGCACGCGGCGGCGGCTCCTCCAGCAGTTTCAGCAAGGCGTTGCCGGCCGAGCGGTCCATATCCTCGGCCGAATCGACGATGCAGACGCGCCAGCCGCCCTCGGCCGCACTGGAGCCGAAGCGGTCAAGCACGCGGCGCACCGCATCGACCGGGATGTTGCTGGTGTAGCCCTTGCCGTCCGTCTTGGCGATGCGCCGCAGGATATGCAGATCGGGATGCGACTGCGCCATGATGCGCCGCGTCGCGGGATCGCCCTCCGGCATGGCGAGCGTGCCGGCCTTGCCCGCACGCTGCGTCGGCTCCCCAGTCGCCAGCATGAAGCGGGCGGCGCGATAGGCGAAGCTCGCCTTGCCGACGCCCTCGGGGCCGCCGAGCAGCCAGGCATGGTGCATCCGGCCCGACGCCAGCGCGTCGAGCAGCGCCTGCTCCTGCGCGCCACGGCCGACGAGCGCCAGCGTCTCGCGGGGATGCGGCGCGTTGGGCAGGCGGTCGGGTTCGTCGCTGGCTGGCAGCATCAGGCGTCCTGCGGCAGGGCAAGGCGCTGTTTCAGCACGGCCCATGCCGCGTCGGCAAGCATGTCGGGTGGCTGCGAAGCGTCGAGCACGGCGCAACGCTCCGGCTCGGCCTCGGCAATCGCAAGGAAAGCCTCGCGGAGCTTTCGGTGGAAGGCGAGCGTCTCGCTTTCGAAACGATCCTTGATTTCGCCGGGCCCCCGTCGGCGAGCGGCGCGTGCGAGGCCCATCTTCGGATCGAGATCGAGAATCAAGGTCAGGTTCGGCATCAGGCCGTCGATCGTGACCTGTTCGAGTTCGGCCAGGAGTTCCCGATCGATCTCGCCGAGCACGCCCTGGTAGACCCGCGTCGAATCGAGGAAGCGGTCGCAGATCACCCAGTCGCCGCGCATGAGCGCCGGCCGAATTCTGCGGTCGATATGGTCGATCCGGGCCGCCGAGAACATCAGAGCCTCGACGAAGGGGCCGTGCTGCTTGACCTGCCCCGACAGGATGGTCTCGCGGATGGCCTCGGCTTTGGTCGAGCCGCCGGGCTCGCGCGTCAGTTCGACACGCAGGCCGTATGTGGAAAGCCGCTCCGCAAGGGCCTTCGCCAGCGTCGACTTGCCGGCCCCTTCCCCGCCCTCGAGCGTGATGAAACATCCTGGAGTCACGGGTGGCGGTCGCTCAGCTTTTCTTCAGGGCCTTGCGGACCCAACCGGTCGAGACCTCCAGCAAGGCATCGAGAGCGCGCTGCTGCAGGGTGCCGGGTGCGACGGTCGCGGCGGCGTAGAGCGGGATTTCCAGCGTCTTGACGTCGCCGCGCGTGACCAGCAGGTGACCGATCTCGGCGCCCTCCTGCACCGGCGCGACCAGCGGCCCGCGATAGACGATGCGCGCATTCAAGCGGTCGCTGACGCCGCGCGGCAGCAGCAGGCTGATCGGGCCCTTCGCCTTCAGCCCGACGCGGCCCTTCTCGCCGCCGTAGACACTGGCCTCGCCGATGATCTCGCCCTCCCCAAAAACCCGGCGCGCCTCGAAGGCGCGAAAGCCCCATTCGAGCAGCTTGCGTGCCTCCTGGGCGCGGTCGCGCGCGGTCTTCAGCCCGTTGACGACGACGATCAGGCGCTGGCCGTTCTGCACGGCCGAACCGACCAGCCCGAAGCCGGCCTCGTCGATATTGCCGGTCTTCAAGCCGTCGGCGCCGATATCCATCGTCAGAAGCGGGTTGCGGTTCTGCTGCTTGATCTTGTTCCAGAGGAATTCGCGCTGGCCGAAGATCTTGTAGAGCTCGGGATAGGTCTTGATGATGTGGTCCGACAGCCGCGCCATCTCGCGCGCGGTGACCTTCTGCTGCGGGTCGCCCATGCCCGTGGCATTGCGGAAGACCGATTTCGTCAGGCCGAGCGCGCGCACGCGCTCCGTCATCAGCCGGGCGAAGCTCGCCTCGTCGCCGGCGACGGCTTCCGCCAGCGCGATCGCGGCATCGTTGCCGGACTGGACGATCAGGCCGTTCAGGATATCCGACAGCTTCACGCGGCTGTTGAGCACGGCAAACATCGTCGATCCGCCGGAGACGCCGCCGCCCTTGCGCCAGGCGTTTTCGGAAATGCTGATCTCGCTGTCGAGGGTCAGGCGTCCCTGCGCGATTTCCTCGAAGGCGACGAGCGCGGTCGCGATCTTGGCGAGGCTGGCTGGCACCATCAACTCGTCGGCGGCTTTTTCGTAGAGCACCGTGCCGCTGGCTGAATCGAGCAGCACGGCATAGGGCGCGGCCGACTGGAAGCTTTGCGCCTGCGCGGGGTGATTCGATAGCGCCAGCGTCGCGACCGTCAGCTCGGCGACGCAGAGCAGCATCGCGACCAACCGGGCCGGCAGGACTTTACCCGAAATAGCGAAACCGCTCATGCCCCGATCTGAAGCAGAGGCAGGCTCGGGCGGTCAAGCCCGGCTTCGGTCAATTGCGCGCGAGAGGCTGCAGCGTCTGCGGAGCGAGGTCGCGGGCCAATGGATGCGTCTTGGCGAAACGCTGGGTCGGAGCGCGTTCGGGCGCGGCGAAAAGGCTCGCCACATTGGTGCGGACCGGCGGCTGCGGCGCCGTCACCAGCGACCGGATGACGACGGGTGTGCCGGCATTCGCAATGGTGTCGAGATCGAAGGGGCGGTTTGGCGGCAGCGGCGCGCCGCGGACCGGAACGCCCGGGCTGTTGGCGATCGAGGAGGCGGCTGAGACCAGGCTGGCGGCGACCGGAGTGCTCGGGGAGATCGTGCGAACTGGCTCGGCATAAGCCTGGGCGACCGGCTGGCGGACAGGTTCCTGGCGCTGGATTTCCTGACGAACAGGCTCTGCCGGCGTCTCGTCGAGATTGGCGCTGGCATAGCGGCCGGCAGCCACCGGAGACGAGCTTGCGACCAGCGTCGGGGCGCTGGTGCCGGGGATCGCGGCCGGCTGGCCATCAGTGCGGAGCGTCGCCAGCAGAAGCTTGTCGTCGGAGCCGGCAAGCGAGGCCTGGCCGAGATATTCGAGCTTGATGCGGGCCGTGCCGAGATGGCGGAAGGCCAGCGCCTCGGCCGTCCGCTGCGAGACGTCCATCACGCGGCCGCCATGATAGGGGCCGCGATCATTGACGCGCACGATGATCGAGCGGTTGTTCAAGACGTTGGTGACGCGGGCATAGGCCGGCAGCGGCATGGTCGGGTGCGCCGCACTGATGCCGTTGCGATCATAGACCTCGCCATTGGCGGTGCGGCGGCCGTGAAAGGCCTCGCCATACCATGATGCGGTGCCGACCGCGGTATAACCGACCGGCTTTTCATAGGGAGTGTAGCGCTTGCCGGCGACCGAATAGGTCTTGCCGATTAGCTGACGCCCGCCGCCCTTGGGAACCTCTTGCCCTTCCTCGACGACGCGAGGGCTGGCCGGACCGTATTTCGACTGCGGAAATGCGCCGATTTCCTTGGACTTGCCGCGATGCGCGACCTGGTTGCCGGCGCAATTGGCGAGAAAGAGACCCGCAAGGGCGACGCAACCAATCCGGGCGACGCGCGTTGTCAGGTCGAGATTGCCGAGGCGGTCCTGCCCGGTCGCGAGATCAAGCGATTCCGGGGGCTGTGAACCTTTGCCTCGCATCATCCCGTCGATCCGCTTTCTGCGCCGAAATTCTGGTACGCCGACCTGCCATATGAGCGGCGAAAGTCCAGTTTTCCGACAATCCCGTTAAGGCATCGTTAAGCGGCGCTGCGATCGGAGCAAGACCGTAAACGGAAACCCGATGCGCCCTTGAGCGGGCACAAAGGTGTCGGAAATGCGGCGGGTGTCAACCCGGCCTGGCGTGTAGCGCCGTTTTCAGGCGAGCGTGACCTCGGCGCAACTCAGTCGCCGATGCGGGCGATGCCGGTGTCGCCATTGTCCTGGACCCATTTCAGCTTGCTGCCGCCAAGGTCCGTCAGGGTGAAGCAGATCGTCTTGCCATCGTACCAGTTTTCCCATTTCTGGCAGAGGTTCTTGCCGTTCACCCACCAGCGGCCCTTGTCGCTGCGCTTGAGAAGGCGGCCGAGTCCCGCTGCCTCACCCGAGCCATCGACCTGGCCATCGGCGCGGTAGTAGAGCGGGAATTCGCCGCCAGCGGGCACAGCAAGATAGATTCGCTTCCCGGAGACGAGCTGCTTGATCGCCTCCCCTTCGACGGGCGTATTGGCCTGGGCCAAACCGACGCCTGACACCATCAGCATGGCGGCCGAAGCCAGAAAGCGCATTATCCGCATCGTCTCATGATCCTGTCGTCGGGAAATCCGGATACGACGCAAGGCGCGTGCCGGATGCACATACGAAACAGGTCGTCGGCACGTTTCGTTCCAAACGGATGATCAGTTGCCGTGGATGTGATCGATCTGGACGAAGTCCGCTCTTTTCCCTCGATCATCAGATACTCTCGCCTTCGAGTTGGGCATCGTTCTGGGTGTGACGACCCAGAGCGCATGTGACCAATCGGTGACCAGCAGTGGATCAAGCTGAAATTGATCGAGATCAGACAGGTCAAATGACTGCAACAAAGTACGCCTGCGGCGATACGTTCGAAGTGCCTGTCCGCCAGATTGGCGGCCAGACCGGTGGCGGGGATATCCGTGTCCGACCCACGTTTGTCGTTCTGACGAGGCGGCGGCCGGTCGCGCCTTGCGCCAATTGCGGGCTCTTCGAACCTCAAAGCTGATAACCGGACAACTCCCCTCGGTGAAACCGGTCCGAGCCCCGAGCAGGGCTAAGCGACAGCCCGAATCCGCAAAGCGGCATCGATCCTGTCAGCGAGGTACATTGCGTCCCGAGCGATGCCGGAGAAGCGGCCTGACCCCCAACTATGAAGCCAGGGCAAGCCGAGGAAATAGGCGCCTTCGACCTCCGTCACGCCACGACGATGGATCGGCTGTCCGGCACCATTGAAGACAGGCGCATCGAGCCAGCGAAAATCCGTTTTAAAGCCGATGCACCAGATCACCGACGTGACGCCTGCGGTCGTGAGAGTGAGTGCATCGGGTTCGACCGGCGGCTCCCAGACGGGAGCGTAGACCGAGGCCGGTGGCGCGCTGATCCCCTTCTCGGCGATGTGTTTGTCGATTGCCGCATTGATGCCGTTATAGACCCGGTCGGCCTCCGCGAGCGCGTTTTTCAGGGTCGGCCTGAACCTCATCGTCGCGCCATCCAGACCGTCAAGCAGGCCATATAGCTGCATGCCTTCGAGCGCGAATTTGCGCAGGTCGATATCGCGGCCACCGTCGCGGCCGGTGACATAATGATTGGTATTGTCGCGAACGCCTTCGCGTAGCGGGTGGCTTTCCACCGGCACGTCATAATAGCCCATCTCGGCGAGCCAGGTGACGACGTCGCGACCACGATAGAAGCGCGCGCAACGTGGCGCCCCGCCAACGGCGAGATGCACCTTGCGTCCTGAGAGGTGGAGATCCTCGGCGATCTGCGAGCCGGACTGCCCGGAGCCGACGACGAGCACCGCGCCTTCCGGCAAGGCCGCGGGGTTGCGATACTCCTCGGAATGGATCTGGAGGAACGAGGCGGGCAACCGTTCGGCCAGGCGCGGAATTACCGGCTCGGCATAGCCGCCCGACGCCACCACGATCTGGTTTGCGACATAGGCCCCTTCCGATGTCGCCAGGGAAAAGCCGCCGGACGGGTTTCGCGTCACGCGGTCGACAGAAACCCCTTCCCTGATCGGTGGGTCGACGAGTGCTCGATAAGCGGCGAGATAGGCGACGATCTCATCCTTGACCATGAAGCCGTGCGGGTCGGGCCCGTCATAGGGATGGCCCGGCAAGGCGCATTGCCAGTTCGGGGTCACCAGACAAAAGCTGTCCCAGCGCCTTGTTTCCCAGCTGTGAAGCGCTCTGTTTTTCTCGAAGACGAGATGCTCGATTCCGCGCTGCCTGAGGCAGTAGCTCATCGCGAGGCCGGCCTGTCCGCCGCCGATGATGGCGACCTGCACATGCGTCGAATGCGATTGGGTCACGGTTTCGCTCCGGAGTTCATTCGGTGAAAGCGAGAACGCCGACGCGGGCGTCGACAAGGTCGTCGTAGCGCGCAGCCGCGGACTCGATGCTGGCAAGCTGACCGAGCGCCAGCGAACACGGAAAGCCGTAGCGTGCCTTCACCCGATCGCTGGCGATGGTCAGCGACGTGCGGCAGCGCTGGAGAAAATCGGCCAGGACATAGCTTTCGCCGGGCGCGAAATAATCCTTGATGACGAGCGAGGGCGAGTAGCAGTTTTCGGTCGCGCCATCTGGCCAGCGGATCTGGAAATGCATCTCAGGCATCGACGGGCTCCCTTAGCGCTGCGTATCCCGGCAGATGCGCGGTGGCGCAGCGTTCCCAGCGATGGGGCTCCAGCACGGATTCGGCGCGGGCCGCGAGGCGCTCGCGAACCTTTGGGATCAACACCGCATGCATCGCATTGGCGATCGAGCCCGGTTCATGCGGATTGCACCAGACCACGTCATCGTCGCCGAAATGCTCGGTGAACGGCGGGATGCGGGACGTCACCACGGGCGTCCCGCATGCGATCGCCTCCAGCGCGACGAGGCCGAAGCCTTCCTTGATCGAGGCGAAGACCAGCGCATCGGCGAGGCGGTAGAGCATCGGCATGTCGTGCTGCGGCAGCGGCCCGGCTATGATGACGGACGACGCGAGTTCGCTGTCCTGAAGCAGCAGCTGTCTGAACTCGGCCTGATAAGCGTCGTGATCGAGCAGTGACGCACCGCCCGCGATGACGAACTGCGCCATCGGGCGCACGACCCGGATCTGCCGAAAGGCCTGCAGCATCCGCAGCGTGTTCTTGCGCTGCTCGATACCGCCGATGCTCAGGAAGACCGGACCTGCGCCCAGCCCGAGACGCGCGCGCAGTAGCGCCTCGCGGCCATCAGGGCGTTTCGAGAACGTCTCGCGGTCCACGCCGTTTCCAACCGGGATGGCGGAGATGCCGAAGTCGCGTTTCAGCGCATCTCGCCAGAGGCCGCTGACCACGAAATGGCTGTCGGCTTGTTCAATCGAACGGCTCTGAAGCGCTGCGACATGGGGATCGGCGAAGCTGTCGATATGGTGGACGGTCCGCGCGAAAGTCTTGATATGACCGCGGGCCTTCAAGGTGGCCAGGGCATTGCCGGAAATTCCGTCCTGAGCGTGGAAGATATCGAAGCGGCGGTTCGCCGCGCTGACGAAATGCGCGACATAGTCGCCGATCCGGGCCTCAACGAGGCCTGCCAGGCTGGCGTGACTGGGAGATGCCGGAACCAGGACGGTCCCGCACGTGGCGTTGCGGAAGAAGCTCTGGCCCGGCCGCGCCGGCGCATGGACGACCGCGTCGTGCCCTTGCTCCGTCAGCGCCTCGCCGAGCGCAAGCGCATGGACGACGCCCCCACGCGGATTGGTGGAATGCGCGAGAATGGCGATGCGCAAGGGCCTGGTCATGCCGCCACCTGCCGCGGCGCGCAGCCGAGCAGCGGGCGATCGGCAACATTCCAGATCACTTCGCGCGCCGTGCCGTCGGTGATCGCGATCTCGGAACCTGTCACGATTGCGCCGATATCGGCAGCCGCGATGCCGCGCACTGCAAAATGCTCCGTGACCGCGCCGACATCGCCCGGTGCGACAGCGAGCAGATAGCCAAAGCTCGGAAAGGTCAGCAGCCAACGCCCGGGCGCAACGTCCGGCGGCATCGGAATGCTGCGAAGGTCGATCTCGATTCCGACACCGGAACACTCGGCCAGCATGGCGGCCGTGCCGATGATGCCGCCCTGGCTGATGTCCTTGGCCGCGCGACTTAAGCCCGCCTCGGCGATGGCGGGCAGGATTTCGAGATCGTCGCGCAGGCGCGCGGGTGGCGCATCGGTCGCCGCCTCCCAGTTCGAGAACGGTTCGCGGTAGCGCCCACGCAAATCAATCGCCGCGACCAGCCGCTCGCCGGGGCGGGCGTCGAAGCTCGTCAGCAATGCCTTGGCGCGGCCCAATATAGCAACCGAGAGCTGGCTGCGATCGGTGCGAAGATTGCTGTGGCCGCCGACGATCGGGACGGCGAAGGCATGCGAGGCGGCGCGCAGACCCTGGAGCACCGGCCCGGCTTTCTCCGCGCCATCGGCCCAGAGCGCATCAACGACCGCGATCGGCCGGCCGCCCATCGCCGCGATATCGGAAAGGTTGACCATCACGCCGCACCAGCCGGCGAACCACGGGTCGCCGGCGACGAACTCGTTCATGAAACCCTCGATGGCGAGCAGCAGGTGCCCGTCGCCATCGGGGATCGCAGCGCAGTCGTCCCCGACCGGCACCGATGACGAGCCGGACAGGCCGAGCCGGCCGGCGACGATGCCGATATCCTCCTTCGCGCCGAAGCTTCGGCTTGCCCGCAGGCCGGCGGCGAGTTCGGAGAGGTCGGGTCTGGCGGTCATCAGGCGGCCCTGCGTGCCGGCAAGGCCTGAAAGCCGATCTCGGGCGTCGGACACGGTGGATAGTGTGCGAGGTCGGCCTGCATGCGCAGATGCGGATGACCATGCAGATCGACAGGCTCGACGATGTCCCAATGCAGCTTCTGGAACAGCAGACCGTTCTGGGCCTGAACGTGAGCGAGGAACGTCTTGCAGCCGCGCGCGTGGGCGGAGGAGACGGCCAGGCGGATCAATGTCGCGCCCAGCGCCCCGACACGGCGGTATCGCGCATCGACGGCCAGCCGCGAGCCCCACCAGACGCCCGGCCCGGTCTCATGGATGCGGACGGTGCCGACGACGTCGCTGGCGGCGACGCCCCAGAGCGAGATGGCCACGAGCGGGATCGCCACAGCGTCGATCCCGTCGCGGTCATCGCCCGCAAAGATGCCCTGCTCCTCGCAGAACACGGCGCGCCGCAACCGCGCCGCGCCTTCGCGCTCCCAGGCTTCAGTGGCGAACTTGATGCGGTATTCGCTCGGCAGGAACGGGGGGAAGCTGTCGAAGATCATGCGCAGCCCCCCTGCCGCAGCGCTTCGCCCCGCTCATAGGTCGAAAGCGCCGAGCAGGCCCCGCATTTGGCGCAGCCGGCCTTGACGTCGATCGCCTTGAGGCCGCCGTCAACGAGCATGCGCGCGAGCGGCCCGAGGATTGAGTGCATGAAAGCGGCGGGCGGCGTCGCGTGGCTCTCAAGCGGCGTGCCAGAGATCGGCACGAAGGGGACCACGAAGGGGTAGACGCCGATCGCGACGAGGCGCTGCGCGATGTCGAGAATGGCTTCGCGCGTATCGCCTAGGCCAGCCAGGATATAGGTTGAGACCTGCCCGCGGCCGAACACCGGCACGGCCGCTTCGAAGGCTTCGAAATAGCGCTCGATCCCGACCTCCGCCTTGCCCGGCATCAGCCGCCTGCGTAGCTCAGGCGTAACGAGTTCCAGATGCATGCCGAGCGCATCGACGCCGGCCTGATGCATCCTGCCGAACCAGGCATCGTCGTCGGGCGGCTCGCACTGCGCTTGGATCGGCAGCGACACGGCGGCTTTGATGGCGCGGGCACTCTCGGCGAGAATTGCGGCGCCCCGATCCCTGGTCGAAGGCGTCCCGGTCGTCATCACCATATGCTTGACGCCATCGAGCTCGACGGCAGCCTTGGCGACTTCGGCGAGTTGCGCCGGCGTCTTGCGTTCCACCGTGCGTCCCGCAGCCAGCGATTGTCCGATGGCGCAGAACTGGCAGGTCTTGGTGCGGCTCTGATAGCGGATGCAGGTCTGGAGCACCGTCGTCGCCAGCACGTCGCGCCCGTGCAGGACAGCAATCTTCGAATACGGCACGCCGTCGGCCGTCTTGAGCCCGTAGAATTTGGGCTGGAGCGGGAATGAAACCTCGCCCAGCACCAAGCCTTCGCGGGTGACGCGGCTTTTGCCGAATGCGTCGGGCTGCTCGACGAGATAGGGGCTATCGAAGGCAGGCGCGGTGTGCACGGGCACCATGACGGTCATCCCGTCGATGGTCATCGCCTTGTGGTCGGAGGGGCCGGCGCCGCCGCGGCGGCTCTCGGCGCCCGCTTTAGGGTCGACCAGCCGCACTCCGAAGGACTGCAACTCGTTGATCAGCCGCTCCGTCGGCATGGCTGTCGGCATCGTCTGTTCCATGGAGGACGCTCCTGTCGGACGAGGTGGGCGTGAAGGCGGTTTCGAGCCGCATCGGTTCGGCCGGGCGGTTGTCGAGCATCAGGCTGAGCAATTCGGGGCGGGCATAGTGGCCGACCGAGTCCATCATGCGCTTGCGCTTCACGATCAGGCTCATGTCGAGATCGGCGACGAGGATGCCCTCGCCCTCCGTGAGAGGCGGAACGATGTGACGTCCCTCCGGCGAGATGATCGCGGTCATGCAGCCGCCGCGCAGGCCTTTGCGCATCGCTTCGTTCGGCGAAATCCGCGCGATTTGCTCCTCGGTCAGCCAGCCCGTGGCGTTGACGACGAAGCAGCCGCTCTCCAGCGCGTGGTGGCGGATCGTGACCTCGATCTGCTCGGCAAAGATCGGACCGACCAGCGAGCCCGGAAACTGCGCGACATGGATCTCTTCGTGCTGCGCCATCAGGGCGTAGCGCGCGAGCGGATTGTAGTGCTCCCAGCAGGCGAGCGCGCCGACCCGCCCGACGGCGGTGTCGACGACCTTGAGCCCGGCGCCGTCGCCCTGGCCCCAGATCATCCGCTCATGGAAGGTCGGCGTGATCTTGCGGCGCTTCAGCAGCAATTCGCCGGTCGCATCGAAGATCAGTTGCGCATTGTAAAGCGAGCCGTGGTCGCGCTCGTTGACGCCGAGCACGACGACGATGCCGAGCCGGCGCGCCGCCGACGCGACGGCGTCCGTCACCGGACCGGGGACGACAACGGCATTCTCATAGAGTCGCACATGCTCCCCGCCGGTCATCACCGGCGGGTGCACGAAGGAGAAATACGGATACCAGGGCACGAAGGTCTCGGGAAAGACGACGAGCTTCGCGCCCTTGGCGGCCGCATCGGAGATGGCGTTGAGGACGCGCTCCAGCGTGCCAGACCACGAACCGAGGTCGGGCGCGATCTGTACCGCAGCGACGCGGAATGGATTTAATGGCGTCATCTCCGGCTCCCCTTCAGGCGTCAGAGCGTCCAGGTGTTGAGGATGAAGGCGTTGTCGCGCCGGTGCAGCAGCACGCAGTCGAGAACATCGAGCGGGCTGATCGGCTTGATGCCGGGGATCAGCGAGCCCTCGCCATGCCCGTAGAGCATCTGCAGCGCGAAGCGGCAGCAATAGACCTTGCCGCCTTCCGACATGAATTTCTCGATCTGGTTGCCGAAGTTCTGCGCGCCCGGAAAGGGTTCGTCTCCGAGCTTGGGGAAGCCGCGCAGGATGCCGAGCGTCACGCCGGGACCGTAGAGCAGAATCGACGTCTCGAAGCCCTTGCGCTGGAGCCGCAGCGCCTGCAGCAAGTTGACCAGGCCGATCGATCCTTCGAACGCGACGGTGTGGAAGGTGATCAGCGCCTTCTCTCCCGGCGCGGCTTTGACGTCCTCGAACACCTTCTCCTCGTAGTCGACCAGGAAATCGCCCTTCTTGTTGGCTTCCTTCGTGACGGCTGGCATGGCGCACCTCGCTTTAGAGTGGCCCGCTGATGGCTGCGGGTTGCGTCAGGAGTACTGCAATGAGCGTGCCAGATTGTATGTATCCGATATGCGTGAAGAGCCAGATTGAATGCAGTCAATATTACGATCAATCAGAAGGGAGACGCTTTAAATCTTTGCCGGATTTATGATCTATCGCAACAAAATGCGGCATATCGGGTAGTGAAAGCAAGGCTTCGGCGCGACGGATCGCTTTCAGTCTTGCCATGCAAAACGCGTGACAGATCCGTATGCTACAATGTACAGTCAATATTGATTGGACCCGTTCGACGCTTTCGGGATGGATTGATGCTGGCCTGGACTCCCGATCTCTCCCGCAGCGACATGCCGCGTTACCTCGCCATTGCCGATGCGATCGCTGAGGACGTCAGGGAAGGACGCCTGGCTGTCGGCGACAGGTTGCCGCCGCAGCGCAAGCTGGCCGAGCGGCTGGGAATGGATTTCACGACCGTCGCGCGCGGCTATGTCGAGGCGCAAAAGCGCGGGCTGATCGAATCTCGCGTCGGCCGGGGCAGCTTCATCAGCCTTCCCAAGCCTCGGCCCTCGCCTGGACGCAGCCATGGCTTCGCGCCCGTCGATCTGTCGATGAACCTTCCGCCGGAACCTGACGCCCCGGAGTTGCTGGGGCGGATGAGCGCAGGACTGAGCGAAGTCGGGCGAGATCTGGTCTCGCTGCTGCGCTATCAGGGCTTCGGAGGCGCTCCCGCCGACAAGGACGCAGCCTCGAACTGGCTCGGGCGACGGGCGCTTGTTCCCAGTCACGACCGACTGTTGGTCACACCCGGCGCCCACCCGGCGCTGCTCGGCATTCTCGGGCTGCTCGCCAGGCCGGGCGAAACGATCCTGTGCGAGGCGGTGACATATCCCGGCTGCCGATCGATCGCCGCTCAACTGGGTCTCACCCTCATCGGCCTGGAGGTTGACGAGGACGGCGTCACGCCCGATGCGCTGGACCACGCCTGCGGACGTCTTTCGCCCAAGGCTCTGTATCTCAACCCGACGCTGCATAACCCGACCACCTTGACGATTCCCGAGGCCCGGCGCGAAGTGCTCGCCGCGATCGCGCGCCGATACCGCCTGCCGATCGTGGAGGACGATGCCTATGGCTTCATCCCCGCCCACGGCCCGGCCCCTTTCGCGGCAATCGCGCCGGACCTGACCTGGCATATCGCGGGCCTGGCCAAATGTATCGGCGCCGGTATCCGCGCCGCCTATGTGGTCGCCCCCGAGCCTCGCCTGGCCTGGCCGTTCGCCGCCGCGATGCGGGCCGCGACCGTGATGGCGTCGCCGCTGACCGTCGCCTTGGCGACACGCTGGATCGAGGATGGCACGGCCGACGCGATTCTCAGGTTCATCCGGACCGAAGCGTCCACGCGCCAGCAACTGGCCGCCGGCATCCTGCCGAAGGGCAGCTTCCGCTCCGATCCGCTCGCCTTCAATCTTTGGGTGGATTTGCCGCCGGCCTGGACGCGGTCGGCCTTCATCGGCCAGATGCGGGCGACCGGGATCGGGATCGTGGCGAGTGACGCATTTACAGTGACCGGAGCGCCGCGCGAGGCCGTGCGCGTCTGTCTCGGGGGGCCCATCAGCCGTGATCGCCTGCGCAGCGCCCTCGAGTTTATGGCTCACACGCTGCAGGAGACGCCGGCTGCGACGTCGCCGTTTCTGTGATCAGAATTGGCCGAACGCGCTCATCGGCCTTTTTGTAGACTGACCGCATCAAGCTGAAGTTCGGGAGTTCGGGGCTAGCCCCGGCTCTATCGGAATCAAGCGCCCGATTATCGAGAGAGCGCGTCAAGTTGTTGGATCGGGAATAGGGGCGCGGCGAATGCCAGTGCTTTTCTTATATATTTCAGGGTTTTATAAAATATTGATGGCGGAAGGGGTGACCGCCGCTCCGCCGTTTTCTCTGACATTTCTGACAATAAGCTACTGAAAAGTCGTCTAAATCGCTATCGCGCACTATAGCCGTTATGATAACCGTCACCTAGCATTCGGTTTGGCGGAGTGATTTTGTGGCAAAACATAAGCTGTCCGAGGCCCGCATCCGGGCGCATGCCGCGCCCGGATTGCTAGGCGACGGTGATGGTCTCTGGCTCCGTGTCCAGAAGAGCGGATCAAAAAACTGGATTTTCATTCACCGCCGCGGTGCCGACCGCAGCGAGATTGGGCTCGGCGGATATGGGCAAGGAACGGCGCCTGTATCCTTAGCGCTGGCGCGCGAGAAAGCCGAAACCATCCGACAGCGCCTCGCCCGAGGAGAAGACCCCCGAGGCGATCTAAAGCCAAACAAGCCAAAAACCTTCCACGACTGCATGGAGGCGTTGCTTGCTACCAAAGAGGCTGAGTGGACTAATCCAAAGCACGCCGCGCAGTGGAAAATGACCTTGCGCGAGTACGCGAAGCCTCTCCACCAAATGCCGATCGCCGATATCGTGATGGGGGACGTCAAGGATTGCCTACTGCCGCATTGGCAAGATCGGCCCGAGACGGCTGACAGATTGCGCTCGCGAATTCAGGCGGTCATCGACTACGGAATCGCTCACGAGTGGCGCACCGCTGGCAATCCAGCCCGATGGCTGGGGTTGCTGGATAAGGTGATGCCGGCCCGTCGCAAGCTCCAGCGTGGCCACCACGCCGCACTAGCCTATAGCCATGCCCCTGCCCTGCTGGTCGGTCTCCGCGGTTCCTCGGGTGTCGCCGCGCGCGCGGTCGAATTCATTGCCCTCACGGTCGCCAGGACAGGCGAGGCGCGGCAGGCAACGTTTGGCGAGTTCGACCTGGTCGCCAAAACTTGGACCTGCCCGGCTGACCGTATGAAGGCGGGCAAAGAACATGTCGTGCCCTTAAGCGGTCGGGCTGTCGAAATCGTAGAGTCCATGCGCCAGCGCGCAACGAGCGCTTTTCTGTTCGGCGGTGGTGTTGAGGGACGACCCGTCTCAGACACGGCGATGACCAAGGCGCTTCGCCTTGCCTCGCCAGACAAGCGCGCGACATTGCATGGAATTAGGTCGATGTTTCGGGACTGGGCCGGCGACTGCACAACTCACCCGAGGGAGGTCGCCGAGGCCGCTTTGGCGCACGCCGTCGGCAACGATGTCGAGCGCGCCTATCGGCGCGGCGATGCGCTCGAAAAGAGACGGATTCTCATGTCGGATTGGGAAAGATATTTGGCCGGTGCAGAATAGGCCGTAATTTCAATCGCTTGGAATAATCATAGACAAGGGGGGCCATCCGCAACTTTAATGACACCACCGCGGGAAGCCGCGTCCGTTGTAGAGGCCTCGGAACCGACTGGCGCGAACGGTTTTCGCCCCTTGGCTGGAGATAGCCATGAGCATTGACGCGTCCCGAATTCTTCGGGCTTCGAACGATAACCCTGTCCTTATATCGCTCAACGAAACCGCCAAGCTGACGAGCATGTCGCGCTCGATGGTCAACGTTCTTCGGGCTGACGGTAAATTTCCGCAGCCTGTCGCACTTGGCGAACGCCGCATCGCCTTCGTGCGCGCTGAGGTCAGCGATTGGATTGCTGCCCGCATCGCCGCCCGGCCGGCGAGGGCCGCGTGATGGAATTGCTCTCCTATTTTGACGGAATGTTCGCTAACGAGCCCCGGCCGCCGGCCGGCCCGTTCGATCATGCATTTGAACTTGAGGCCACCTGCTACCATGAGGCTGCCCATGCCGTAGTCGGCTATGCCTTCGGCGAGCCGATTTCTTCGGTCGGTGTGTGCGCTGACTATCGCAGTGACGCTGAGGGACGCCTATCCGTTGGCTATACTGGCGAAGTTCGACACGGCCCGCCCGGCCAACAGAGCGCTCTTGGCCGGGACTATTGTCCGCTCTATTTCAGAATTGGCGTGGGAACGGCGGCCGGACCAGCGGGCGAGATACGCTTCCGCCGGGAAGCCGGGCTTCCACTGAGGATGCTCGGCGGCACCGAAGGCGATCACCGCACGATCGACGGCATCGGCAAAGGTATCAGTCAACGAGGGCGTTGCGGTTTCGCCTTCCGGCGTCTTGTTTGGTACGCCGCACAGCGCCTGGTTATGCGTGACGACTTCTGGGACGCGATCGACACGGTCGGCCAAGAACTTTGGTACACCGCATGCGACAACGTGCCAGGCTCCTCTGGCACGGAACAGGTTTGGTCAATGATCGAACCACGACAGGTGCATCAGGCTTGCCGGCGTGCTGGTCTGAAGCGCGGCATGTTCAGGCAACAAGCCTTCCCCGCAACACGCCTAGCCGCCTAGCCCAAGCTTCCCGGCGCGGCCACCTTCCGGTCGAAAACCATTGTCGCACCGCCGCGCCAGGCTGCCTGCCCACTGCCCTATCCACCCAACCGACGCCAATCCCGGCGCCGGATTGCGCCCGCATGGGCGAAGGAAACCGTCATGCAGATTGAAGACATGGTCCCGCTGTCATCCGGCAGCGGGCCACCGGGTGCGGTTGCGCGCTTTGCGGTGCGACTGTCGCCCGACGTTAAGCTGTGCGGCCTGCGGCTTCGGAAACGACCAGACGGCTATCGCGTAACTGCCCCGGCCGCCTTTGGCAGCGCCGCCATGCATTTCGCGCCAGCGCTTTTCAATGAAATCAACCGCGCCGCGATTGCGGCCTATGAGAGGCATCACGCCCTTGACCGTTCTGCAGCCTAATCCCACTGCCCTCGACTCGGTCGAGCCTTATCCCATCCATGTTCACCCTGAATACATCGGCCCGATCCCCAACCCAGAATGGGTTGATCCTGGCTTCATCGGCCCGGCTCTCTCGACATTTCGTCGGTCGGAACAAGCCGACTGGCCGCCCCACGGCGATTACACCGACAATGACCTCGCCGGCTTTCATGGCCCCATAGCGCCGGCGCAATGGGACGTCGATGAGCCCGGCCCAGACACACCTGCAGACGTTGAGTGGTTCCTGCGCCGCGAAGTCGGCCTGGCGATCTATGAGTTCAACGAGTTTGAACGGTTCCATGCCGCCGCCTGCGAAAGGCGAGCTATTCAAATGAGAGCCGGTAGTAAGCGCGCCGACGCACGGGCTTCCGCGCAGACCGATGCCGGGCCAGAAGCGGCAAACGACAACAGCGCCCCACCCGGCTCGAACCCCGGTCCGAAACCCGGCCGCTTCTCGCTCACGTGGTTCGACGACATCAGCCCGACGATCGTGAAGCGCTCTTTCATCAAGGGCGTTTTTGGCGAAGGCGAGCTATCGACGATTTCGGGCCTGCCTGGCTCTGGGAAGTCGGCGATCACGACGGATGCCGCCTGCCACGTCGCAGCGGGTATGCCTTGGATGGGCCGCAAGGTCCGTCAGGGCCTCGTTGTATTCGTTGCGGCAGAGCGCAAGACCCTGACCGAGCGACGTCTGTTGGCGTTTCGTAAGCGGTATGGCGTCGAGCGGATTCCCCTGCTCGTGCTCGGCGGTCGCATCGATCTGACCAGCGCAAACACGGACGCGCGCGCGATTGTTGCGGCAGTCAAAGAGGCGGCGGCCGCCTGCGGCCAAGACTGCGTATGGATCATTGTCGACACACTCACCCGAACGTTCGGACCAGGGGACCAAAACACGTCGAAGGACATGGGTCGCTACGTTGGCCACTGCGACCTGATCCGCGAAGGCACCGGAGCGCACCTAACCGTCGTCCATCATACCGGCTGGACTGGCGAGCGCGGCAAGGGCGCCATTGACCTAGACGGCGCCGTCGACACGAGCTTCCTCGTTAAAAAGGCCGGCGGCTCCTACACGCTGATTTGCGACGGCACCAACGACGGCGACGACGGACCTGTCTGCGCTTTTGACATGGAATCGGTCACGGTCGGCGTCGACGAGGACGGCGAGCCCACGACCGCGCCCGTCATCGTGCCGCGCACCTTGGGCAACCTGTCGGGCGTGGTCCAAGACGTCCCGCCCGCAAAGCCAAGCGGCCGTGACATCGCTCTCGGTCACCTGCGTAACGCGGTTGAAGCCGAAGGCCAGATGCCGCCCGATCTTGCCTTTTCGGACGGTGCCATGGTGGTTGACGAAAATGACTGGCGAGAGCGCTGCTATGCCGACTACGGCGACTTAGACAGCGCCGCCAGGCGCCAGCGGTTCCATCGCTATAAGAAAGCGCTTCTGACTGCCGGTTTGATACGTGAAACCGGGCAATGGGTTTGTCCGGTCTAGGCGTGACATACGGCGTGACACCGTGACATGCGTGACAGTCACGCTGTCACAATGAGCACAAAACCAACCGTGACACCGTGACAGTGACACCCCGTTCCTTAGAACGGGTGTGTCATGTCACGCTTGGGTGGTGCTTCGGAAAAAAGATCACCGGGGACGACAAACAGCCAGCGCGGTCGTCGCCTCTCGGTGTGGTATCCCTGAGATATTACGCTAGGAGCCGACCCATTGGACATCACTGTTAAACCGACAAGCTCCACGTCTTGGTCGCTCATCGACCTGCTCGGGCGCGATGTGGGTAAGGTTGAAGAGCAAGCGGCAGGCGAATTTCGCATTGTGCCAGGGGAGCGGGTGGCTGCAGATATGAAGGCGATGAAGCACGGGCCGTTCGCCACTCTCGACCTGGCTCTATCGGAACTTGAAACGTTCACGCGGTCAACGTGCCGTTTGGAAGCCGATCGGGTTTAGAGCCCGTCCCGAAAGGGTTGAGCGGCTGGGGCGCTCGTGATTCCAAGGGGTTGTTCAGGCCATCTTGGAGCGAGCGATGTGGACCCCAGCCACTCGCCGGCAGCATAGTCGCGCGGGACTTCGA
>NZ_JBFUCS010000009.1:0-199427 GCF_056405115.1 Allobosea sp. P2_A10 | reverse complement strand
CGCAAGACCCTTTGCAGCAGCTTGACCGCAAAGCTCTCGCTCACCCCGAAATGCCGGGCCGCAGCCCGACGCGAATGCCCTGCTTCGACAAAACCCACGACGCGCGCACGCAAATCATCCGAATAGCTGCGACCCATGATCCACCTCCAGAAACGGTGAATCACAAAGCAGCCCTCAAGGGAATCCCACGATTCCAGTTTTCAGTCCGACGCTCTAGCCCACATACAGTCAGGTTCATCGGCCTGCCTTCTCGCTCTCCATCATCGCGACGAAGCGGGTGAAGAGGTAGTGGCTGTCCTGTGGGCCGGGCGAGGCTTCCGGGTGGTGCTGGACGCTGAAGGCCGGGCGATCGGTCAGCGCAAAACCGCTGTTGGAGCCATCGAAGAGAGAGACATGGGTTTCGACCGCATGAGCCGGCAGGCTCGCCGGATCGACGGCGAAGCCGTGGTTCATCGAGACGATCTCGACCTTGCCGGTGGTCTTGTCCTGGACCGGGTGGTTGGCGCCGTGGTGGCCCTGCTTCATCTTCATGGTCTGGCCGCCGACGGCAAGCGCCATCATCTGGTGGCCGAGGCAGATGCCGAAGGTCGGGATCTTGCGGTCGAGCAGCGCCCTGATCACCGGCACGGCATATTCGCCGGTCGCGGCCGGGTCGCCGGGGCCGTTGGAGAGGAAGATGCCGTCGGGCTTCAGCGCGATGATCTCGTCCGCGCTTGCGGTCGAGGGCACGACCGTGACGTCGCAGCCGGCCTTCGAGAGCAGGCGCAGGATGTTGCGCTTCACGCCGTAGTCGATCGCGACGACCTTGTGGGCCGCGCCGTCGCGCTTGCCATAGCCGGCGGGCCATTGCCAGGGTGTCTCGTTCCAGTCGTAGCGCTGCGCCGAGGTGACCAGCGGCACGAGGTCGAGCCCGGCCATGTCGGGCAGGCCCGTGGCGAGCGCCTGCAGGCGGGGAATGTCGAAGACGCCGTCGGGGCTGTGGGCGAGGATGGCGTTGGGCATGCCGTTGTCGCGGATCAGCGCGGTCAAGGCGCGAGTGTCGACGCCGCAGATGCCGACGATGTTGCGGGCCTTGAGCCAGGCGTCGAAATGCCGGTTCGCGCGCCAGTTCGAGGGCTGCGTGATCGCGGCATGAAGCACGACGCCGCGCACTCCCGAAGAGGCCGCGGCGTTGACCGTCTCGGTGTCCTCCTCGTTGACGCCGGTATTGCCGATATGGGGGAAGGTGAATGTGATGATCTGCCCGGCATAGGACGGGTCGGTCAGGATCTCCTGATAGCCCGTCATCGCCGTGTTGAAGCAGACCTCGCCCGGCGCCTCGCCGGTCGCGCCGAGGCCGAAGCCCTCCAGCACGGTGCCGTCGGCGAGCACGAGGAGCGCGGTCGCGCGCGGTTCGGTCCAGCCGCCTGTCGCGGGGTTTCCTTCGGGAGCGGTCATGTCTATGTCTCGGTCCAGGCCGCAGGCGACGCGGCGAAAAAGGTGCGGGCGGCGGCCTGAAGCCGAGCCCTCGTCTGGAGCGCGAGCCTTAAAGGGGCGCTTCCATGCCGTCAATCGACGCGGGCGCAAGCTCGTGGCACAAAAAGGGAATACCCACATGACCAGCCTGCGCGAGCGCTTCACGGCCGATCTCAAGGAGGCGATGAAGGCCGGCGAGAAGGGCAAGGTCTCGACCATCCGCCTGATCACGGCTGCGCTCAAGGACAAGGACATCGAGGCGCGCGGCCTCGGCAAGCCCGAGACGACGCCCGACGAGATTCTCGCGCTGCTGCAGAAGATGGTGAAGCAGCGCCAGGAATCGATTGCGATCTACGATGCCAATGGCCGCCCCGAGCTTGCTGCGATCGAGAAGGCGGAGGTCGAGGTGATCAGCGGCTACATGCCCAAGCAGATGTCGGATGACGAAGTGAAGGCCGCCATCGCTGCGGCCGTCACAGAGAGCGGCGCGGCCTCGGTCAAGGACATGGGCAAGGTCATCGCGATCTTGCGGGCCAACTATGCCGGCCAGATGGATTTCGGCAGGGCTAGCGGGCTGGTGAAGGCGGCGCTGGCGGGGTGAGTCCTGCTGTGTCAGGCGGGCTCAGGCCCGCTCGATATCGGTCTGCGTGAAGTCGTCGCCCCTGTAGAGCAAGGGCCAGCCGCGCGCCTTCGCCAGTGCATAGGCCGCGCAATCGCCCATGTTGAGGCGGGCGGCGTGGCGGCCCTTGCCGAAGCGGCGATAGGCGGTCACCGCGCCATCGATCAGCGGGACATCAAGCGGCACGATCTCGACGTCCCAGCGAGCGAGAAAATCAGCGAGGCGTGACGTTTCGACGCCTTTACCGACTTCGAGCACCACGCGAGTTTCAAGCAGATTGGCCGCCGACATGCAGCGTTCCGAAGCAATGGCGAGGCGGCCAAGAAGATCATCGGCGTCCACTTCGCCGATCAGGATCGCGACGACTGCCGATGCGTCGACGACGATCATCACCACATGCCGTTCTCGTCGTAGCCGATGATATCGTCCATCTCGTCCTTGGTCATGGAGGGCTGGCTCGGCTTGATGTCATATCGCCTGTAGAAATCCGCCAACCACTGCCGCCCTTCGGCAATTCTGCGTGCCTTCTCGTCCTCGGACAGACCGTCCTTATCGAGCTCTGTCTTCACAGCTTGGCGCACGGCCTCGGTCAGCGTCAGCCCGCGTCGCTTCGCCAGCGTGCGCACCGCCTTCTCCGTCTCCGGATCCTTGATGTTGAGGGCCATCGCTGTCTTCCTTTTCCGCAGCTTTCTTTATCATGGCGCTGTGGATTGCGCCAATAAACCGGCCCGTCACGCGATCTGCGATTGGCTTTGCGCCCGCGCGCGCCCACATAAGATGCGATGAAGTTCCCGCCCTCCATTTTGGAAGAGATCAAGGCGCGACTGCCGGTTTCGGCGGTCGTGGGCAAGCGCGTGCGGCTGGCCAAATCGGGCCGTGAGTGGAAGGGGCTGTCGCCGTTCAACGCCGAGAAGACGCCGTCCTTCTTCGTCAACGACCAGAAGGGCTCGTTCTTCGATTTCTCCTCGGGCAAGAACGGCGACATCTTCAAATTCGTGATGGAGACGGAGGGACTGTCCTTCCCGGAAGCCGTCGAGAAGCTCGCATCCGAGGCTGGCGTCACGCTGCCGAAAATCACTGTCGAGGCGCAGGCGCAGGAAGAGCGGCGCAAGGGTCTGCACGAGGTCGTCGAGCTCGCGGCGCGCTTCTTCGAGGCCGAGCTGGTGGGGGAGCGTGGGGCTGCGGCGCGGCGCTATCTCTCTGGGCGCGGGCTGGAAGGCGAAGCGCGCAAAGCCTTCCGCATCGGCTATGGTCCGCCCGACAGGTTCGCGCTGCGCGACCATCTCGCGGGCAAGGGCGTCGACGCCGCGCTGATGATGGAGACGGGCCTCTTGGTGCATGGCGACGAGATCGCCGTGCCCTATGACCGTTTTCGCGATCGCATCATGTTTCCGATTCACGATGCGCGCGGACGGGTGGTCGCTTTTGGCGGCCGGGCGATGAGTTCGGAGGTCTCGGCCAAATATCTGAACTCGCCGGAGACGCCGCTTTTCCACAAGGGCTCGCTGCTGTTCAACCACCATAATGCGCGCAAGGGCGCCCACGACACCGGGCAGGTCATCGTGGTCGAGGGTTATGTGGACGTCATCGCGATGAGCCTTGCCGGCTTTCCGCAGACGGTCGCGCCGCTCGGCACCGCCCTGACCGAGGACCAACTTGGATTGCTCTGGCGCATGGCCGACGAGCCGCTGATCTGCCTCGATGGCGACAAGGCCGGGCGCAAGGCCGCCAGCCGCGCCATCGATCTTGCGCTGCCGATGCTGGAGCCGGGCAAGTCGCTCTCCTTCGCGACGCTGCCGGACGGGCAGGATCCCGACGACCTCGCGCGTTCAGGCGGCAAGGCCGCGGTCGCCGAGGTGCTGGCCGCCGCGCGCCCGCTCGTCGATATGCTCTGGACGCGCGAGGTCGAGGCTGGCCCGCTCGACACGCCCGAGCGCCGCGCCGCCTTCGAGCGCCGGCTGAGGGAACCGCTCGGGCAAATCAGGGACGAGGCGACGCGCCGGCATTATCGCCGCGAGATGGACGAGCGGCTGGCGCAGCTTTTCGCAAGCGCCACGCTGGAGCGGGCACAGCGCGGCCGTGACGGCGGCTTCCAGCGTGGTCGCGCCCCGGCCGGCGGTCGCGGCAATGGCCGCAATGGCTGGCAGGCCCCCCCGCCTTGGGCGAACGGCCTGCTGAAGGCGTCCAGCCAGCTCACGCGTACAAGGCTGATGTCGCGCGGACGCGGCGAGGATGCGCGCGAGGCCTTCATCCTGCTGGCGCTGGCGAGCCATCCCGGCCTGATCCTGCGCTGCGCCGACGAAATCGCCGAGCTTGCGCTAGACGGGCCTGCTGCGGAGCGCTTTCGGCAGGCGTTGCTGGACGCGGCGATGGACGACAGTCTCGACGAAGCCGCCCTGCGCGGGCGCATGGTCCAGCCGCGCATGCAGGAGGCGCGCGAGCTGCTGATGACCGTGACGGGCCCGGCCGAGCGCTTGAAACTGGCGCAAGCGGCTGATCCTGAATCGGTTTTCGACTCAATTCGTCAGGCTATTGTCTTGCATCATCGCGCGCGGACGCTACATAGCGAGTTGAAGGCAGCCGAGCGCGCACTGGCTGACGAAGCGACCGAAGCCAATTTCGCCTGGATCAAGGACGTCAAGGCCCGCCTCGAAACGATCGAGGGGACCGAGGCTATGTCCGGCGATTGACAGGCCAGGCCCGCTCTATCGTCGATCGATGCGCCGGACGCCCCTGATGGTTTACGATTCGTCAATGATGATCGGGTCCATCTGGAGACGGTGATTTGGGTGGGGTGAGCGCGCCGGACCAGCGGCCGCGTCGCCCTTTTATGCGTCTGCATGTGGCTTCCTCCGAGAGGCTTGCCTGCGGCGCGCTGACTGAGTGCGGAGCGCTGATTGATGGCGACCAAAGTGAGCGAACGGGAAAAGACCGACCAGGTCGCGCCGGAAGCCCCTCCGACGTCCGATGGACCGTTGCTCGATCTGACCGATCAGGCCGTAAGGCGGATGATCAAGCTCGCCAAGAAGCGCGGCTATGTCACCTATGATGAACTGAACGAAGTGCTGCCTTCGGAGGAATTCTCCTCGGAGCAGATCGAGGACGTGCTCGGCCAGCTCAGCGAGCAGGGCATCAACGTTGTCGACAATGAAGATCCCGAGGCCTCCGGCGAGGAGCGCGCCGCTGCGCGCACCGGCACGGCTGGTGGAGACGAGGAAGAGGGCGAGGGCGGCGAGCTCGCCGAGACGCAGCGCTCGGCGCTACCCGTCGAGGTCAAGCGCAATCTGGAGCCGACCGAGCGCACCGACGATCCGGTGCGGATGTATCTGCGCGAGATGGGCTCGGTCGAGCTTTTGTCCCGCGAGGGCGAGATCGCGATCGCCAAGCGCATCGAGGCCGGCCGCGAGGCGATGATCGCAGGCCTCTGTGAGAGCCCGTTGACCTTCCAGGCGATCATCATCTGGCGCGATGAGCTCAACGAAGCAAAAGTCCTGCTGCGTGACATCATCGATCTCGAGGCGACCTATGCCGGCCCCGACGGCAAGAACCCGGCGCAGCTTCCCGGCGAGGGCGGCGAAGCCGGCGTTCCCGGCGAAGCAGCGGCTGCGCCCGAAGGCGAGGTGCCCGAGGGCGAGTTGCCGTCCGACATGGACGACGACGACATCGAGAACAACGTCTCGCTGGCGGCGATGGAGGCCGAACTCAAGCCTCGCGTGCTGGAGACCTTCGACTCGATCGCCTCGAACTACACAAAGCTGCGCCGCCTGCAGGACCAGGACATCGCCAACCGGCTGGAGAACACCAAGCTCTCGCCGGCGCAGGACCGCAAATACAAGAAGCTCAAGGACGACATCATCACTGCGGTGAAGTCGCTCTCGCTGAACAACAACCGCATCGAGGCGCTGGTCGAGCAGCTCTACGACATCAACAAGCGCCTGATCGGCCATGAGACACGCCTGCTGCGCCTGGCCGAGAGCTATGGCGTCGGCCGCGAGGACTTCCTCAAGCAGCATGTCGGCGGCGAACTCGACCCCAAATGGGTGCTGCGCGTCTCCAAGCTGGGTTCGCGCGGCTGGCGCGATTTCGTCGGCTCCGAGCTGGAGCGGATCAAGAGCCTGCGCGACGAGATCCATACGCTGGCCTCCGAGACGGGTCTGGAGATCCAGGAATTCCGCAAGATCGTGCTGATGGTCCAGAAGGGCGAGCGCGAGGCGCGTCAGGCCAAGAAGGAGATGATCGAGGCCAACCTTCGCCTCGTGATCTCGATCGCGAAGAAATACACCAATCGCGGCCTGCAGTTCCTCGACCTGATCCAGGAGGGCAATATCGGCCTGATGAAGGCGGTCGACAAGTTCGAGTATCGCCGCGGCTACAAGTTCTCGACCTATGCGACATGGTGGATCAGGCAGGCGATCACGCGTTCGATCGCCGACCAGGCCCGCACCATCCGCATTCCCGTGCACATGATCGAGACGATCAACAAGATCGTCCGGACCTCGCGCCAGATGCTGCACGAGATCGGCCGCGAGCCGACGCCGGAGGAGCTTGCCGAAAAGCTCGCCATGCCGCTGGAGAAGGTGCGCAAGGTCCTCAAGATCGCCAAGGAGCCGATCTCGCTCGAAACCCCGATCGGCGACGAGGAGGATTCGCATCTCGGCGACTTCATCGAGGACAAGAACGCGATCCTGCCGATCGACGCGGCGATCCAGAGCAATCTGCGCGAGACCACCACCCGTGTGCTCGCCTCGCTCACCCCGCGCGAGGAACGCGTGCTGCGCATGCGCTTCGGCATCGGCATGAACACCGACCACACGCTCGAAGAGGTCGGCCAGCAGTTCAGCGTCACCCGCGAGCGCATCCGGCAGATCGAGGCGAAGGCGCTGCGGAAGCTGAAGCATCCGTCACGGAGCCGAAAGCTGCGGAGCTTTCTGGATAATTGAGGCGTGCGAGGCGGACCGAAGGGTCCGCCTTTTCTCTGCGGGGATGATCATGCCGACGATCTCGATCTTCTTCGGCTTCGTCGTGCAAATGTATTGGCGCGACCATCCTCCACCTCACATCCACGCCTTCTACTAAGGACATGAGGTTCTGATCGCCATCGAAACCGGTGACGTTATTGCCGGCGCCATGCCGCCTGCGGCATTGCGCCTGCTGCGAGGCTGGGTCGGGCGCCGGCAAGCCGAGTTGCTGTCGAACTGGGAGCATGGGAGACTGCGCGAGCCGTTCGAGGCCGTGCCCGGAGCCGATGTGGAATGATCGCACTCGTCAAACTGGTCGAGTTGAAGGTTCTGGATCACCCCCGGCTATGGCTGCGGTTCTCCGATGGCAGGGAAGGCGTTCGCGATTTTTCGGACGTGCTGGCGGAAGGCGGCCCGATGGTCGAACCCCTGACCGATCCTGCGACCTTCGCGCGCGTTTTCGTTCAGATGGGCGTCCCAACCTGGCCGAACGGTTTCGATCTCGATGCGATTACGCTGCATGACGAGATGGCCGAGGCGGGCGTGCTCACCGATTCGCAGGCAGCCTGACACGACGCGAGGAGCCACCCCATGTCCCCCGAATTCCTCCTGACCTCGCTGATCATCGTCGCTTCGCCCGGCACCGGCGCGCTCTACACCATTGCGGCCGGACTCACGCGCGGGCCGCGCGCCAGCGTGCTCGCGGCCTTCGCCTGTACGCTGGGCATCGTGCCGCATCTCGTCGCCGCGATGATGGGGCTGGCTGCGCTGTTGCACGCCAGCGCGCTCGCCTTCGAGATCGTGAAATATGCCGGCGTCGCCTATCTGCTCTGGATGGCCTGGCAGACCCTGCGCGAGCATGGCGCCCTCACGGTCGAGACCACGGCCGATCCGCGCTCCAGCCTGCGCGTCCTGATCGACGGCATCGCGATCAACGTGCTGAACCCGAAGCTGTCGATCTTCTTCGTCGCCTTCCTGCCGCAGTTCATCGCGACTGAGGAGGCGTCGCCGCTGGCGCGGATGCTGGAACTATCCGGCGTGTTCATGGCGATGACCTTCGTGGTCTTCGCGCTCTACGGCCTGTTTGCGGCCGCGATGCGCGACAAGGTCGTCGGGCGTCCGGCGGTGATGGCGTGGCTGCGGCGCAGTTTTGCCGCAGCCTTCGTGGCGCTTGGCGCGAAGCTTGCGCTGACCGAGCGCTGAAGTCCGGGCACGTGATCCAGCAGTCCATCGTCACCACCCAAACGCGGGGTCCGGGTCTTTACGAGGTGACCGACCGTGTCGCCGGCTTCGTGCGAGACGCCGGCGTCGAGACCGGGCTCCTGACGCTTTTCCTGCGTCACACCTCCTGTTCGCTGCTGGTTCAGGAGAATGCCGATCCCGACGTGAGGCGCGATCTCGACGCCTTCTTTGCGCGTCTCGTGCCGTCCGCGGACGATCCGGCGATGGCCTATCTCAGCCACCGCGCTGAGGGCCCCGACGACATGCCGGCCCATATCAAGGCCGCGTTGACGCCGGTGTCGCTGTCGATCCCGGTGATGGCGGGCCGGCTTGCACTCGGCACCTGGCAGGGCATCTACCTGTTCGAGCATCGCCGAAGTCCGCATCTGCGGCAGATCGCGCTACATCTCGCTGGGTGAAGTCTTCTCGAGTGGCAGGCGGTCGTTCTGGTGGGCGATGCCGACTTGGCAGGCCGGCCCGGGAAGCTTACCAGTCGGGCCATCGAACTGATCGTCCCGGAGACCCGCAATGTCCTTCTTCAAATCCCTGTTCGGCGGCAAGGACAAGGCGCCCGCCGCGCCGGCTGGCCCGCTCAAGACGATCGAGCACAACGGCTTCACCATCCACGCCACGCCGTATCAGGAAGGCGGGCAGTACCAGCTTTGCGGCGTGGTCGAGAAGGAGATCGGCGGCGAACTCAGGACGCATCGCTTCGTCCGGGCCGATCGTTTCCCCGGTGCGCAGGAAGCGGCCGATTTTGCATTGGTCAAGGGCCAGCAACTCGTCGATCAGCAGGGCGAGACGATTTTCAAGTGAACTCGCCCCTGCTTGGGTAGCGCGCTGACCCTCGGTCAGTTCGCGATGAAAGCATGGTTCCCACCGCACGAATATTGTTCTGGACAAGTATTGTCGTCAGATTTTGCGATGATGAACTTTGTATGCCGCGTCGTCATCGCCGTCTATCGGTGATGGCGCCGAACTATCGGTAAAACCTCGCCTTTTAAGCCTTTGTTGTGATCTTTGGCGCTTCAATCGAGGCGTCAGTTCTTCAGATCGCTCATCGGATTGCCGCATGCTCAAGGCTGTTGCCGGCCACGACGTGAACACCAGCGGCTCATTCCCCGCTGACGTTCATATCGCCTCGGGTTTCGCCACGCTCAGCGAGGGCGGCGTCGATGTCGCGCGCCTGGCGCTGTCCGATGCTGGCCGCAAGCCTGCCGATGGCTGGTTTGCCGGCGTCCTCGATCAGCTGCCGGCCTGCGTCTACATGACCGATGCGCAGGGCCGCGTGACCTATGCCAACCGCCATGCGGCCAAGCTCGTCGGGCGCGAGCCCGTCATCGGCGAGGATCGCTGGTGCGTGACGCATCGCCTCTTCACCACGGAAGGCGCGCCGCTCGGTCATCAGGACTGCCCGATGGCCGTGGCGCTGCGCGAGAAGCGGCCGGTGCGCGGCGTTGAGGCCATCCTGGAGCGCCCCGACGGCACGCGCGTGCCGTTCATCCCGTTTCCGACGCCGCTGTTCGACGATGACGGAGTACTGGTCGGCGGCTTCAACATGCTGATCGACATCAGCGCGCGCCGTCAGGCCGAGGACAGGCTGGCGGAATCGCTGCGCCACGATGCGCTGACGGGCCTGCACAACCGGCCGGCGCTGAGCACGCAACTGCTCCGTCGCATCGCCCAGGCCAAGCAAAGCGGCGAGGGTTTCGTCGTGATGCGGCTCGACCTCGACGCCTTCAAGACCTTGAACGACGAGCATGGACACGCTGTCGGCGACGCCGTGCTAGTCGAGGCGGCGCGGCGGCTGCGAAACGGTCTCGGCGATGCTTTCCTCGCCCGGATCGGCGGCGACGAGTTCATGCTGGTGTCCTCCGGCGATGCGTCGGAAACCGAGGCTGTTCGCCTCGCCGCCTGCGTGCGCTCCGCCTTCGCCCAGGAATTTCTTTGCGAGGGGCGCGACTTCAGAATCAGTGTCAGTTCCGGCTGCGCGCGCTATCCGCAGGACGGCGGCGACGAGATTCGTCTCGTCGCCGCCGCCAACGCCGCGCTCCACCTCGCCAAGGCCGAGGGGCCGGGCGCGATGCGCATGTTCGACATCGCCGAGCAGGCGCGCGAACAGGAACGCCAGAACTTCCGCCGGCAACTGCGCCAGGCGATCGCGGCCAACGAGATCCAGCCGCATTACCAGCCGCTGTTTCGGGCCGATGGCTCGATTGCCGGCTTCGAGGCCCTGGCGCGCTGGACGGATCCGGTCCGTGGCGTCGTGGCGCCGTCGAGCTTCATTCCGGCGGCCGAGGAAAGCGGGCTGATCGCCGCGCTCGACGCCTATGTGCTGCGTAGCGCCTGCAAGGAGGCCGCGAGCTGGACCCAGCCTCTGCGGATCTCGGTCAACGTTTCGGCGCTGGAGTTCCAGTCGGGTGATCTGCCGGCGCGCGTCCAGGCGGCGCTCGCCGAGAGCGGGCTCGACCCTGAGCGGCTCGAACTCGAGATCACCGAGGGCGTGATGGTGACCGACGCCGACCGCGCCATGGCGACCTTTGGCAAGCTGCGGGCGCTGGGCGTGCGCATTGCGCTCGACGATTTCGGCACCGGCTATTCCTCGCTGTCCTACCTTCACCGCTTTCCGCTGACGACGCTCAAGATCGACCGCAGCTTCATCGCCAAGCTCGGCGTGACGCTGGAATCGGTCGCGATCACGCGCGCCGTCATCCAGCTCGGCCATGCGCTCGGCATCGAGGTGGTGGCGGAGGGCGTCGAGACGCCCGAGCAGCTCGACTTCCTGATCCAGGAAGGCTGCGACCTGACGCAAGGCTTCCTGTTGGGCCGGCCGCTCGATGCGGCAGCCTATGCGCATGTGACGGGCGCCTGAGGGCGGTTCGCCGCGTATCGCCTCCCGAAGATCTGACAAACTTCGCGCCAAGCAGCCGGTCGAGCGCCCGGCGCAGCTTCACTCCAGCTTGATTTTCGCCTGTCCGATGATCGCAGACCAGCGCTGCGTCTCCACGGCCACGCGCCGGCGCAGCGCCTCGGGGCCGCGCCCATCGGCATGCGGCAGGAGCAGGCCGACGCTCTCCAGCTTTTGGGCCAGCACCGGATCGGACTGCGCCTTGAGCAACGCCTCGGCCAGTCTGTCGCGGATCGCCGGTGCCGCGCCTTTCGGCAGGAAGAAGGCAAACCAGCTCGACGCCTTGAAATCGGGGATGCCGGCCTCGGCGGCGGTCGGGGTCTGGGGCAGTTGGGCTACCCGCTGCGGGGCTGAAACGACGAGGAAGCGCAGGCGGTCGCTCTGGAGATGGGGCAGGATGTCGGCAAACAGCGCGCAGCCGAAGTCGTATTGCCCAGCGATCAGGTCGGTCAGCGCCGGGGCCGAGCCGCGATAGGGGACCTCGGCTGGCTTGATGCCGATGACCGCGCCCAGCATCAGGCAGCTGATATGGCCAATCGAGCCGACGCCGGCATGGCCGGAGGTCAGCGCCGGGCCGCGCTCTTTCGCCAGCGCGATGAAGTCCTGCAGGGTCGGTGTCGGAAGCCTGGCCTGCGTCGTCAGCACGATCGGGGTCTCGGCCACGACGCCGACCGGCGTGAAATCGGCGACGGGGTCGTAGCGCAGTTTGGGATAGAGCGCGGGCGCTGCCGCGTGGGTGCCGACATGGCCGCTGACCAGCGTGTAGCCGTCGGGCTCGGCCTGCGCGACGCGGGCCGAGCCGGTGGTGCCGCCGGCGCCGGCGATGTTCTCGATCAGGATGGGCTGGCCCAGCGTGCCCTTCATATGGTCGGCGACCAGCCGCGCCAGCACATCGTTGGGCCCGCCCGCCGCGAACGGCACGACGATCGTGATCGGCCGCGACGGGTAGGGCGTCTGGGCCTGCAGGGCCGTACACGGCATGAGCGCCAGCAGGGTGGTTAGAAGAGGCCAGGCGCGGATGCTCGTCATGGTCTGCGGTCTCTCCTGGTCATGGATGCCTGTCGCCTCACGGCTGTGTCGCGCGCATCGACGGGCGCTGCGCCGCCTCGTCGAACCATGCGGCGAGCTTGGGGTTGCCCCGTCGCCATACCAGCGCGGGTAGCCGGAAATCGAGATAGCCGAGCGCGCAGGCGAGGCTGACATCGCCGATATCGAAGCGCCCGGACGCCAGGGCGAAATTCGACTCGATGAAGCGCGTGGTCCGTTCGACCGCTCTCGTCTGGCGCTGGACCCAGGCGTCCCAGCGCTGCTCCTGCGGCCGCCGGCCCTCGATTACCGAGATGAAGCTGGCGTCGATCAGTCCCTGCACGAGCGCGGCCCGGATCATGGCGTCATCGAGCGCCGGGGCGGCCGTGGGCAGGAGCGCGTTGGCCGGCGCCAGCCGGGCCAGGCACTGGACGATGCAGTCGCTCTCGGTGACGAGGCGGCCATCGTCAAGCACCAGCGCGGGCACCCTCGAGAGCGGGTTGACCGCGAGAAACGCCTCGGGCTCGGCCCAGGGATCGACCTCGACCAGTGTGCAATGCGGTTCGAGTGCGAGCTCGTGGACCGCGACCCTGACCTTGCGGGCATAGGGCGAGGTCTGGTTGAAATAGACCTTCATCGCGACCGGGTGTCCGTGCAAGCGCGGTTCGTGCTCGATGCAGGGATTGCGCGGAAAGGCTGATCCATTGCTGTTCCCGGTTCGATTTCGGAGGTCTCCGCCGATCGGTGTAGCACGGGCAAGAGTTCTGAAAAAATGCCCTGATCGGATAGCAGCGTTCTGGAAAGAAGATGATTGACCGACCGGTTGCGGCGAGAGGCAGGGCTGCGTCGCCAACGCCGCCCGGCCCTGCCGCGCACGCGCTTGTCGGCGGGGTCCGCTCCGCCTAATCCTCGCGGGAGAAAAGCCGTCATCTGAAGCCGGCTGCGCGAGGAAACATGGCTTCCCACGATGTGCGCGTCGCGCCCGATGATGCGCGCTATGCGCCCGATTCATCCTATTCCTGGCTGCGGCTGGCGATGTCGCTGCTGCTGGGCACCATCGCCTGCGTCGGCACCTGGTCGGTCGTGGTCGTGCTGCCCTCCGTCCAGGCCGAGTTCGGCACGCTGAGGGCCGGCGCTGCGCTGCCCTATACCTGCGTCATGCTCGGCTTCGGCTTCGGCAACATCTTCATGGGTCGCATAGCCGACCGCTACGGCATCGTCGTGCCGGTGGTGATGGGGGCGATCCTGCTCGGCGCCGGCTATGTGCTGGCCGCGATGGCGCAGACGCTCTGGCAGTTCGCGCTGGTGCATCTGCTGCTGATCGGGATCGGCGGCGGTGCGGGCTTTGCGCCGCTGATCGCGGATCTCTCGCACTGGTTCCGCAAACATCGCGGGCTTGCCGTCGTCTTCGGCGCATCGGGCAGCTATCTCGCCGGGGTGATCTGGCCGCAGGTCATCACCTGGGGGCTGCAGCATCATGGCTGGCGGGCGACGCATATCGGCATCGGGCTGACCGCGCTCGTGGTGATGCTGCCGCTGTCGCTGTTCTTTCGCCGCCGGCCGTCGGCCGCGCAGATGGCGGCTGACGATGCGGCGAGCGCGGGCGCGCGTGGCGATCTCGGGCTCTCGGCCAGCCAGCTGCAATGGCTGCTCGCGGTCGCCGGGTTCTGCTGCTGCGTCGCGATGGCGATGCCGCAGGTTCATATCGTCGCCTATTGCGGCGATCTCGGCTACGGCGTGGCGCGCGGCGCGGAAATGCTGTCGCTGATGCTGGGGCTGGGCATCATCAGCCGCATCGGCTCGGGCTTCGTGGCCGACCGGATCGGCGGCGTTGCGACGCTGGCGCTGGGCGCGCTGATGCAGGGGATCGCGCTGTTTCTCTATCTCTGGTTCGACGGGTTGACCTCGCTGTTCATCGTCACCGGCATTTTCGGGCTGTTCCAGGGCGGCATCGTGCCGATGTACGCGGTCATCATCCGCGAATACCTGCCGGCCAAGGAGGCGGGCGTGCGCATCGGCATCGTGATGTCGGCGACGGTGCTGGGCATGGCCTTCGGCGGCTATGTCTCGGGCGCGATCTTCGACTGGTTTTCGTCTTACCGGGTCGCGTTCCTCAACGGGCTGGCGTGGAACATGGTCAACCTCGCCGTGGTGTGCTGGCTGATGCTGCGGGCAAGGCCAAGGCTGTTGGTGGCTTGAGGGTAGGCTGCTCCCAGACAAGCGCGCGGTCATTCCGGGCGCAGCGAAGCGGAGACCCGGAATCCATCATCAAGCAGGGCGGTGTCCTATGATGGATTCCAGATCGGCGCGGCTGCGCCGCTTGTCCGGAATGACGCGAAGAGGCTGACCCAGGCCTGTACGATTACGCACTCTCTCCCGGCCGGTACGTCCCGAAGCACCAGACATGGCCTTCCGGGTCCTTGCAGATGAAGTCGCGGCTGCCATAGGGCTGGTCTCTCGGCTCCATGCAGATCTCGGCCCCAGCCGCGCGGGCCCGTTCGCAGCGGGCGTCGATGTCGTCGGTCGCGATATAGGGCGAGGCTGTGGTGCCGCCGAGTTCGACTGGTCTTGCGACGAGCTTGCCGAACTCGTTGTTCTCCGACGAGCCGAGCATGACGACACTGTCGCCCATGCGCAGTTCGCCATGCAGCAAGGTCTTGCCGTCGTCGGAATAATGCGCTGCCAGCTTCTCGAAGCCAAAGGCGGCGATCAGCCAGTCATACATAGCCGGACCGTCGGCATAGCGCAGCGAGATGCAGATCATGGCGGGGGGATTGGTCATGACGTGTTCCTTGGGGCAGCAGAGCTTTGCTGTCGTCGCGCTTGACGCAATCTGCCGCGTGGCCGATGTCGGCTCAACGACAAAACGTCTTCCGAGGATACGCCCATGCTCCTGACCACGATCGCCGGCAGCCTGCCCAAGCCGACCTGGCTCGCCGAGCCCGAAAAACTCTGGGCGCCGTGGAAGCTTCAGGGCGAGGCGCTGGAGGCCGGCAAGCGCGACGCCACCATCCTCTCGGTCAAGCTGCAGGAGGATGCCGGCCTCGACATCGTCGGCGACGGCGAGCAGGCGCGGGTGCATTTCGTGCACGGCTTCCTGGCCAATCTGGACGGCATCGACTTCGCCAAGAAGACGATCATGGGCATCCGCAACGACCGCTACAAGGCGGAGGTTCCGACCGTGACCGGGCCGATCCGGCGCAAGGGCGCGGTGCATCGCATGGAGGCGGAGGCCGCGCGGGCGCATACGAAGCGCAAGCTCAAGTTCACGCTGCCCGGTCCGATGACGATCGTCGACACCATCGCCGACGAGCATTACGGCCGGCGCGAAGACCTCGCCATGGCCTTCGCGGCCGCGCTGAACGAGGAGGCGCATGAGCTGCAGGCGATCGGCGTCGACGTCATCCAGTTCGATGAGCCGGCCTACAACGTCTATATGGAGGCGGTCTCCGACTGGGGCATCGCCTGTCTGGAGCGCGCGGTGCAGGGGCTGACCGCGACCACCGCGGTGCACATCTGCTACGGCTACGGCATCAAGGCCAATATCGACTGGAAGGCGACGCTCGGCGAGCAGTGGCGCCACTACGAGCAGACCTTCCCGGCGATCGCGAAGAGCTCGATCGGGCAGGTCTCGCTGGAATGCCGGAACTCGAAGGTGCCGCTGGATCTGATCAGGCTGCTCGACGGCAAGGATGTGCTGGCGGGCGCGATCGACGTGGCGACGGACGCCATCGAGACGCCAGAGGAGGTTGCCGCCTCGATCCGCGAGGTGCTGAAGTTCGTCGCGCCCGAGAAGCTTTTCCCCTGCACCAATTGCGGGCTCGCGCCGATGTCGTTCCCAGTCGCCTATGGCAAGCTCGCGGCGCTGGCGCAGGGCGCGGCGCTGGTGCGCAAGGAGCTGGGGCGGGCGTGATCGGTCACCAAGGCCGTCATTCCGGACAGGCCGCGACAGCGGCGCCGATCGGGAATCCATCATAAGGCGCTGAGCTCGGCGATGGATTCCAGGTCCGCGCCGCGCTTGCCCGGAATGACGCGGCGTGTTTGCTAGCGCGTGCGAACTGGAGACGACGCCGCCATGACCGAACCCGGCCTGACGCCCGAGGAAGAGCCGCGCGGCAACCTGACCGTGCGCGTCAACGCCATGCCGGCCGACACCAACGCCAATGGCGACATCTTCGGCGGCTGGGTGATGTCGCGCATGGACGCGGCTGGAGGCATCGCCGGCGTCGACCGGGCGCAGGGGAGGGTGGTGACGATCGCCGTCGACGCGATGACTTTCATCCGGCCGGTCAAGGTCGGCGATGTGCTCAGCGTCTACACCGAGGTCGAGAAGATCGGCCGGACCTCGATGAAGATCCATGTCGAGGCCTGGGCAAGGCGCTTCCGCACGACGCTGCACGAGAAGGTCACCGATGCGACCTTCACCTTCGTTGCGATCGACGAGGAGGGCCGGCCGCGCCCGGTGCCCGCGTCGCCCGAGGCCTGACCGCGACAACCGCGGACTCACATTCGTCGCAGGCGCTAACGAAAGCTGAATGGGGCGCATGAGCGAGTGATTCAGAAGAATCCGCCTGCTTAAGCGTTCTTTAAGCCCATTCCTCCAATCTTCACGGTCAAGAGGCCTATGCCGACAGACCGATCAAAAAAGATTCCGGGGGAATAAACCGTGCTTCATCGTCGCGATATTCTGACTGGCCTTGCCACCGGCGCCGCAGCGTCGCTCCTTCCCGCCCGCGCCTTCGCCGAGACCGGCGTGATGGCCGACAAGATCGTGCTCGGCCAGGCGGCCGTGTTCGAGGGGCCCGCCAGCGCGCTGGGGCTGGGCATGCGTGACGGCCTGATGGCCGCTTTCGCCGAGGCCAACGCCAAGGGCGGCGTCAACGGACGCAAGCTCGAACTGGTGACGCAGGACGACGGCTACGAGCCCAACAAATCGATCGACGCGACCAAGGCGCTGATCGCCAAGGACGTCTTCGCGCTCGTCGGTCCGGTCGGCACGCCGACCGCGATGGCCGCCCATCCGATCGCCAAGGATGCGGGCCTGCCCTTTATCGGCGCCTTCACCGGGGCCGAGGGCCTGCGCAACCCCTACCTGCCGCATGTCGTCAACGTGCGCGCCTCCTACTTCCAGGAGACCGAGGTCTGGATCGAGCGCCTGGTCAAGGACAAGGGCTTCAGCAAGATCGCGATCTTCTACCAGGACGACGCCTTCGGCCGGGCCGGTCTCGCCGGCGTCAAGAAAGCGATGGATGGGCGCAAGATGAGCCTCGTCGCCGAGGGCACCTTCGAGCGCAACACGGTCGCGGTCCGTTCCGCCCTGCTCGAAATCCGGAAGGCCGGCCCTGAGGCCGTCGTGATGGTCGGCCCCTACAAGCCCTGCGCCGAATTCATCAAGCTGTGCAAGCAGGTGAAGTTCGAGCCGGTCTTCATGAACATCTCTTTCGTCGGCTCGAACGCGCTCGCCGCCGAACTCGGCGCCGCCGGAGCCGGCGTCTACGTCACGCAGGTCGTGCCGCTGCCGAGCGACGCCTCGATCCCGGTGGTCAAGGCCTACCAGGCGGCGCTTGCCGCAAGCGACGCCAAGGACAAGGAGCCGGGCTTCGTCTCGCTCGAGGGCTATCTTGTCGGCCGCACCGTGATCGCGGGCCTCGAAAAGGCCGGTAAGGAGCCGACGCGCGCCGCCTTCATGGCCGCGCTGACCAACGGCTCGTTCGATCTCGGCGGCTTCAAGATGGCGTTCGGCCCCAATGACAATCAGGGCTCGGACGACGTCTACCTCACGGTGATCGGCGCCGACGGCAAGTTCAAGTCGGTCTCGTCCTTGACGGCCTGACGTCACTCCACGCGTTGCGTAGCATTTCGGAGAAGCGACCTATGACGAAGGCCAGCAAGCCCGCGCGCCAGCGCACGCCGCTGCGGATCGGCATCGCCGCGCGCATCTATGCCGCGCTCGGCCTGCTGACCGTGCTGACGATCGCGGCTTCGCTGGTCGCGTGGCTCTCCTATGACCGCATCAACGCGACCGTCAACGCGATGGTCGAGCGCAAGATGCCCACCGTGGAGCTTGCGCTCGAACTCTCCCAGGCCGCGACGCAGTCGACCGCGCTGGCGCCGCGCTTCATGAATGTCGAGACCGTGCAGCAGCGCGCCGCGCTGACGGGCGAGCTCGACAAGATCGAGGCGCGCCAGTTCGACCTGATCCGCCGGATCGGCGGACTCGGTGGCGTCGATATGAAACCGGTGCAGAAGGGCGTCGACGAATTGTCGCGCCAGATCAACGACATCAACGACCTGACCGGCGCCCGGCTGCGCAATGTCGCGGCCATGCAGGCCTCGCTCGAACAGCTCGGCAAGGCGCGCGAGGACTTCGTCAAGGCGGTCGGCGCCGAAGCCGACGAGGCGCAGTTCAACGTCGTGATGGGCATCGAGAGCGTGAAAGGCCTGAGCGGAGCCGATCTCGATACGGCTCTCAAAGGCCTGAACGAGCGTGATTTCCCGGCCTTCGACATCGCCCGCAAGCTCGAGGCGCAGGTCAACGAACTCATCGGCATGCTGCGCGAGATCGCCCAGATCGAGGACAAGTCCCGGCTCGGCACGGCGCGCGAGCGCTTTTCCGCCACCGTGCTGCGAATCCGCAAGGACATGGCAGCGGCCGACAAGATCGTCGCCAACCAGGCCCGCTCCCGCTCGATCAACGCCGTCGTCGATGTCGGCGAGGGCAGCGACGGCGTCGTCGGCATCCGTCAGCGCGACATCACCACCCAGGAAGCGATTACGGCCGGCCTGAAGGAGGTCGACAAGGCCGCCGTCGGATTGCGCACACAGGTCGACAAGCTCGTCCAGGGCGCACGCAGCGAGGCTGTCGCCGCCAGCCATTCGACCAGCGAACTGATCGAGCAGAGCAAGATGTGGCTGGGTGGCGTCGGCATCGGCTCGCTGCTGATGGCGCTCGCGCTGTCGCTGTTCTACGTCCGCCCGATGATCGTGGGCCGCCTGAACCGGCTCTGGACCGCGACGCGCGCCATCGCCAATGGCGAGCTCGAAACGGTCGTCCAGACCAAGGGCAATGACGAGATCGCCGACATCTCCAAGAGCGTGCTGCTGTTCCGCGACAATGCGGTGGCGCTGCGCGCCGCGGAGGCCGCCAAGGTCGACGACGATGCGCGCGCCCTTGAGCAGCGCCGCCAGATGATGGCCGAACTCGGCGAGGCCTTCGGCGTCGTCGTCTCGGCTGCCGCCGCCGGCGATTTCAGCCGCCGCGTCGAGGCCAATTTCGCCGATGGCGAGCTGAATGCGCTCGCCGGTTCGGTCAATTCGCTGCTCGAGACCGTGCAGACCGGCCTCACCGAGACCTGCGAGGTGCTCGGCGAGCTCTCGGCCGGCCATCTTTCGACGCGCGTCGAGGGCCTCTATCAGGGCGCCTTCGCCGAGCTGAAGCAGGGCACCAACAGTCTGGCCGAGGAGTTCGAAAGCACGCTGGCGCGCCTGTCGAACACTGTCGCCGCGGTTCGCAGCGCCACCAGCGAAATTCTCGACGGCGTCACCGATCTCGCCGAGCGCACCAGCGAGGAGAGCAACGCCGTCTCGATGGCGACAAACCAGCTCACCGCCTTCGCCGGGACCGTCAAGAAGACTGCCGCCGAGGCTGCCCAGGCCACCGGCATGGCCGAAGGCGCCGAGGCCCGCGCCCAGCAGGGCGAAAAGGTCGTGGCCTCCGCGCTGGAAGCGATGCACCGCATCCGCGCCTCGTCCAGCAAGATCTCCGAGGTCATCGCAATGATCGACGAAATCGCCTTCCAGACCAATCTGCTGGCGCTCAATGCGGCGGTGGAAGCGGCGCGGGCCGGCGACAGCGGCCGCGGCTTCGCGGTGGTCGCCACCGAAGTCCGCAGCCTCGCCAAGCGCTCGGCCGACGCCTCCAACGACGTCAAGAAGCTGGTCGAGGCCGCCCATGGCGACGTCAAGGTCGGCGTCAGCCTGGTCGAGGAGACCTCGGCGATGTTCGAGGCGATCGTCGCCTCGGTGAACGATCTGACCGGACTGATGAACGGCATCTCGCAGACCGCCAAGAGCCAGGCCAGCGACGTCTCGGCGATCAACAACGAGATCGACGGGATCGGCACCATGGCCCATCAGAACGCGGCGCTGGTCGAGGAGACCAATGCGGCGCTGGCCCTAACCGACGAGCAGACGCGCGCGCTGACCGAGCATATCGGCCGCTTCCAGTTCCGCGAGGGCCATGTGGCCGAAAGCCACCTCGCCGGGAATCGCGACGAGCACGAGATCGCCGAAGCAGCCTGAGACGGAGCCGGTTCACGATCGAAAAGGCCCCGGTCGCAGCCAGCCGCCGGGGCCATCGCTTTGCGGCCTGCCCGAAACGCTTGCGTGCCCGGGTCTGGACTTGACTGGGAAATCTCTGCGAGCCCAGTCGAACCCGCAGAACGAGTGTGATATCCAGCCGCACGTCGGGGGTGTAGCTCAATGGTTAGAGCCGACCGCTCATAACGGTCTGGTTGCAGGTTCGAGTCCTGCCGCCCCCACCATTTCCGGCCCGCCGCACGGATCTGCAGCGCACGATCGCCGTGCCGCGAGATGTTGGCGAGGAACCGATAGCGCGATCACGAATTCGCGCGTCGGGGTTCTCCAGTTTTTCCTTATTCCAAAGAGAAAACATAGAAATTGACAGCCCCGGATAGCGGGAATCTAAGCCTCGATACTTGGTCCGTCTCCTTATGGACCAGCGTTTATCGAGGTTGCCATGACAATGCTTTCGTCTTTTCCGCTTCGCGTCGCCGCGCTTGCCGTCATGCTCACCGGAGTTTCCGGTCTCGCCCAAGCTCAGGGAGCCGGCGATGGCATCGTCGTCTACAACGCCCAGCATGAGAGCCTGACCCGCGCCTGGGCCGACGGCTTCACCAAGGAAACCGGCATCAAGGTGACGATCCGCAAGGGCGGCGACACCGAACTCGCCAACCAGATCGTGCAGGAAGGCGCGGCCTCGCCCGCCGATGTGTTCGTGACCGAGAATTCGCCCGCGATGGTGCTGGTCGAGAAGGCCGGCCTGTTCGCGACCCTGTCCAAGGAGACGCTCGCCGAGGTGCCGGCCAACTTCCGGCCCGAGAGCGGCCGCTGGATCGGCGTCGCCGCCCGCAGCACCGTCTTCGTCTACGACAAGCGCAAGCTGAAGGACGCCGACCTGCCGAAGTCGATGCTCGATCTCGCCGACGCCAGGTGGAAGGGCCATTGGGCAGCATCGCCCTCGGGCGCGGATTTCCAGGCGATCGTCGGCGCGCTGCTCGAACTCAAGGGCGAGAAGGTCACCGCCGACTGGCTCAAGGCGATGAAGGCGAACTCGACCGCCTATCGCGGCAACAGCACCGCCATGAAGGCCGTCAATGCCGGCGAGGTCGATGGCGCGGTGATCTATCACTATTACTATTTCGGCGATCAGGCGAAGACGGCCGAGAACAGCGGCAATATCGGCCTGCATTATTTTCGCAACCAGGATCCCGGCGCTTTCCTGAGCACCTCGGGCGCGGGCGTGCTGGCGACCAGCAAGCACAAGAAGGAGGCCGAGGCCTTCGTGCGATGGATGGCCGGCAAGCATGGCCAGGCCGTGCTGCGGGACGGCGATTCCTTCGAATACGCCATCGGCAACGACGCTGCGTCCAATCCGAAGCTTGAGCCGATCGCTAAGCTTCAGGCGCCGAAGGTCGAACCCTCGAAGCTCGACAGCAAGAAGGTCACCGAACTGATGACCGCGGCCGGAATCCTCTGATCCCGCTGTCCACAGCCGGAGAGACTGCGGTGGGATTTGAGATTCCGCCGCAGTCTCTCTGGATGTGGCTGCTTTGCTTCCGGACATGACGCTGTCAGCCACCTCCCGCACCGGCGATGCCGGATTCTCGCTTCCCGCGCTGCCGCTGCGGCGCGACCGGCAGCTTGCCGGCAAGTCGCTGATGGTGCTTGCGGCCTGCGTCTCGCTGCTGGCGCTGCTGCCACTTGGCTTCATCTTCTGGATCGCGGTCCAGACCGGCTGGGAGACGGCGTCGGCGCTTATCCTGCGCCCTCGCGTCGGCGAATTGCTGGTCAACACGCTGCTGCTCGAAGCGCTGACGCTGCCGCCCTGCATCGTGCTGGCGGTGGCGCTGGCCTGGCTGACCGAGCGCAGCGATCTGCCGGGCGCGCGGCTCTGGTCCTGGCTCGCGGTTGCGCCGCTGGCGATCCCCGCCTTTGTGCATTCCTATGGCTGGATCGGTGTCGCGCCGGGCATGAACGGGCTTTTCGCCGCCGTGCTGGTTTCGGTCCTGGCCTATCTGCCGTTTCTCTATCTGCCGATCGCGGCGCAGATGCGCCGGCTCGATCCGGCGCTGGAAGATACGGCCGCCTCGCTCGGGCTCGATCCGGCGCACGTTTTCCTGCGCGTCGTGCTGCCGCAATTGCGGCTGGCGATCGCCGGCGGCTCGCTGCTGATCGGCCTGCATCTTCTGGCCGAATACGGCCTCTACGCGATGATCCGCTTCGACACCTTCACCACCGCGATCATCGACCAGTTCCAGTCGAGCTATAACGGCCCGGCCGCCAATATGCTGGCCGGCGTTCTCGTGCTGTCCTGCCTCGGGTTGCTGGGGCTCGAACTGCTGCTGCGGGGCGATGCGCGCTACGCCCGGCTGGGCGCCGGCGCGCCCCGGCCCGTGACGCGGCAGCCGCTCGGCGCCTGGCGTTTCGCGCTTTTGCTTCTGCCGCTGACGCTGGCGGGGTTGGGCCTGGGCGTGCCCGTCTATGCGCTTGGCCGCTGGCTTGCCTCGGGCGGAGGCGCGGTCTGGCAGGCGCCGGCGCTGGCATCCGCGCTGGGGCAGACGCTGCTCTACGCTTTGGGCGGGGCTCTGGTTACGGCGCTCGCCGCCCTGCCGATGGCGTGGCTGTCGGTGCGCTCGCCTGGAAAAATGCAACGCGTGATGGAGGGCTGCCATTCCTATGTCGGAGCCTTGCCGGGCGTCGTCGTGGCGCTGGCGCTGGTGACGATCACGGTGAGGGTGGCGCTGCCGCTCTACCAGAGCGTCGCGACCGTGCTGCTCGCCTATGGGCTGATGTTCCTGCCGCGCGCGCTGGTGGGCCTGCGCGCCGGCATCGCGCAGGTGCCGGTCGAACTCGAACGTGCGGCGATCGCGCTCGGACGCCGGCCCGTCATGGCAATCCTGTCGGTGACGCTGCGGCTGGCGGCGCCCGGCGTCGCCGCCTGCATGGCGCTCGTCGCAATGGGCGTCACAACCGAACTCACGGCGACGCTGATGCTGGCCCCCAACGGCACGCGCACACTGGCGACGGAATTCTGGTCGCTGACGAACGAACTCGACTACGCGGCGGCCGCGCCCTATGCCGCGCTGATGATCGCGTTGTCCTTGCCGCTAACCGCAATTCTGCACGCCCAGTCACGCCGGGCCGCCGGACTGTGAGCCAACTGGAGATCAGCGGCGTCGGCAAGCGCTATGGCGCGGTGCAGGCGCTCGAGGGCATCGCCCTCGTCGTGCCGGCGCGCAGCCGCACCGCGATCGTGGGTCCATCGGGCTCCGGCAAGACCACGCTGTTGCGCATCGTCGCCGGGTTCGAGGCGCCCGATGCCGGCCGCGTCACGCTGGACGGGCGGGTTCTGGCGGATGGGCCGCTGATCGCGCCGGCGCATCGGCGCGGCATCGGCTATGTGCCGCAGGACGGCGCGCTTTTTCCGCATCTCGACGTCGCCGGGAATATCGGCTTCGGCCTCGATTCCAACGAGTTGGAGCGCGAGGCCCGCATCGGCGAGCTGATGGACATGGTCGAACTCGACCGCACCATGCTCAAACGCCGTCCGCACGAATTGTCCGGCGGCCAGCAGCAGCGCGTGGCGCTGGCCCGCGCGCTCGCCCGCAAGCCCGCGCTGATGCTGCTCGACGAGCCGTTCTCGGCGCTCGATACCGGCTTGCGCGAGACGGTCCGCAAATCGGTGATGCGGGTGCTGGAGCAGGCGGGGATCACCGCAATCCTGGTGACGCACGACCAGGCCGAGGCACTCTCCTTCGCCGACCACGTTGCGGTGTTGCGGCGCGGGCGGCTGGTGCAGGTCGACACGCCAAGCACCCTCTACTGGCGGCCGAAGGATCGTGAAACCGCGCTCTTCATGGGTGACGCGACCGTGCTCGATGCACGGATCGGCGACGGCGTCGCCGATTGCGCGCTGGGGCGCATTCCCGTCGAGTCCGCCGGGCCGCGGGGTATTGGCCAGATCATGTTGCGTCCCGAGCAGATCCAGCTCTCGGCGATGCCGGTCGCCGAAGCCAGCGCCCGGCACGGCGTCGTCGAGGAGGTCGAGTTCAGCGGAGCTTTGTGCGCTATCGTCGTGGCTGTCACGGGCCCGGGAGACGAGCCGGCGATGCGAGTGTTGGTCCGTTCGTCCGGCCTCGAACTTCCCGAGGTCGGGACCCGCGTGCGTCTCGTCGTGCGCGGCAAGGCCCATGTTCTCGAATCGTAGCCCAGTCCAAGGCAGCGTGGCCTGTCAGCCTAAAAAATAATCATAAATTGCGCATTGCATACATGTTGCATGGCGATTGACCATCTCGGGCGCGCAGGAGGCGTCGCGCGCCTGCCGGCGTTAGCGATTCGCTAACGTTTGCGGAATCGCTCTTTGCGCAGCGTTCTCGCGGCTAATTCTTCCAGAAACGGCTTTTCCAGGCCCGGCCGCGACCCCACGACAGCGCCGGGCTGCGTCTGTTCCAGAGCGATTTCAACGGCGTTCCGGAGCGGCATGCTCTGTGCATCGGCCCTTCCATCTTTGCCTGCCGGCGCCCTCCTGTTTCGGGCGCTGGTGCATGCCCGCCCGACCGCGCATTGAAGGATCGATCCATGACCATCACACGCCGCACCGCCATCGCCGCCGGCCTGGCCGCTCCTTTCGTCGCGCGGGCCGGAGGCGCGCAGGCACAGGCGCCGAGCCGGGCCGAGACCCTGTTGCTGGTGCAGGAATATGGCCCCAACAGCCTGGACATGCAGGGCATCGGCTCGTCGCAGCCGGTCAATGGCGTGGCGCTGAACTGCTATGATCGGCTGCTGCGCTTCAAGCCGGTGCCGATCCCGACCGGCGGCGGCAACCAGGTCTCGATGGGCGAGCTCGAGGGCGAACTGGCCGAGAGCTGGCAGGTCGCGTCCGACGGCATGAGCTGCACCTTCAAGCTGCGTGACACGACCTTCCATTCCGGCCGCAAGGTGACGGCCAAGGACGTGAAGTGGTCGCTCGACCGGGCCTGCACCATCGGCGGTTTCGCCACGACCCAGATGAACGCCGGATCGCTGGAGAAGCCCGAGCAGTTCGTCGTCGTCGACGACAGCACCTTCCGGGTCGATTTCGTCCGAAAGGACAAGATGACCCTGCCGAACCTCGCCGTCACGATCCCCTTCGTCTTCGACTCCGAACTGGCAATGGCGAACGCCGCCGGCGATCCCCACGCCAAGGAGTACCTGAAGAACAACATCGCGGGCGGCGGCGCCTACAAGGTCGAGAGCTGGAAGCCTGGCGTCGAGACGATCTATGTCCGCAACGACGCCTGGAAATCTGGAAAGCTGCCGCAATTGCGTCGCGTCATCGCGCGCGACATCGCCTCGCCCTCGACGCGGCGGGCCCTGATGGAGCGCGGCGACGCGGATGTCTCGTACGGGCTGCCGCCAAAGGACTTCAAGGATCTGCTCGACGCCGGCAAGGTCAATGTCGTCGGCGTTCCCATCCCCAACGGCGTCTGGGGCTGCTATCTCAACACGCAGGTCGGCCCGTTCAAGGATGTCCGCCTGCGCCAGGCCGTGGCCTGGGTGATGCCCTATGAGAAGATCCTGCAGGCCTCGCTCTTCGGCCGCGGCGTCGACATGTCGGGCGGCACGACGCCCAAGGTCGCCTGGCCGCAGGCCTTCCCCTACAAGAGCGACGTCGCCAAGGCCAAGGCGCTGGTCGATGCGGCCGGCGGCCCGTTCTCGACGACGCTCTATTTCGACGCCGGCAATGCGACCGTCGCCGAGCCGATGGCGGTGCTGATGAAAGAAGCGCTGGCCGCGATCGGCATCACGGTCGAGATCAACAAGGTGCCGGGCGCGAACTTCCGCACCGAGATCGCCAAGAAGACCAATCCGATGGTGCTGAACCGCTTCGCCGGCTGGCTCGACTATCCCGACTACTACCTGTTCTGGACGATGCACGGCAACAACTCGATCTTCAACATCGCCGCCTACCAGAACCCGGCGCTGGACAAGCTCGTCGATGCCGCCCGCTTCGCGCCCGACAAGGCCGCCTATGACGCCAACGTCCTCGACTTCATCAAGCTGGTGGAGAACGAGGTGCCGATGGTGCCGATCAACCAGCCGACCCATGACGTCGCGCTGCAGAAGTCGATCGGCGGCTACCAGTTCCAGCCCTGCCGCGAGCCGGACTTCCGCTACCTGACCAAGGGCGCGTGAGACACGCATGAGTCGTCATCAACTCTCAGCCCTCATCCTGAGGAGCCGCGAAGCGGCGTCTCGAAGGATGGTCCAGGCGGCTCCGGAAGCATCTGGAGCATCCTTCGAGACGCGCTCCCGCGGAGCGCTCCTCAGGATGAGGGCTGAGGGAGGTGCCGCAGCGGCAACGTTCACAGTGAGAGGATGACGGCATGCTTCGCATGATCGGCGCGCGGCTGATGACAACGATCCCGTCGATCATCGGCGTGATCATCGTCACCTTCCTGCTCACGCGGGTGCTGCCCGGCGATACGGCGGCCTATTTCGCCGGTCCCGCCGCGACGCCGCAGGCGATCGCCGAAATCCGCGGCAAGCTCGGGCTCGACCAGCCGCTGCCGGTTCAGTTCGTCTCCTATGTCTCGGCGCTGGTGAAGGGCGATCTCGGCCAGTCTCTGACGACCGGGCAGCCGGTGACGAAGGATCTTGCGGCGCGGCTGCCGGCGTCGGCGGAACTCACGCTGGCGGGGTTGATCCTGGCGATGGCGGTAGCGCTGCCGCTCGGCGTGCTGGCGGCGGTGAAGCAGGGCTCCTGGGTCGATCATCTCTGCCGCGTCGTCGCCACGGCGGGCGTCTCGCTGCCGGTGTTCTTCACCGGGCTGCTGCTGGTCTATGTGTTCTATTTCATCCTCGGCTGGTCGCCTGCTCCGCTGGGACGGCTCGACGCCTTTGCCTCGGAGCCGGCGCGTGTGACCGGGCTTCTTCTGATCGACACTTTGCTGGCGCGTGATTTCGAGACCTTCCGCGCCGCATTCTCGCAACTGATCCTGCCCGCCGTGACGCTGGGCATTTTCTCGCTCGCGCCGATCACACGCATGACGCGCGCCTCGATGCTGGCGGTTCTCGGCGCCGATTTCGTCCGCACCGCCCGCGCCAGCGGCCTCTCCAACGGCAAGGTCATCGGCACCTACGCCTTCCGCAACGCCATGCTGCCGGTCGTCACCACGCTGGGCATGGTGTTCTCCTTCCTGCTCGGGGCCAATGTGCTGGTCGAGAAGGTCTTCGCCTGGCCCGGCGTCGGCTCCTACGCGGTCGAGGCGCTGATCGCGTCGGACTACGCCCCGATCCAGGGGTTCGTGCTGACCATGGCGGTCATGTACGTCGCGCTGAACCTGATGATCGACGTGCTCTACGGCGTGATCGATCCCCGCGTCAGGCTGGAGGGCTGAGGTCGTGAACGACATGACAAAAGTCGAGCCGGCCCCGGCGCTCCGCTTCGAGGCCCCGCCGTCGACCAGCATCTGGGCCCATGCGCGCCACATCGTCTCGGAAAACCCGGTCACGGGGCTCGCCTTCGGGCTGTTTGCGCTGATCGTGCTCGCAGCGATACTCGGCCCCTCGATCGTGCCTTATGACCCGCTGGCGAGCAACACAAACGTCGCGTTGCAGGGGCCAAGCGCCGCCCACTGGTTCGGTACCGACCAGCTCGGCCGCGACATCCTCAGCCGCGTCGTCGCGGCGACGCGGCTCGACTTCACCATCGCGGTCGCCTCGGTGGCGCTCGTCTTCGTGCTCGGCGGGCTTGCCGGCGTCAGCGCGGGCTTCTTCGGCGGCTGGGTCGACAAGGTCGTTGGGCGCATCGCCGACACGATCATGGCGTTTCCGCTGTTCGTGCTGGCGATGGGCATCGTCGCGGCACTGGGCAACAGCGTCACCAACATCGTCATCGCCACCGCCATCATCAATTTCCCGCTCTATGCCCGCGTCGCGCGCGCCGAAGCGAATGTCCGGCGCGATGCCGGCTTCGTGCAGGCGGCAAGGCTGTCGGGCAATTCCGACTGGCGGCTTCTGCTGACGCAGATCGTCCCCAACATCATGCCGATCATGGCCGTGCAGATGTCGCTGACCATGGGCTACGCCATTTTGAATGCGGCGGGGCTCTCCTTCATCGGGCTCGGCGTGCGGCCGCCGACGCCGGAATGGGGGATCATGGTGGCGGAAGGCGCGAGCTTCATCGTCTCGGGCGAATGGTGGATCGCCTTCTTCCCGGGTCTCGCGCTGATGATCGCGGTGTTCTGCTTCAACCTGCTCGGCGACGGCGTGCGCGACCTCGTCGATCCTCAGCGCCGCAACTGAGGGCCATGTCATGACCGCGACGCCGCTCCTCGACATCAAGAACCTCACCGTCGAGTTCGCCACCCGCCGCGGCGCGGTGCAGGCGGTGAAGTCGATCGACATCAGCGTCGCCAAGGGCGAGACGATCGCCATCGTCGGCGAGTCCGGCTCAGGCAAATCGGTGACGTCCTACGCCGTGGTGCGCATTCTCGACCGGGCCGGCAGGGTGGCGGAGGGTTCGATCTCGTTTTCCGGCGTCGATCTGGTGGCGGCCGACGAGACGCAGATGCGCGATCTGCGCGGGCGCGAGATCTCGATGATCTTCCAGAACCCGCGTGCCGCGCTGAACCCGATCCGCAAGGTCGGCAAGCAGATCGAGGACGTGCTGCTGCAGCATGTCCAGGCGACGCGGGCAACCGCGCGCGAGAAGGCGATCGAGGCCCTGACCAAGGTCAAGATCGCCCGGCCCGAGGAACGCTACGACGCCTATCCGTTCGAGCTCTCGGGCGGCATGTGCCAGCGCGTCGTGATCGCTCTCGCCATCGCCTGCCAGCCGCAATTGCTGATCGCCGACGAGCCGACCACCGGGCTCGACGTCACCACGCAGAAGGCGGTGATGGACCTCGTCGTCGAACTCACCCGCGAGCGAGGTATGTCGACGATCCTGATCACGCATGATCTCGGCCTCGCCGCCGCCTATTGCGACAAGGTCGTGGTGATGGAAAAGGGCAAGGTGGTCGAGACGGCGCTGGCCAGCGAGATCTTCAGGAACCCCCAGCACGCTTACACCCGCAAGCTGATGCAGGCGACGCCGCGCATCGGCATGTCGCTCGCCGATCTCCTGCCCGATGCGCCGAAGACCGAGTCTGCGCCGATGCGCGCCAGCCCCGATGCGGCGGCGAGTGCGCAGCCGCTGCTCAGCGTCGAGGCGCTGGTGAAGGAGTACCCAAGGCCAGAGACCGGCTCCTTCTTCGCGAAACTGATGGGCAAGGCCGAAGCCCCGAAATCGGCCTTCCGCGCCGTCGACGGCATCAGCTTCACCGTCGCCAGGGGCGAGACGCTGGGGCTCGTCGGCGAATCCGGCTGCGGCAAGTCGACGACCTCGATGATGGTGACCCGGCTGATCGACCCGAGCGGCGGCAGGATCATCTTCGACGGCACCGATATCGGCGCCATTCCCGCCAGGGAGTTCGCCGCGTCGCCGCATCGCCGGCGCATCCAGATGGTCTTCCAGGACCCGACCGACAGCCTCAATCCGCGCTTCACGGCCGAACGCGCCATCGCCGACCCGATCATGCGGATGGGCGAGGTCAAGGGTCGCGACGCGCTGCGAGCCCGCTGCGAGGAACTGGCCAAGCTCGTCGGCCTGCCGGTCGAGCTGATCGACCGCTTCCCGCATCAGCTTTCCGGGGGACAGAAGGCGCGTGTCGGCATCGCGCGCGCCATCGCGCTCGACCCCGATCTTGTCATCCTCGACGAACCGACGGCTGCGCTGGACGTGTCCGTGCAGGCGGTGGTGCTGAATCTGCTGGAGGAGCTGAAGGGGCGCCTAGGCATGAGCTACCTCTTCGTCTCGCACGACCTCAATGTGGTCAGGCTGCTCTGCGATCGGGTGATCGTGATGAAGACCGGGCAGATCATCGAGCAGGGCACCGCCGAGGAGGTTCTGGGCAATCCGCAGGCGGAGTATACCAAGGAGCTGCTGACGGCGATTCCGCATCCGCCGCTGTGACCACCCTGTCATTCCGGGGCGCTGCGAAGCCCCGGAATGACAATAGTTTGGAGACGCCTTCATGAAGATCAACGATCCCGCCGTGCTCGCCGAGGTCGAAGCCGCCTTCGCGACTTACGAAAAAGCGCTGACGACGAACGATGTCGCGATGCTCGACACTCTGTTCAGGAACGCGCCGGAGACCCTGCGCTACGGGGTGGCCGAAAACCTCTACGGCTACAGCGAGATCGCGGCGTTTCGCTCGGCGCGCTCGCCGGTCGGGGTGATGCGCGAGATCTATCGCACGGTGATCACGAGCTATGGCGATGCCATGGCGACCGCCAACACGCTGTACCGGCGCGAGAGCATCCCCGGCAAGATCGGCCGGCAGAGCCAGACCTGGGTGAAGTTTCCCGAGGGCTGGCGGGTCGTCGCCGCCCATGTCAGCATGATCGCGGAATGAGTGCCTGGAGCGTAGCGCCGTGACCTGCTGTCGCAGTTCTGCTATGGCGGCAATCGCTGCTCCACATCGCCACCGATCCTGCTGATCATGTCTCCAAGCACCGCTCTTGCTGCGAAATCGAAGCCGCCAGGCCAGCCGCGCACGCGCACGGAGACGCTAAGGCTGCAGATCGCCGACGAGATCGTCTCGGGCGTGCTCGAACCCGGTACGCCGCTCGACGAGCAGGAGCTTGCCGCCCGCTTCGGCGTCTCGCGTACGCCAGTGCGGGAGGCAATCAGGCAGCTCTCGTCATCGGGGCTCGTCAGCGTCCGGCCGCATCGTGGCGCGGTGGTGGCGCTTCCGACGCCGAGTCAGCTCAACGACATGTTCGAGGCCATGGCCGAACTCGAGGCGCTCTGCGCCGGGATGGCTGCGCGCAACATGACGACGCCCGAGCGGCGCAGGCTCGAGGCGCTGCACAACGAGTTGCGCGCGCTGGTGCAGAAGGGCGATCCACTACGCTATCACGAGATGAACGAGGCGTTCCATGGCGCGATCTATGCGGGGTCGCATAACGGCTATCTCGCCGAGATCACGCTGATGACCCGCGCCCGCGTCGCGCCGTTCCGCCGCGCGCAGTTTCGCGCGACCGGGCGGCTTGGCGGTTCCTATCAGGAGCACGACCTGATCGTGCTGGCGATCCTGCGCGGCGACCATGCCAGCGCGGTCGAGGCGATGCGAGCCCATATCGGCATCGTGCGCGATGCGTTCAGGAGCTATGCCGAGGCCTTGTGAGGGTGAACGCTCAAAGCGGCGGCAACTCGGTGAAAGGATTGAGCCAAGCAATACCGAGCGGCCGAAAATGTCGCTCGTTCCGCGTCAGCAGCGTAAGGCCGTGAGCCATGGCCGTGGCGGCGATAACGAGATCGGCAAGGCTCGCTCCCTCGCCTCGCGCCTTGTCGAGCATCATTCCCACCATATGGGCGACATTGAGATCGAGAGGCAGAATGCGGTCGCCGTAGAGATGCTCGATCGCATCGATCCACTGTCTCAGCCGAGACGCCTTCGTCGTTGCGCCTTGACGTAGAGACGCGCAGATGCCGCGTTCGATCTCTGCGATTGTCATGGTCGACAGAAAAAGACTGTCGCTGGCACGAACCTGCCAATGAAGCCAGTCTTGCTGCTGCTGTGGCTTGGTCGGAGCCGACGCCGAGAGAACGTCGGTATCGAGCAGATACATCAAAGATCGATGTCGCGCGGCAGGGAGCGGTCGCGCTCGGGAATGTCGCCGGGCTCTCCCGGAAAGGCAGCCAGCAATTCGCCGAAGCTCGGCACGTTCGAGAGTCGCTGATATTCGGCGAAAGAAAGAACCACCGCTTCCTTGCGGCCATGCCGCGTGATCAGCGCCGGCTCTCCTGCGATGGCTCGATCCAGCAATGCAGACAGCGAGGCTTTCGCCTCACGCAACTGAACTTCTCTCATGGCGATCACCGATGTGACTACAAGTGACTACATAGCGCGGATCTTCGATCGCTACAAGACGCACTTGCCTCATGCCGCGACGAACGCCCGCCAGCCGCCGAACTCGGTGACGTCACGCGCGCCTTGCGTTGCGATTTGCTCGCAGAGGAAGCCCTTGACCTTTGTGCCGTCGGCCAGCGCCAGCGTGCCGATCCCGAGGGGGGAGGGAATGCCGGCGACGAAACGGCCGAAGCCTTCCGGCGGCATTGACCAGACTTCGAGCGCCACAGGCGCACCGCCATCCGTAACACGTATCAGCCCCGGCCGAGCCGGTGGGCCGCCCGGCAGGGCGAAGAGACGGTAGTCCGGCGTGGTCGTCGTGGCGCGCAGGAAGGTCGCGCCGAGCGCGGTCAACTCGCCGTTCAGCGGCATGCCCGAGAGATGCGCGCCGACGACGGCGATTTCGATCGTCCCGGGGGCGGGCGCGGCGGGCCGCGCTACGAGCGGTGGCAAAGGCAGGCCGGTCGCACCCATCGACAGGTTCGAGGCGGCATGGAAGGCGCGGCCGAGGCCGGCCAGTGTCGCGTCGTGACCCGAAGGCGCGATGAAGGTGACGCCGGCCGCCGTTGCGTCCGTCGCAAGGCTCACCGGCACGGCGAGCGCGCACATATCGAGCAGGTTCACGAAATTGGTGTAGCGGCCGAGCATCGAGTTCTGGCCGATGGGGTCGGCCGCCATCTGCGCCAGCGTGACCGGGCGCGGCGCCGTCGGCACCATGATCGCATCGATGCCTTTCAAGGCGGCTTTCGCGGCGACAGCCAGTTCGGCGACGCGGTAGCGTGCCGCGAAGGTTTCAGCGGCGTCCGGCAGCGGCTTGCCGGCGATGATTTTGCGGATCACCGGCAGGATCGCTTCGGGGTCGCGCGCCAGCAAATCCCTGACGACAAGAAATCGCTCGGCAACCCACGGGCCGTCATAGAGCAGGCGGGCGGTCTCGTAGAACGGCGTCATGTCGAGCGGGACGATGGTTGCGCCCAGCGCTTGCGCGCGCTCGACGGCGATCGCGAAGCTCGCCGCCGCTCCGGCGTCGCCATCGAAATCGAGGTCGGACGGGCGTGGCACCGCGAGCTTCAGATGTGGCGCCATCGCGCCTGGCCGCCCAAGCGGGATCGCCTTCGAGAACGGGTCGCTCACATCGGGGTCGGCGATGACCTCCAGAACGGCCCAGGCGTCTTCAACGGTCAGGGCGAAAACTGAAACGCAATCGAGCGTGCGGCAGGCCGGCACCGCGCCTGCAATGGGCACGAGGCCGACGCTCGGCTTCAGGCCGACGAGGTTCTGCAAGCCCGCCGGCACGCGGCCGGAGCCCGCCGTGTCCGTGCCCAACGCCACCGGCACGATCCCGGCTGCGACCGCGCTGGCCGAACCCGAGCTGGATCCGCCGGGTACGAGATCGGCGCGAAGCGCGTTGCGCGGCACGCCATAGGGCGAGCGGGTGCCGTTCAGGCCAGTGGCGAACTGGTCGAGATTGGTCTTGCCGATGATGATCGCGCCTGCCGCCTTGAGCCTTGCGATCACGGTCGCGTCGGCTGCCGGTTCATAGGCGAAGGCAGGGCAGGCGGCCGTGGTGGCAAGGCCTGCGACGTCGATATTGTCCTTGACCGCGACGGGAACGCCCCAAAGTTTCCGGCCGAGCGGACCCTGCGCCTGCAGCGTCTCCGCCTCGGCCAGCACCTCCGCTTCCGGGCGTAGCGCGATGAAGATCGCCTCGTCTGCGTGCTCGCGATGGCGGGCGTAGCAGGCCGCGATCGTCTGCGGGATGGTGCGCGCGCCGCTGAGATGGTCGGCGAGAAGGCTGGTCAGGGTCGGCACTGTCGGGTCTCTCGGTTGTCGCCTATGCAATAGGCATTCTTTTGAGTCTTGCATGCAAAGATTATGCAGGCGGCGAAGCCCGCCAGGGAGTTCGGGCGAGCGAAGGGTGAGCCGCCGCGAAGTTCAGATTTCAGTTCTCCGGCTTTTCGTCATGATTTCATATTCTTGCGAGGCGCTGCTGCCGATCTGATTCCAGATGGGAGAGCTGACTCACCGTCAGGCATAGCCCTTGCAAAGCCCGTTCCGTTCGCCAGCGACCGGGGGCGTTTGCGTTGAGCCGCACCGAGATTCCAGCCCAGCCTTTTCCGCTTAGCGTCGATCTGGCGCGCACCGCGCTCGTCATCATCGACATGCAGCGCGACTTCCTCGAGCCAGGCGGTTTCGGTGCCGCGCTCGGCAACGACGTGTCGCTGCTGATGGCGGCGGTCGGGCCCTGCCAGGCGATCCTGGCCGGGGCGCGCAAGGCGGGGATGCTGGTGATCCATACCCGCGAAGGCCATCGGCCCGACCTCGCGGACGCACCGCCCGCCAAGGTCAATCGCGGCGATCCGGCCAAACGCATCGGTGCAGCCGGGCCGATGGGGCGCATCCTGATCCGCGGCGAGGCCGGCCACGACATCGTGCCGGCGCTCGCGCCGCTGCCCGACGAGCCGGTGATCGACAAGCCCGGCAAGGGCGCGTTCTACCAGACCGATCTCGACCTGATGCTGCGCAATCGCTCGATCGAGACGCTGCTCGTTACCGGCGTGACCACCGAGGTCTGCGTCCACACCACGGTGCGCGAGGCCAATGACCGGGGCTATCGCTGCCTCGTTCTCGGCGACGCCTGCGCCTCCTATTTCCCGGAATTCCACGAGGTCGGCCTGCGCATGATCGCGGCCCAGGGCGGGATTTTCGGATGGGTTTCCACGACGGGGGATGTGCTTTCGGTGCTGGGCGCGCGGGAGCAGGCAGCATGACTTTATCCGAGCCCTCATCCTGAGGAGCGAGCCGAAGGCTCCTCAGGACGAGGGCTGAGTTTGGAAGAGGAGGGGGATATGGCGACCACCACCACGACGGCAGCCTCACCGAAACTCTGGACGCCGGGCGACTGGAACGCCCTGTTCGGCTTCGGCACCAACATTCTGGTCAACCTGCTGGTCCTGACCGGGTTGTTGCAATTCGTGCTGAAGATGCCGTCGCAGATCGTCTTCGGGCGTATCCTGCCGGCGCTCGGGCTGATGATGGCGCTCTCGACCGGCTACTATGCCTGGCTGGCGTACAAGCTCGCCAAGGAGACCGGCCGCGACGATGTCTGCGCGCTGCCGTCGGGCATCAGCGTACCGCATATGTTTGTCGTCACCTTCGTGATCATGCTGCCGATCGCCTCGATGACCGGCGATCCGATCAAGGGCTGGGAGGCCGGGCTCGTCTGGGTGTTCTTCCAGAGCTTCATCCTGATGATCGGCGGCTTTATCGCGCCCTATATTCGCAAGATCACGCCGCGCGCGGCGCTGCTGGGCACGCTCGCCGGCGTCTCGATCGCCTTCATCTCGATGCGGCCGGCCCTGGAAATCTTCCTGACGCCGGCGATCGGGCTCGTCTGCCTTGCCATCATCCTGGTGAGCTGGTTTGGCGGTGTGCGCTACCCAAGGGGCATACCGGCCGGCCTCGTCGCCATCGCCTTCGGCATGGTCATCGCCTGGGGCTCGGCGCTGCTCGGGCTCGATGTCGGCGGGCTGTCGCTGGCCAAGCTCGGCGCGGCTTTCTCGAATTTCGGTTTCGCCTTACCGCTGCCGGCGGTCGACCATGTCTTCTCAGGGTTCAGCTATCTCGGCGTCATCCTGGTCACCGCGATCCCGTTCGGGATCTACGACCTCGTCGAGGCGATGGACAATGTCGAGAGCGCCGAGGCTGCCGGCGACCATTATCCGACCACCCGCGTGCTGACGGCCGACGGCGTCGTCTCGCTGATCGGCTGCCTGATGGGCAACCCCTTCATCAACGCGGTCTATATCGGCCATCCCGGCTGGAAGGCGATGGGCGGGCGCATCGGCTATTCCGCCGCGACGGGACTGATCGTCGTGGCCCTGTGCTGGTTCGGCGTCATCGCGCTGCTGCTCGCGCTGGTGCCGATCGTCGCGATCTCGCCGATCCTGCTCTATATAGGCATGCTGATCGGCGCGCAGGCCTTCCAGACCACGCCGACAAGCCATGCGCCGGCGATCGTACTGGCGCTGACGCCGCATTTGGCCGCCTGGGCCAAGGTGCTGATCGACGGGGCGCTGGGCGCAGCCGGCACCAATGCGGCGGCTGTGGGCATCGACAAGATGGCCAATATGGGCGTGCTCTATCACGGACTCGAACTGATGGGCGGCGGCGCGATCCTGTCGGGGCTGGTGCTGGGAGCCATCGCCGTCTTCGTGATCGAGAAGCAGTTTCTGCATGCGGCGGCCTTTGCGGCGGCAGGCGCGGTGCTGACCTATTTCGGCCTGATGCATGGCGAGGCGATCGGCATCGGCCGGGGCCTCGGCGTCACGCCCTCGATCAGCCTGGCCTATGCGATGGTGGCAGGCTTCCTCTATCTCTGCGCGACCTCGCTTGCCGGCGTGGCCGAGGCCAAGATCATGACCACAGAACCGCATGGCAAGCTGGAGCCGGCCGAATGAGCGAAGCCAAATCCGCGTTCGAGGCCGGGCGGCATTGCGACGCGATGGCGCCCGCCCTCGGGCTGACCGTCACGGAGGCGCAACGCCCGGCGGTGCTGCAATTCCTCGATGTCGCGCATCTGATGGCGGTGGTGGTCCAGAACGCCCCGCTCGACGATGGCGGTTTCGAGATGGCGCCGGTCTTCCGGCCCGGAGCGACTGGCGGCGGAGAAGCGTGACGTGAGCATCGACGCCTTCGCGCCGGCCCATCGCATCGCGGCGCAAATCAGGGACGGGGAGGTGACGGCCGCGGCCGTGACCGACGCCTTCCTCGACCGGATCGCGCGGCTGAACCCAAGCGTCAACGCCTTCACCGACGTCACGGCCGAGCGCGCCCGGGCGCAGGCCGATGCAATGGACGCGGCGCGCGCCGCCGGCAAGCCGCTCGGTCCCCTGGCCGGCGTGCCCTTCGCGGTGAAGAACCTGTTCGACATCGCGGGCCTGCCGACGCGGGCCGGCTCGAAAATCAACCGCGACCGCGCGCCGTCGCCGCGCGATGCAGAGTTGGTCGAGCGGCTGAGCGCCGCAGGCGCGGTCCTGCTCGGCGGGCTGAACATGGGCGAATACGCCTATGACTTCACCGGCGTGAACTTTCATGACGGCACCTGCTTCAATCCCCACGATACCTCGCGGATGGCGGGCGGCTCGTCCTCGGGCTCCGGTTCCGCGACGGCGGCGGGCCTTGCACCCCTCTCGCTGGGCTCGGACACCAATGGCTCGATCCGGGTGCCGGCGTCGCTGTGCGGCATCTTCGGCCTGAAACCGACCTATGGCCGGTTGCCGCGCACGCGCAGCTTCCCGTTCTGCGACTCGCTCGACCATCTCGGCCCGTTCGCGCGGGATGTCACCGACCTTGCCCTGGCCTATGACCTGATGCAGGGCGGCGACCCGCATGATCCTGCCTGCGCGCAGCGCGCGCCGGAGCCCGTGCTGCCCTCGCTGAAGCAGGGTGTATCGGGTTTGCGGATCGCGATCGCGGGCGGCTATTTCTCGACCGACGGCATGCCGGAGGCGCAAGCGGCGGTGGCCGCCGTCGCGGCCGCGCTCGGCGTGACGCAGGTGCTCGATCTCGCCGGGGCCGGCATTGCGCGCGCGGCGGCCTTCCTGATCACCAATGCCGAGAGTTCGGCGTTCCATCTCGACCGGCTGCGGGCGCGGGTGGAGGATTTCGACCCCGAGACGCGCGACCGCTTTCTGGCGGGGGCGATGCAGCCCGCCGCCTGGTACATCCAGGCCCAGCGGGCGCGGCGCTGGTTCCACGACGAGATGATGAAGGTCTTCGCCGGTGTCGACCTGATCATCGCGCCGGCGACGCCGTGCAGCGCGCCCGATGCCAATCAGAAGACGCTGAGCCTGCGCGGCCAGACCGTGCCGCTGCGGCCCAATCTCGGGCTGTTCACCCAGCCGATCTCTTGCGTCGGTCTGCCGGTCGCGGCCGTGCCGGTGTTCGGCGAAGGCCTGCCGATCGGCGTGCAGGTGATCGCCGCGCCCTGGCGCGAGGATCTTTGCCTGCGCGCCGCGTTCGTCCTGCAGCAGGCGGGTGTGTGCGAGGCGAGGGCGCCGGCGGGCTTCTCGTAACGGACGCGGTCACGCACCCCCGATCAGAATTCCTGCCGCCAGCACGAGGCCGCCGCCGAGCACGATCTGGAAGGCCGCGCGCAGGAAAGGGGTCTCCATGAAGCGGTTCTGGATCCAGACGATCGCCCAGAGTTCGACGAAGACGACGACGAGCGCGATGGCGGTGGCCGTCCAGAAATGCGGGATGAGGTAAGGCAGGGCATGGCCCAGCCCGCCGAGCGCCGTCATCACGCCCGAGGCGAGGCCGCGCTTCCATGGCGCACCGCGACCCGAGAGCTTGCCGTCGTCATGGGCGGCTTCGGTGAAGCCCATCGAGATGCCGGCTCCCACCGAGGCGGAGAGCCCGATCAGAAACGTCGTGTGCGGGTTTTGCGTGGCGAAGGCGGTGGCGAAGATCGGCGCCAGCGTCGAGACCGAGCCGTCCATCAGGCCGGCAAGGCCGGGCTGGACCCAGGTCAGCACGAACTGGCGCTTGGCGGCGGTGTCCTCGCTCGCGCGCGCCTCGCCGCCGAGATGGCTGGCCGTCAGGTTTCGCGCCTGGCTCTCGTGCCCGGCCTCCGCCGCCGCGAGTTCTCCCAGCAGCTTTCGCGTATCGATGTCGCTGGAGCGGCCGGCGGCTGCGACATAGAAGTCGCGCGCCTGCCGTTCCATGTCCGCGGCTTCCTCACGGATGCGGTCCAGGCCGAGGTTCTCGACCAGCCAGACCGGCTTGCGGGCATAAAAATCGGCAACATGTTCGCGCCGAACCGGCAGGATCACGTCGCCGAAGCGTTTGCGATAGAGTTCGAGCAGGCGCTGGCGGTGGCCATCTTCCTCATGCGCCATGCCGTCGAAGATCGCTGCCGATGCGGCGTAATCCGGCCGCAGGATCTGCGCATAGGTCGCGTAGATGCGGCCGTCTTCCTCCTCCGACGAGATGGCGAGCGCCAGAATCTCCTTCTCCGAGAGATCGTCGAAGCGGCGCCTGCCGGAGAAGCCGGACAGGGAGAAGCGGGAGAGCATGTCAGAGTCCTAATTTAGAATAATTCTAAATTAGGACTCTGATCGATCAGAGGCAAGAGCGAATGTGTCGATGGCGCGGGGCCGCGCGCATGAAAAATGCCCGGCATTCCGGCCGGGCATCATCGTATTCTGGAAAGACTTCGATCTCTCAGATCGTCAGCGTGCCGGCCTTGGCGGCGGCGTAGCGCTCGTTGACCTTGGCCCAGTTGACCGTGTTCCACCAGCCCTTGAGGTAGTCGGCCCGGCGGTTCTGGTACTTCAGGTAATAGGCGTGCTCCCAGACGTCGTTGCCGAACAGGACCATGTGCTTGTCCATCAGCGGGCTGTCCTGTCCGGGCTTGGAAACCAGAGCGAGCTTGCCGTCCTTGTCGACGGTGACGAAGACCCAGCCCGAGCCGAAGACGCGCAGGCCGGCAGCCTCGAAATCAGTCTTGAACTTGTCGAACCCACCAAGGTCCTTGGTGATCGCGCCGCCGACCGCCCCGGTCGGAGCGCCGCCGGCGCCGGGGCCCATGACCTCCCAGAACATGGAGTGGTTGGCATGGCCGCCGCCTGCGTTGCGGACGGCGGTGCGCACGGCTTCGGGTACCGACATCAGGTCGCCGATCAGCTTGTTGATCGGGGTCGAGCCGACGACGCCATGGTCCTTGGCGACGGCGTTCAGGCCGGCGACGAAGGCGGCGTGATGGCGGGTGTAGTGGATGTCCATGGTCATGGCGTCGATATTGGGCTCGAGCGCGGCAGCCTCATAGGCGCGCTTGGGCAGCGAAAACGGGCCGGCTGCAGGGGCCGGCGCCGCCGCCTGGGCCCAGACTTTCGGGGCGGCGGCGACGGCGAGCGTGGCGGCGCCAAAGCCGATGAGCGAGCGGCGGTTGAACGAAGTCGCGTTGTGCATGTGATCCTCCATGAGCCGCCGGTTCGTCGCGGTCGGCATTGCCGTTAGGGTAACCGGGCTGACCTTACCCGGATGCGCTCCGGCCGTGACTTTTTCGTGATGCTGCGCTGACGGAATGCAAACTTGGATGCGGCTGTCGGCATCGCCTCCGACCCCGGCGATTCCATCCCGTCGAACCGGCGGAACGCTGCGTTTCCCTTGCCTCTGCCGCAGGCCCGGCCGGCGAGTTCGCATGACGGACGCGGCGGCGCGTCTGCCATAGTCGCGCCATGCCTCAGTCGAACGCCCGCGCCTTGCTCCTCGTCCCGCTTCTCGGTCTGCTCTGGGGCTTCAACTGGCCAGCCGTCAAAATCTCGCTCGGCGAGATCGCGCCCTGGACCCTGCGCGCCGGCGGAATGACCTTTGCCGGGCTCGTGCTGGCCTGCGTGGCGCTGGCGCGACGCCAACCCCTCCAGGTACCGAGGGAGCAGTGGCTCCGGCTTTTGCTGGCCGGATTTCTCACGGTCGCCGCCTTCAACGTGCTCCTGGCATTCGCGCAGTTGATGGCTCCGACCTCGCGTGCCGCGATCCTGACCTTCACCATGCCGATCTGGGCGACGCTGCTGGCCCGGCTCTGGCTCGGCGAGGAGATCGACGGCAGAAAGCTTCTTGGACTGGGGCTAGGCGCTGCCGGCCTCGTCGCGCTCGGCCTGCCGCTGATCCGCGCCGGTGGACTCGGGCCGGGCCTGTGGCTTGCGCTGATCGCAAGCGTCAGCTGGGCGCTGGGCACCATCGTGACCAAACGCTGGCCCGTTTCCGCACCGGCGCTGGTCGTGGCTTCCTGGCAGCTCCTGATCGGCGGCGCGGTGGCCGCGCTTGGAATGCTGGCCTTCGAGGGGCTGCCCGTTCCCAAGCTGCTGGCGCCGCGCACGGCCGCCGCGCTGACCTACCATATCCTCGGCGCACAGGCGCTGGCCTATTTCCTGTGGTTTACCGTCATTGCGCGCCTGCCTGCGGGCGTCGCCAGTATCGGCACTTTGATGGTTCCCGCCGTCGGCGTGCTCGGCTCGGTCGTGCTGCTCGGCGAGCGGCCGAGCGCCAGCGACTGGCTCGGCCTCGTGCTCGTGATGGCGGCGTCGGGCACGATCCTTCTGCCGGCGCGCAAGGGCGTACCGCAAGCCTCGCGACAAGGCTGAATTCAGGCGCAAAACCGGGCATTAACCGGGGGTTTACCGCGTTTTCGGTATGGTCGATGCGACCGTCTCCGACCGTGGACCCGACATCGCCATGCAAGCACAGGCCCTGAAGGCTCCGCCGCCGGCCAATGAGGACGCGCCGCATGATGCCGGCGCGGCCCGGGCGGTGCGCGAGATCGCGGAGCGCTTCGGCAAGCTCGGCGCGGAGATCACTGATATTTCCGGGCGCATCGGCGATGTCACCGGGCAGCTCGACGGTCAGACTGACGGCCTCCACCGCGTCGTCAGCGCCGTCGAGCAGGTTTCGCGCGCCAACCGTTCGATCCAGCAGGCCGCCGAGGGCGCACAAGCGACGGCCTCCGTCGTCCGCAGCGGGCTCGAGCGCGTCACCGGGGCTGTCCGGGTCGGTCTCAATGCCGCCCAATCCGACATCGAGGCGCTGTCGCAGGGCGCGCAATCGATTTCGCAGGCGCTGGCCGAGGCCGTCGCCGACGCACACAAGGTCCGGGTTTCCAGCGACGCGATCCAGTCGATCACCCGCGAAATCCAGCTGCTTTCGGTCAATGCCGGCGTCGAGGCGGCACGCAGCGGCACGGCCGGGCGGGGCTTCGCCGTCATCGCAGCCGCCGTCAAGCATCTCGCCGAACAGACCCGCGAGGCGACGACGCTCAGCGCCAAGCAGCTCGACGCGCTGGTCAAGACTGTCGACCAGCTGGCGCGCAAGAGCCAGGAGAATGCCGAGACGGCGCGGCGCGCCTCCGATGGCAGCCAGGGCATCGCCCAGCATGTCGGCGAACTCGACAGCTTCGGGCGCTCGGTCGTCGGCCTGATCGGCGACATCGACGCGATCTCCGACCCCACCCGCGAAAACGCCATCGCCTTCGCCAAGGTCGGCGACGATCTCAAGGCGTTGGTCGCCGGCGTCGCCCAGTCGAGCGAGAATCTCGACCGTGCAGCCCAGCGTACGCAATCGCTGGTCTCGATCAGCGAGGCGATCCTCGGCTCGATCGCGGCCTCGGGCGTGCGCACGGCGCAGTCGGAGCTGATCGAGACCGCGATGGAGACGGCGCAGGCGATCGGCGCGCTGTTCGAACAGGCGCTGGCGCGTGGCGAACTCACCATGGCCGATCTGTTCGACGAGGCCTACCGGCCCGTCGCGGGCTCGGACCCGGTGCAGCACATGACGCGCTTCGTGGCGCTGACCGACCGCATCCTGCCGCCGATCCAGGAGAAGCTGCTGGCTTCCAACCGCCGCATCGTGTTTTGCGCAGCGGTCGACCGCAACGGCTTCCTGCCGACTCACAACCAGAAATACAGCCATCCGCAGGGCCGCGACCCGGTTTGGAACAACGCCAACTGCCGCAACCGCCGCATCTTCAACGATCGGACGGGCCTCGCGGCCGCGCGCAACCAGAAGCCGTTCCTGCTGCAGACCTATCGTCGCGACATGGGCGGCGGCCAGTTTCTGGTGATGGAGGATCTGTCGGCCCCGATCCGGGTCAAGGGCCGGCACTGGGGCGGGTTCCGATTCGGCCTGAACGTCTGAAGGACAGTATCGGCCGCCGCCTGTGGCACCGGCCTTGTCGCGTTGAGTAGAGTGGTCGAGCCAGCGTCATGCATATCGCGCCGTCATTCCCGAACCTCTCGGTGCTGCTGATCGATTCCAGCCCGCATTACCGGCGCATCGTGCGCACCATGCTCTACCAGGCCCAGCTCAACCGCATTTTCGAGGCGTCGGACCTGTCGTCGGCGGCGACGATGTTCATCCAGAAGCAGCCCAACATCGTCATCCTCGACTGGGACATGCCCGATGGCGGCAGCCTGAAATGCCTGGCCTCGATCCGCTCCTTCAAGACCTCGCCCTTCGCCAAGGCGCCGGTGCTGGTGATGATGGAGCGACCCGACCGGCGCTCGGTGATCCATGCCGCCAAGCTCGGCGCGCACGAGATCATCACCAAGCCGATCTCGCCCAACAACCTCTGGACGCATCTGTCGGGGATCATCAACATCCCGCGCAAATACCGCGAGCAGAGCGGCGCGATTTCGCTCGTGCCGCGCGCGATCAGCAACAGCATGTTCTGACTGCGGAAGCCGGCCCGCACCGCCGGCCGCCGCTCCCAATCCGCGCCAGTCGCGAGCCGGCCCGGCAAAGTGGTCGCGGCTTTGTCTCTTGCGCCACAACATGCCTTGCAAACGCCTAAAAGGTTGACGCAATTCGTTCCGGTTAGCGAAATTTTTACCAATACGGCGCGATGCTCTGCGGCACATTCATGGGTCGCGCCGCCGTGGTCATCACAGTCTCCCTACCAGCCTTCCTGGGCCGCTCCGAGGCCGCAGCTTTCCGCAACCAGCTCCTCGTGGCGCTGGAGCAGAAGGAAAGCATCGCCGTCGAATGCGCGGAGGCCGGCCCCCTGCCGAGCCTCTGGATCCAGCTTCTGCATTCGGCAGCCGGCAGCGCCAAGGCGCGCGGGCTCTCGGTCACCCTCAAGGCGGCTTCCGAGGAATGCCGCAAATCCCTGCAGGCGATCGGTTTCGATCCCGCTCAAAGCGCCCTCGTTGTGGAGTGACATCGATGCGAATTCTGGCCATCGACGATACCAAGACCCTGCTGAGCCTGCTCTGCATGACCCTGCGAAATGCCGGGCATGAGGTCGCCGCCGCCGAAAACGGCGAGGAGGGCCTGACCACCTTCGACCAGTTCAAGCCCGATCTGGTGATCACCGACCTCAACATGCCGCTGATGGACGGAATCCAGTTCACCCGCGCCTGCCGGGCGCGGCCTGCCGGGCAGAATACGCCGATCATCGTGCTGACCACGGAGAACGGCGCCGAGATCAAGGCCGAGGGCCGGCGCGCCGGCGCCAGCGCCTGGATGGTCAAGCCGTTCGAGCCAAACACCCTGCTCGGCCTCGTCGCCCGCTACCAGAACTGAGGCGGCCAAATGGATCCGTTGGCGGAACTCAAGCAGACCTTCTTCCAGGAGTGCGAGGAACTCCTCGGCGCCCTGGAACTCAAGCTTCAGGCCCTCGACGAGGGCTCGACCGATTCCGAGGACGTCAACGCCGCCTTCCGGGCGATCCATTCGATCAAGGGCGGGGCAGGGGCTTTCGGCTGTACCGAGCTCGTTGCCTTCGCGCATGTCTTCGAGGCGTCGCTCGACCATCTTCGCTCGGGCCGCGTGGCGATCGAGGACGCACCCTTCGCGCTGTTCCTGCGCTGCTCGGACGCCGTCGCCGATCTCGTCTCGGCCGCCCGCAACGATGAGCCGGCCCGGCCGCGCCCCGATCTGCTGGAGGCGCTCGAACAGGTCGGCCAGGCGCCCAAGCCGGCCGCTGCGGCTCCCGTTGCGCCGGCTGCGCCTGCTGTCCCTGCCGCAGCCGCCGCCAATGATGCGCCTCCCGGGATCGCCGCGCTCGGCAACCTGCTCGCCATGGTCGAGGCCAAGACTGCCCCCGTCGCAGCTCCCGCGGCTGTCGATCCCGGCTGGGACGACGAACCGGTTGTCCCGGCGAAGGTCGCTGCCAAGGCTGGCGCCAACATCTGCCTGCGGATCAGCCCCGAGACCGACCTCTTCCGTCGCGTGATCGAGCCGCGCGTCGTGCTGGCTTCGTTGCCGGCCGACGACATCGTCTCGGTGACCTGCGACATGAGCCATGTGCCGGCGCTGGAGGCGATCGACGTCACCGACTGCTACATGCGTTTCGTCGTGAACATGCGCACGGAGCTGTCGATCGAGGAGGTCTGCAGCCGCTTCGACTTCACGCTGGCCGCCGAAGAGTTCGAGATCGAGACGCTGGCCGCCACGCCTGCCAACGACGATGTGACACCGGCCCCGGCCGATGCGCCCGCGCCGGAGGTTTCAGCCGGTGTCGCCGCCGATCTGTCGGCGATCCTGGCCAAGCTCGGTGCGGCTCCCGCCCCCGTCGCGCAGCCCGACATCCAGCCTGCCGCAGCGCCTGCGCCGGTCGCGGCTCCGGTCCATGCCGTCGTCGAGGCTCCCGCTCCGCCCAAGCCCGCGGTCCGCGCCGCGCCCGTCAATGATGCCGCCGCCGCGCGCCAGCGCCAGGCCGTCAGCGTGCGCGTCGACCTCGACCGCATCGACAAGCTGATGAACCTCGTCGGCGAGATCGTCATCACCCAGTCGATGCTGGTCGAATGCGTCCGCTCGCTGCCCTACGATGTTCACGCCAAGACGGCGGAAGGCATCCTGACTCTGTCGCGCCAGACCCGCGAATTGCAGGACCACGTCATGGCGGTCCGCGCCCAGCCCGTGAAGGCTGTGTTCCAGCGCATGCCGCGCCTGGTGCGCGAGCTGGCGCAGACGCTCGGCAAGGAAGTGAAGCTCGTCCTCGAGGGCGAGAACACCGAGGTCGACAAGACCATCATCGAGGAACTGGCCGATCCGCTGACCCACATGATCCGCAATTCGATGGATCATGGGTTGGAGACGCCCGACGAACGCGCCGCCGCCGGCAAGAGCGTCGAAGGCACGATCAAGCTGGTCGCAGAGCATCGCGCCGGCCGCATCGTCATCTCCGTTACCGATGACGGGCGTGGCATCGGCCGCGACAAGCTGCTCGCCAAGGCCAAGTCGCGCGGCCTCGTCGGCCAGGACGAAAAGCTCGCTCCCGAAGAGATCGACCAGCTGATCTTCGCCGCCGGCCTCTCGACCGCCGAGGTGATCAGCGACGTTTCAGGCCGCGGCGTCGGCATGGACGTGGTGCGCCGGAACGTCGAATCGCTTGGCGGCCGCATCTCGGTCGATTCCGAGCCCGGCCGCGGCTGCAAGTTCACGCTCGCCCTGCCGCTGACGCTGGCCGTGCTCGAAGGCATGGTCATCCGCTGCGGCGACGATCGCTACGTCATCCCGATCGCAAGCGTGATCGAGACGCAGCATCTCGCCTCGACGCCGATCGAGCACCTGACCTTCGGCCAGGAAGTCCTGCGCTGGCGCGGCGAAGTCACGCCGCTCTACCGCCTGGGCGCGGTCATGGGCTCGCTTGGAACGCGCAACGAGAACATCATCATCATCGCCGAGACCGAACGTGGCGACAATGTCGGCATCGCGGTCGACGAGATCGTCGGCCAGCAGCAGGTCGTCGTGAAGAGCCTCGAAGGCAACTACGGCACAGTCAACGGCGCGTCCGCCGCCACCATTCTCGGCGACGGTCTCGTCGCCCTGATCCTCGACGTCGACTCGATGCTGCGCCTTGCAGCTTCCAGCGTCCGCCCTCCCGTTCCCGCACTGAAAATGGCTGGATGATCTCATGACCCTTCAACTCGGCGAAAAGCACTTCTCGTCGGCGCAGCCGGAATCGGCCGTGCGCCGGATCGTGACCTTCAAGGTTGGCGACCGCACCTTCGGCATCGATGTCGGCATGGTGCGCGAGATCAAGGGCTGGCAGGCGACGACTCCGCTGCCCCATGCCGCCCCGCATGTGCGCGGCGTGCTGAACCTGCGCGGCGTGATCCTGGCGGTCTACGACCTGCGCACCTCGATCGGGCTCGGGCTGACCGACGCGACCGCGACGCATGTCATCGTCGTCGTCGACATCGAGGACAAGGTCGCCGGCCTGCTGGTCGATTCGGTTTCGGACATCGTCGACGTGCCGGTCAGCGCGGTTCGGCCCGCGCCCGATCTGGAGCGCGACGAGCACGGCCTGATCGAAGGCCTCGTCCTGCTCGACACCGACATCGTGGCGCTGCTCGACCTCGCGGCCGTGATCCGCGACGGCGGCACCGAAGGCGCGATGGCCAAGACCGTTCGCCCGAACTGAGTTCAAGTCGACTTCTGAAGCTCCTGCGGCGCGTTCTCGCCGGTTTTCAGGAAGGGTTGCGTTTTCAGCGTCAGGAAGAGCCGAACGTCAAAGAACCGTAAGCCAAGAAAGAAACGACAAGAACACATGGCCAGCTTCCCCGGTTCCCTCTCCAGACTGTCGGTCAGGCTGCCGCTGATGTTCGTCGGGGGAGCGCTCGCTGGTGGCGGCGTGGTCGCTGCCAGCGCCTGGCGGATCGCGGGCGACGCCATGACGGCCGCCGCTCCGCAGATGTTGACCCTGAGCGTTGTTTCGCTGTCCGGCGTCGCGCTGATCGGCGCATTCGCGGCGTATCGTGTCCAGCGCCCGGTTGCGGCCATGCGCGACGCTGCGTCCAGGATCGCCGAGGGCGCGCAGGCCACGATCCCCGGCTTGACCCGTACCGACGAGATCGGCGATCTCGCCCGTGCACTCAAGGCCGTCCACGAATCCGGCGTCGAGGCCATGCGCATCCGCGCCGCGCTCGACGGCTGCCGCACCAATGTCATGGTCTGCGACGCGGAAGGCCGCGTCGTCTACGTCAACAGCTCGCTGCTGAAGTTCTTCACCGAGGCGCAGGAGGATTTCCGCGCCGCTTTCCCGGGCTGCTCGGCCAAGGACATGCTCGGCAGGGTAATGGAGGCCGTGCAGCGCGAGCCCGGTCTCGGGCGCGCCGACGCGTCGCCGCAAGCGGCCATCCGCTTCCCGCTCGGCCGCCGCACCGTTTCGCTGTCGCTGACGCCGGTGCTGCATGGCGATGGCAGCCGGCTCGGCACCGCCGTCGAATGGCTCGAACTGACCGATGAACTCGCGGCCTCGGCGGAAGTCGCGGAGATGGTCGCGGCCGCCGTCGAGGGCGATTTCTCGCGGCGCGTGCCGCTCGCCGGCAAACCCGAGGCGCTGGCCCGGATCGCCGAGGGCATGAACGGCATCAACCATGTGGTCGAAGGCGCGGTCGGCGAACTTGCGCGGGTTCTCGGCAGCCTCGCCGAGGGCGACCTGACCCATCGCATGCAGGGCGATTATCGCGGGCGCTTCGCCGAATTGCAGCAGAGCCTCAACGGCACGATGGAGCATCTGGCCGGCACGGTCGCGACGATCCAGACGACCGCCGGCCATGTCGCGCGCGCCGCCAACGAGATCAACCAGGGTGCGGGCGATCTCGCCACCCGCACCGAACAGACTGCGGTGAACCTCGAGGAGACGGCGGCGACGACCGAACAACTCGCAGCCTCGGTCAAGCAGAGCGCGGCACGCTCGCGCCAGGCGACCGCACTCGCCGACGAAGCGATGGGCGTCGCCAATGACGGCAAGGCCGTGGTCACGCAGACGGTCGGCGCGATCGAGCGGATCGAGAACTCGTCCTCGCGCATCTCCGAGATCGTCGGCGTCATCGACGAGATCGCCTTCCAGACCAATCTGCTGGCGCTGAACGCGGCGGTGGAAGCGGCCCGCGCCGGCGACGCCGGCAAGGGCTTCGCCGTCGTGGCGTCTGAGGTGCGCTCGCTCGCGCAACGTTCGAGCCAGGCCGCTAAGGACATCAAGGGGCTGATCGCATCCTCCAACGAGCAGGTCGGCGAAGGCGTGCGCTTCGTGCGTTCGACCGGCGAGGCGCTCGACCGCATCGTCGCAGCCGCTGGCAAGGTCTCCGCGACTGTCGTCGAGATCTCGTCGGCCGCCGCCGAGCAGGCGCATGGCATCGAGGAAATGGCCCAGACCGTCGCCCATATGGACGAGACCACGCAGGCGAATTCGGCGCTGGCCGAGCAGAGCGCGACCTCGGCCGGCGAACTGATGAACGAGATCGCGACGCTGCGGAAACTCGTGACCTTCTTTCGGACCGATGCCGCGCGGATGTCCTCCGCTGCCGAGCCTGCAAGGCTGCAGCGCCATGCGGCTCCGGCGCCTGTCGAACAGAATCGCGCGGCGCCGTCGCGCCGCATGGAAACGCGTCGGCCAGAGCCGGTCGCGACGCCGCGCCGGCGTATCGCCGGCGGCGGGCGTGCTGATGAGTGGGCGGAGTTCTAAGTGTCGATGTCGAGATCAAACGCCATGCCCGCTCCCCAGGCCCTCGCGGACGCGACCCTGACGCGCGACGACATGGGCTTCATCGCCAAGCTCGTCTACGAGCAGGCGGGCATCGTCATCCGCGAGCACAAGGAGGCGATGACGCGCGGCCGACTGGCGCGGCGCGTCAAGGCGCTCGGGCTGAATTCGGTCGCGGAATACTGCGCCTTCCTGAAGACGCCGGGCGCCGCGAGCGAGATCCCGGAGCTGATCAACGCGGTCACCACCAATCACACCGCCTTCTTCCGCGAGCGCCACCATTTCGACCATCTGCGCAAGGACGTGCTGCCCAGGCTGATCAGCGAGCGCAGCGCCAGACGCGGGCGCATCCGGATCTGGTCCTCGGCCTCGTCCTCCGGCGAGGAGCCTTACACCATCGCCGCGATCGCGCGCGATGTGCTGGGCTCGCGCAGCGATGTCGATCTCAAGATCCTCGCGACCGACATCGATACCGACATCCTCGAAAAGGCCGATGCCGGCGTCTATCCGGCCGAGCTGTTCGAGCGGCTGCCGTCGGACGTGAAATCGCTGCTGCGCCATGAGAGCGTCGGGCGCGGCGAGGTCCGCATCTCCGAGGAGCTGCGCCGGCTGCTGGCGTTCAAGCGCCTGAACCTGATCGAGAAATGGCCGATGGGCGGGCCGTTCGACGTGATTTTCTGCCGCAACGTCTTCATCTATTTCGACACCCAGACCAAGGCGTCGATCCTCGACCGCTTCGTGACGCTGCTCGCGCCCGGCGGATTTCTCTATCTCGGTCACTCGGAATCTCTGCCGCAACCCCATCCGAAGCTCCGGCTGATCGGCCGCACCATCTATGAGAGAACTCCATGAGTGTCGCCCGGTCCTCTCGCCGCTATTTCGACCCGCGCTTCGAGGCGACGATCATCACCGTCGCGCCGGGCGAGCATGAGATCACCTCCGCCAAGGACGAGATCGTCGCCACCGTGCTGGGCTCCTGCATCTCCGTGTGCATGCGCGACCCCGTCGCCAGCGTCGGCGGGCTGAACCATTTCCTGTTGCCCAAGGCCAGCGGCGGCGCCGACGCCAATGCCGGCGAGCGCTATGGCGACACGGCGATGGAAGTGCTGATCAACGGCCTGCTCAAGCGCGGCGCCAAGCGCGGCAACCTCGAGGCCAAAGTTTTTGGCGGCGCGCGCGTGCTCTCGGGCGCGACGATGCTGGCGATCGGCGACGGCAACATCGCCTTCGTCACCGAGTTTCTCAAGGTCGAAGGCATTCCCGTGGTCTCGAAGGATGTCGGGGGCACGCGCTCGCGACGCATCCACTACCAGCCCTCGACCGGGCGGGCCTGGGTCCAGCATGTCCAGTCGACGGCGCGCGATCCCGAGCATCAGCAGGAAATGGCCTATCTCAACCGCCTCAAGACCCAGCCCGTGGCCTGTGACGTCGAAATCTGGTGATGAGCATGATGACCTCCTCCGCCGGCCCGATCAAAGTCCTCGTCGTCGACGATTCCATCCTGATGCAGAAGTTGATGACGCAGATCATCGACTCCGCGCCGGGCTTCAAGGTGATCGGCGTCGCCGGCTCCGCCGAAGAAGGCTGGGACGCGATCCAGGAGTTGCGCCCCGACATCCTGACGCTCGATCTCGAACTGCCGGGACGGCACGGCCTCAAGCTGCTCGCGCGCGTGCTTAAGCAGGACCCGCTGCCGGTGCTGATCGTCTCGGCCTTTGGCGGGCCGGGCGCCGACAACACGATCCAGGCGCTCGAACTCGGTGCGATCGACTTCATCGAGAAGCCCGACGGCACGACGCATACGCTGGAGGGCTTCATGAAGCACCTCGTGGCGGCGCTGTCGCGGGCCTCGGCCAGCCGGCGCATGTTCGCCGCGCGCCGCGAGACAGCGCCGGTCCGCCCGGTCATGGCGCGCGAGCCCTCTCGCAGCGGCGGACGGACCTCGCTGATCGCGATCGGCGCCTCGACTGGCGGCGTGCCCGCGGTGCAGGTGGTGATGCGCGACCTTGCTCATCTGCGCATCCCGATCGTCGTCGTGCAGCACATGCCGCCGGGCTACACGGCGAAATTCGCCGCGCGACTTGCGACCGCGACAGGGCTCGACTGCAAGGAAGCCGCCGATGGCGACCGGCTGAAGCCCGGCATGGCCGTGGTCGCGCCGGGTGGGCCGAAGCACCTCGAAATCGAGGAGCGGCGTGGCGAGATCGTCTGCGTCCTGCGCGAGGGGCCGCTGGTCAGCGGCCACAGCCCCTCGGTCGACGTGATGTTCCATTCCGTGGCGAAGAGCTTCGGCGCACACTCCGTTGGCGTGCTTTTGACCGGAATGGGCCGCGACGGCGCTGACGGTTTGTTAGCCATGCGCAAAGCCGGGGCCGAGACGTTAATCCAAAGTGGGGAAACCTGTGTGGTAAACGGGATGCCTAAAGCGGCGTTCGAGATCGGAGCCGCCGACAGGGTTGTAGCGCTCGACCAGATCGGGGCTGCTGTCGGCAACCTGATCGGCGAACGTCCCCATCTGCGCACCGCGTGAGGAGAGCGTGATGAAAGCGAGAAGCGACTACCGGATCCTCGTGGTCGATGACCAGAAGAGCATGCGCGGACTGGCGACCTATTTTCTGAAGCAGATCGAGTTTCAGGACATCGACGAGGCGGAGAATGCGCGCGAGGCCCTGATGAAGATGCAGGGCAAGCGTTACGATCTGCTGCTGCTCGACTGGAACATGGACGGCATGAGCGGCATCGACCTGCTGCGCGCCATCCGCTCGGTCCCCGAGCTGAACCAGATCAAGATCATCATGGCGACCTCGGAACGCTCGGTCGACAAGATGGATGAGGCGACGACCAACGGGGCCGACCACTATGTCGTGAAGCCCTACGAGCTGCGCGACCTCGAAGTCCGCGTGAAGAAGGTTCTGGCCTGCTGAGGCAGGCGGCCAGCTGAACGATTGCTTTCATTCCGGTTGCTGGAGCGCCCCGGGCCATCAGGCCGCGGGGCGCATCCGTTTCGGGACCAAGCGCGTAGAAGATGGTAGGTCGCCGGCAACGAACAGGATGGGCCTCGCCATGACATGGTCGCGTCGAAACGTCCTTGGCCTGCTCGGTTGCGCGATCGCCGCGCCCGATCTCGTCGGCAGCGCGGCGGCGCAAGGTGCGCCAAACGCCTATGGTTTCGCCTTCGACCGGCCCGATGGCGGGACGCTGGCGCTATCGGCCTATCGCGGCCGCCCGATCCTGATCGTCAACACCGCCACGAATTGCGGCTTTGCCGGCCAGTTCGCGACGCTGGAACTGCTCTGGCAGCGCTATGCCGGCCGGGGTCTGATGCTGATCGCGGTGCCGAGCAATGATTTTGGCGGGCAGGAGCCGCTGGAGGGGCAGGCGATCGCCGATGCGGCGCGCCAGAATTACGGCGCGACCTATGCCTTTGCCGACAAGACCGTCATTCGCGGCGCGGAAGCGCACCCTTTCTATCGCTGGGCGGCGGCGCTGCGCCCGGCCGAAACGCCGCAATGGAACTTCCACAAATACCTGATCGGCCGCGATGGCGGGCTCGTCGGCGGCTTTTCGACGACGGCGGACCCGATCGGGCCGCAACTGGTTCGCGCCATCGGCCAGGAACTGCAGGTCGGGTGAGCCTGCACCGCCTAACTTGCGTGGCGCGATTTTCGCAATGCCGCCGCAACATCGCGCCATCTTGGCGCGGGCGCTGCTTCGCGCGAGTGTGAATTCCTGGAAGCTGGCGCATCATCGCGTTTGCGACGCAATCTTCACGCAGCGTCCTGCATCGCGCAGCGCCCTGCCTGCCACATCAGTCCGATCGAGGCCCCATGTCCCGTATCCTGACCATCGCCGCCGCCCAGCTCGGGCCGATCCAGAAAGCCGAGACGCGCGAGAGCGTGATCGCGCGCATGATCAAGCTGATGGACCTCGCCAAGGCTCAAGCCGCCGATCTGATCGTCTATCCGGAGCTGGCGTTCACCACCTTCTTCCCGCGCTGGCACCATGAGGACCGCGCCGAGGCCGACCACTGGTTCGAGGCGGCGATGCCCAATCCAGCCGTGCAGCCGCTCTTCGATCTGGCGCGCCATTACAAGATGGGCATGAGCTTCGGCTATGCCGAGCTGACGCCGGAGGGGCGGCATTTCAATTCGTCGCTTCTGGTCGACAAGAGCGGTGAGATCGTCGGCAAGTACCGCAAGATCCATTTGCCGGGCCATGTCGAATACGATCCGCAGCGCACGCACCAGCATCTCGAAAAGCGCTATTTCGAGCCCGGCGATCTCGGTTTCCCGGTCTGGCGGACGATGGGCGGCTTGATTGGCATGTGCATCTGCAACGACCGGCGCTGGCCCGAGACCTACCGCGTGATGGGGTTGCAGGGCGTCGAACTTGTCGTGCTCGGCTTCAATACACCCTCGGTCAATTCGCAGCGCAGCGACGAGGCGGCAGACCGGCGCATGTTCCATCACAAGCTCTCGCTGGCGGCGGGCGCCTACCAGAACTCGACCTGGGTCGTGGCCGTCGCCAAGGCCGGCGATGAGGACGGCCACCATCTGATGGGCGGCACGATGATCGCCAATCCCGATGGCGAGATCGTCGCGGTGCTCGACGGTGAGGAGGACGGCGTCATCGTCCATCCCTGCGATCTCGACGACACCAAATTCGGCAAGGAGACGATTTTCGACTTCAAGCGTCACCGCCGCATCGAGCACTATGCCCCGATCACCGGGCAGGTCGGGGTCGTCGAGCCTGAATGAACGATGAGCGCCTTCACCGCCGCTTTCGCCGATCTCGACCCGCACGAACGCTACAAGCTGCTCTGCGCCAGTGTAACGCCGCGCCCGATCGCGCTCGTGACCTGCGTCTCGGGAGACGGCGTGGTCAATGCCGCACCGTTCTCGTTCTTCAACGTATTCTCGGAGGAGCCGGCGCTGATCGTGCTCGGTCTGCAGCACAAGCCCGGCAATACGCTCAAGGACACCACCCGCAACATCGCGGCCGCCGRCGAATTCGTCGTCAATCTGGTCGACGAGGGGCTGGCCGGGGCGATGAACATCTGTGCGATCGATTTCCCGCCGGAGGTCAGCGAGATCGATGCGGCAGGCCTGTCGCTGCTGCCGGGCGTTACGATCGACGTGCCGCGCATCGCGCAGGCGCCGTTCGCGCTGGAGTGCCGCCGCAACCTCAGCCTCGCCTTCAGCGCGACGCGGGAATTGCTGATCGGCGAGGTCGTGCGCATCCACGCCCGCGAGGGGCTGGTCGATCCCGCCACGCTGCGCGTCAGCATGAGCGACTACAAGCCGGTCGGCCGCATGTTCGGCGATGGCTATGCGCGCCAGAACGATCGCTTCGACCTGCGGCGCGGCACCTATGCGGAGTGGTTGGCGACGCGGGGTTGACCGTTAGGCCTTCGGCTTCTGGCCGGGCCTGAAGGCCGCGATCACAGCCGGATCGGTCTCCAGATACGGCCCCTCGATCAGGTCGATGCAATAGGGGATCGCCGGCATAACGGCGTCCAGGCACTCGGCGATGGCGCGGGGACGGCCGGGCAGGTTGACGATCAGCGATTTGCCACGGATGCCGGCGGTCTGGCGCGACAGGATCGCGGTCGGCACCTTGGCGAGGCTGACCTGGCGCATCAGCTCGCCGAAGCCCGGCATCGGCTTCTCGATCACGTCCTGCGTCGCCTCGGGCGTGACGTCGCGCGGGGCAGGGCCCGTGCCGCCGGTGGTGACGATCAGGCAGCAGCCCTCCTGATCGGCGAGCGCGATCAGCGTCTGCGCGATCAGCTTGCGGTCGTCGGGGATCACCCGGGCGACCGGCGTCCAGGACGAGGTCAGCGCCCTGGTGAAATAGGCCTCGATCGCCGGGCCGCCCTCATCGGCATAAATGCCGGCCGAGGCGCGGTCGGAGACCGTGACGATGCCGATCCGGATGGGCTGGCTCATGACGCGTCCTGCTGTGGTCAAGGCTGCAGATGTGGCCGATCGGACGCCCGGCGGCTACCCCGAAACGCGGGATCAGCCCTTGTTTCGATCGCGCAGGCGGCGCAGACGCTGCCGGGTCGAGGCCGCGAGATGGGGGGCTGCCGGCGCCGCGGCGCCGAGGCTGACGATGCTGTTACCCATCGTGCGACGTTCGCCCCAGACATAGGTGCCGGCGTCGACGCCGTCGCCTGCGCCGCTATCGAAGATATTGGCGGGCGTTCCGGCGAAATCGGCCTGGATCATCGCGACGGTCAGCGCGCGGCCGGGTGAATGGCGGCTCTGGCTCTCGTCATAGGCGATCTTGAGGAAATGGCGCGTACCGGCGCTCTCGATCAGGACGCCCATGGCGATCGGCTTGTCGTCGAGCAGGAGTGCGTCGAGCTGCAGGGTGTCCCTCGCCGCGAAGGCCGAGACGAGCCTGCCGAAATAGGCGGCGTCGGCCGGGCGCGAGGCGATCGCGGTGCCGGCCTTGCCTTTCCAGCCGGCGGCCTCCAGCGCCATGAATTCCTCAAAGCCCGCCCGCGCCGGCTCGCCGCGCCGGCGATGGAACATGATCGCGCCGGCTTTCGAGATGGCGCGGTATTGCTGCATGCGCTTCTTGTAGGCTGAGCCCAGCGAACGCCTGAGATAGCTCTCGGCGCCGTCGCCGAGCTGCGGCAACAGCATCGGCCGTTGCCAGCTTTCATAGGTGGCGAGCCGACTGCCGGAGATGCGGCAGGCCTCGGTCAGCGCCCCGTAGAGCGCCCCTTCCTGCGGAAGAAGTGGCAGCAGCAGGGTTTTGGGAAGGTCGGCCGCCGCCAAAATATGGCGCAGCATCGCCTGGAGGACGTCGTCGAGATGGTCGCGGTCGACCACCGGAACGGAGGAGACCTCATAGAGCGGTAGCAGGGGTGAGACGAGTGCGGCGGCAAAGCCGCTTCGCCAGTCGCGCCGGCGCGCGAAAGCCCAGATGCCGAGCAGACGCTCCGAGCCCAGCGCCTCGCTTCGCCAGGCGGCCAGGATGACGATCTTGTCCGGCGGGATCAGCAAGCCGGCGGCCTCGACGGCGGCGGGCGCCATATGCGGATTGGGCGCGAGCGCGCGCCTGCTCAACTCGTCGAAATTATCTCCAAACGCGCCGTAGTCCGCCGAGCGGATGCGCCTGACGACGATGCCGGTGCTCAAGGCGCGCGGCCGTCTTGTCTGGGGTCGGCGGCGGCGCTGGGACGCATTTCGCCGCGCAGCGAGAGCACGAAGGCGATGACCTGCGCGGTCGCCCGGTAGAGCTCCTCGGGTATCTGGTCGTCGAGCTCGACGGCGGAAAGCGCCTGTGCCAGCACCGCGTTCTCCTCGATCGCGACACCGTGCTCGCGGCCGGTCTCGACGATGCGCTGGGCCAGTTCGCCCCGGCCCTTGGCGGTGACGCGTGGCGCGCCCTGCCCGTCATATTCGAGCGCGACGGCGATCTGGCGAGGCACAGGCGCCGTCATGACATTCTGTCCAGGAACTGTCCGGCGGTTGCCTGCGCCACGCGCGGCTGGCCGGTGTGGATATCGATCGTACCCTGTTCGAAATGCGCGTCCGTCAGCGCTGCCTCCAGCCCCGGTGTCGCCCCGCGCAGCAGGCGGCTGGTCTCCTCACGCTCGGCCCAGAGCGAAACGCCGACACTGCGGCCCTGCAGCGTCACGACACCCTGCAGCGGCCCGATAGGCTCGACATCGAGCGCGAAGCGGACGCGCCAGAGCGGCCCCTGAACGCCATTGGCATCGCGCCGTGGCGGCTCCTTCTCGACCTGCAGCGGCAACACCGCCGTGCCGGAATGGAAGGCGAGGGGGATTTCAGTGAGCCAGCGCTGGGGTTGGGCCGCATCGCCTCCCTGGGCGTCCAGCGGCAGCGAGGCGTATTGCGACAGCGTGATCCGGTCGAGCGCGGCGTCTGTCTGCTCCAGCAGGGTTTGCGCCACCGTGAGGGGCTTCTCGCCGGCCGCGAGCGTCGGCTCGGCGATTGGCTGAAGCGCGAGAGGGCCATCGCGGCGCGGCGGCGTGGGCCGGGGCAGAGCCGCCTGCTGGTCGCTGGAACGCTCATCCGGCGTTGCTTGCTTGCCGGTCGGGCGCAGGCTCAGCGCCGTGACCAGCGGCTCCAGCGCATCGCGCAGGGCAACGAGGCCGGCCTTGAGATCGGCTTGGGGCGTCGCCGGCTGGCCTGCCGCCTGTCGCGCCTCCAGAAACAGGCCCGAGCGCTGGACTGCTTCCTTCAGGGCGTCCGGCGTCAGCGGGCGTTCGGCGGGGACGGCTTGCGCCAGAACCCTGTCGGCGGCCTGAAGCAGCGGCTTTGGCACGATCAGCGCCACGGCCCCTTCGCTCAGGCTGCGCAGATTGGCGAAGAGCGGCGCAAGTCCATCCTGACGGGCGAGCGCCGGGCCAAGCAGCGGCCCGGCGGCCACGCGCGGCGAAGCCGTGGCGGGAACGCCGGCCTGCGTCGCCTGCGGGGCATCGGCCTGTCTTGTCGCTGCGGCGGCCGCGACGATTTGAGGACGTGCCGAGATGTCCAGCGGAAGCGGTGTTCCAGTCGTCGGGTTCGACCCGCGTGGCGAGGGCGCCTGCGACGGCGTGTCGGCGCCAGCGGGCGCCTGCGCAGCGCGCGGAACGGGTTGGCCGTCCGGTGTCGCGGTTGCGGCCGTTCGCGGCGCCAGCTGCGGTTGCGTTGTCGCCGATGCAGGAGCCGGCCGAATGTCGACCAGCGTTGCGCGCAAGGGCGCGCCTTGCTGCTCGGGCGCGTCGAGCTTGAGCAGCAGCGTCGCACCCGGGGTCAGGGCGGCCTGCCTCGCCTCGGGGCCGGCCAGCACGAGCGTGATCTTTGCGTCGCCGATCTGCGCCGTCGCCGTGCCGTCGCCATCGAGCGAGAGCAGGCGCGCCTCGACCGTCGCGCCGGCGGCGAGTCCCGTCGTCGGGCTCAGCGCCTGCAGCAGCGTGGCGAGGGTCTGGCTCTGAACGAGCGCGGCGAGGTTCATCGGGTCAGGCCATGGGGACGACGCGCCGACCCTGACACGAAAGATTAAGCATTTCCTTGCGCGGACGGCCCTGCGCTGCGCGCGCTGGCGCGTAGGCTGCGGCTCGGGCAGTTTGCCTGCGCGTCACAGGGAGCAGGTACATGGATTATCGTCAGCTCGGCCGTTCCGGCCTCAAGGTCTCGCCGCTCTGCCTGGGCACCATGATGTTCGGCGGGGCGACGAGCGAGGTCGATTCTCGGGCCATCATCGACCATGCCTACGACGCGGGGATCAATTTCATCGACACAGCCGACGCCTACAGCCAGGGCGGTTCGGAGGAGGTCACCGGGCGCGCCATCGCCGCCCACCGCCATGACTGGGTGCTCGCGACCAAGGTCGCCAACGCGATGGGCAGCGGGCCCAACCGTGCTGGACTCTCGCGGAAATGGCTGATGCAGGCCTGCGAGGACAGCCTGCGCAGGCTCGGCACAGACTTCATCGACATCTATTATCTCCACAAGGAGGACCATGCGACGCCGCTGGCGGAAACGGTGCGCGCCATCGGCGACCTCGTGCGCCAGGGCAAGATCCGGTATTTCGGCGTCTCGAACTACCGCTCCTGGCGGCTCGCCGAGATCTGCCGGCTCTGCGACGATCTCGGCATCGACCGGCCGATCGTCAGCCAGCCCTACTACAACGCGATGAACCGGATGCCCGAGGTCGAGCATCTGCCGGCCTGCGGCTATTACGGGCTTGGCGTCGCCTCCTATTCGCCGCTGGCGCGCGGCGTGCTGACCGGGAAATACGAGCCGGGCCATGCACCGCAGCAGGGCACGCGCGCGGCGCGCGGCGACACCCGGATCATGCAGACGGAATGGCGCCCCGAAAGCCTCGACATCGCCCAGACGATCAAGGCCCATGCGCAAAAGCGCGGCATGACGGCGATCCAGTTCGCGGTGCGCTGGGTGCTGAACAACGCCTTCCTGACCTCGGCCATAGCCGGGCCGCGCACGCTGGAGCAGTGGCAGGCCTATCTTGCGGCGCTCGATGTCGCGTTCACGGCCGAGGACGAGGCGCTGGTCGACGGGCTCGTCCCGCCTGGACATCCCTCGACGCCGGGCTACAGCGATCCGGCCTATCCGCTCGAGGCGCGGCGGGCGCTGACGGGTTGATCAATTCCCCGGCAGCACGATGATCGTCGGCTGGGCGGGCAGGGCCGACTTCGTCAGCACCATCGTCGGCTCGGCCTTGCGCTCGGTTTTCCAGAGTCCGTCGGCCCGGCCGAGGAAGCGCTCCAGGCTGGAGCCGCCAAAGAAATGCATGGGCACCATCACCTTGGCCTGCAGCGACTTCAGCACCTCAATCATGCCGCTCTGGTCGAGCGTGTAGCTGCCATCGACCGGGAACAGCACGACGTCGACGCGGCCGAGCGCGCGCAGATGGCCGGGCTCGAGCGGGTGATGGAGATGGCCGAGATGGGCGATGCAGAGATCGCCGATCTCGAAGACGAACATCGAATTGCCGTCGAAATCGGTCGAGCCGCTATAGGAGCGGATATTGGTCGGCACGTTGCGCACGCGCATGTCGCCCAGCGTGATGTCATGTTTCGCCGCGCCGACTCCGCTCGGGTCCCAGCCGGGCAGGACCTGCTTGATCGCGGGGTCGGGGCTGCGCGAGAAATGCGTCGAATGCGCCTTGTTCATCGTGGCGATATCGGGCGTCGCTTGCGGGCGGACATAGTCGTTATAGTCGGTCGCGGCGCGGATGCCGCCGGGCGTCTCGATGACGAAGGTGGCATGGCCGACGAAGGTCAGCCGGACCTCGTCCTTGGCCAGTGTCGCGCGCTGGATCGGCAGCCTGAGCAAGGCCATTTCGGGCCGGCAGCCGGGCTCGTCGGATTGGGCGCGGGCGGGGAGCGCTGCCGCGACCACGATCGCCACGAGGCCAAAGACGTATCGCATCAGGATTTTCGAAACGCTCATCGAAGGCTCCCGTATCTGTCCGACGGTCAAAGCTTAGGCAAAAGCCGGGCCGGGGGAAGCCTTCGGCGCAAACATCCCGCTTTCGTGACTCCGCAGGTTTCGTGACTCCGTGGGGCTGATCGCGCTGCAGCGGTTGCGGCTTGCGAGCCGCCTCGCTACATACGCGCCAGCATTCCCGACACTCTGAACGCCTGTCCGCAAGCGGAGCCCGCACGCCCCATGTCCCGTCAGTTCATCTACCATATGCGCGGCCTGTCGAAGACCTACCCGGGCGGCAAGCAGATCCTCAAGGACATCCATCTTTCCTTCTATCCCGACGCCAAGATCGGCGTGCTCGGCGTCAACGGCGCGGGTAAATCCACGCTGCTCAAGATCATGGCCGGCTTCGACAAGGAGTGGACCGGCGAGGCCTGGGTCGCCGAGGGCGCGCGCGTCGGCTACCTGCCCCAGGAGCCCAAGCTCGACGAGACCCTGAACGTCCGCGACAACGTCATGCTCGGCGTCGCGCCGCAGAAGGCGATCATGGATCGCTACAACGATCTCGCGATGAACTATTCCGACGAGACCGCCGACGAGATGACCAAGCTGCAGGACGAGATCGAGGCCAAGGGCCTGTGGGATCTCGATTCCAAGGTCGACCAGGCGATGGATGCGCTGCGCTGCCCGCCCGACGACTGGGAGGTCTCCAAGCTATCGGGCGGCGAGCGCCGCCGCGTCGCACTGTGCAAGCTCCTGCTGGAGCAGCCGGAGCTCTTGCTGCTCGACGAGCCGACCAACCATCTCGACGCCGAGACCACCGCCTGGCTCGAAGGTCATCTGCGGACCTATCCGGGCGCGATCCTGATCGTCACCCATGATCGCTACTTCCTCGACAACGTCACCAGCTGGATCCTCGAGCTCGATCGCGGCCAGGGCATTCCCTATGAGGGCAACTACTCGGCCTGGTCGGTGCAGAAGCAGAAGCGCCTGGCCCAGGAAGGCCGCGAGGACGTCTCGCGCCAGAAGACGCTGGAGCGCGAGCAGGAATGGGTCCTGGCCTCGCCCAAGGCCCGCCAGGCCAAAAGCAAGGCGCGCATCCAGCGCTATGACGAGCTCGTCCAGAAGGCCAACAACAAGGGGCCAGACACCGCGCAGATCATCATCCCGATCGCCGAACGGCTGGGCAACAACGTCGTCGATTTCGAGGATCTGTCGAAAGGTTTTCAGGACAAGCTGCTGATCGACGGCTTGTCCTTCAAGCTGCCGCCGGGCGGCATCGTCGGCGTGATCGGCCCCAACGGCGCCGGCAAGACCACGCTGTTCAGGATGATTACCGGGCAGGACCAGCCGGATTCGGGCACGATCAAGATCGGCGAGAGCGTCACGCTCGGTTATGTCGACCAGAGCCGCGACTCGCTCGACGACAAGAAGAACGTCTGGGAGGAGATCTCGGGCGGCAACGACATCCTCTATCTCGGCAAGCGCGAGATCAATTCGCGCGCCTACTGCTCGACCTTCAATTTCAAGGGCGGCGACCAGCAGAAGAAGGTCGGCTCGCTCTCGGGCGGCGAGCGCAACCGCGTCCACCTCGCCAAGATGCTGAAGGCGGGCTCCAACGTCCTCCTGCTCGACGAGCCGACCAACGACCTCGACGTCGATACGCTGCGGGCGCTGGAGGAGGCGCTGGAGGATTACGCCGGCTGCGCCGTCATCATCAGCCATGATCGCTGGTTTCTGGACCGGATCGCGACCCATATCCTCGCCTTCGAGGGCGAAAGCCATGTCGAATGGTTCGAGGGCAACTTCGCCGAATACGAGGAAGACAAGAAGCGCCGGCTCGGGATCGATTCGACCATCCCGAAGCGGATTCAGTACAAGAAGTTCTCGCGCTGAGCGTGACCTGTTCGATCGAAGCGATCCGTGTTAGCTAGGCTAGCTAACACGGAGGTTTAGGCATGACCGTCGTCAATGTTCACGAGGCCAAGACGCAGCTGTCCCGCCTGATCGAGCAGGCGCTGAAGGGCGAAGAGGTCGTGATTGCACGCAACGGCGTGCCGGCGGTCAAGCTGGTTCAGGTCGAACCGGCAGAAGCGACCAAGCCGAAGCGGCAACCGGGGCTGTGGGCCGGTCTGATCGAAGAGATCGATCCCGATTGGTGGAAGCCGGAGAACGATCTGACCGACCATTTCGAGGTCTACGCAGACGAATCCGGCGATGTTTTGAAGCGATGAGGTATCTGCTCGACAGCCATGTCGTCTTGTGGTGGCTTGGGATGGACAGTCACAAGCTACGAGACCCATTGCGCGATACGATCGCAGAGGCCGAAGCGGTCTTCGTCAGTGTCGCCACCGTATGGGAGCTTGAGATCAAGCGGTCCATCGGGAAGCTCAAACTTCCGATCGACGACTGGAAACGGGTCGAGGCAGCGGGATTGACGTTCCTTCCGATAGAACTGTCCGATGCGATCCGCGCCGCGAGCCTGCCAATTATTCACCGCGATCCTTTTGACCGGATGATGGTCGCCCAGGCACTCGTGCGTGACCTCACATTGGTCACGTGCGATACGCGGTTGCTCGACTATGGTGTCGCCACGCTGAAGGCGTGAATGCTATCGCCCCACCCGCCGCTGCCGGTTTCCATCCACCAAAATCCGCCCGTCGACATCCTTCACATCGCGCAATCCACACAGCGCCATGGTGATGTCGAGCTCTTTCCTGATGATGTCGAGGCAGAGGGTTACGCCGGCCTCGCCCATGGCCCCCAGCCCGTAGAGGAAGGCGCGGCCGATGAAGGTGCCCTGTGCGCCCAGGGCCAGCGCCTTGATCACGTCCTGGCCCGAGCGGATGCCGCCGTCGAAGAGGATCTCGGTGCGCCCGCCCACAGCCGCGACGATCCCCGGCAGGGCCTCGATCGAGGACATCGCGCCGTCGAGCTGACGGCCGCCATGGTTGGAGACGATGATCGCGTCCGCCCCGCATCGGACGGCCATCTCGGCGTCCTCCTCGTCGAGGATGCCCTTCAGGATCAGCTTGCCGCCCCAGAGATCCTTGATCCACTTGACGTCGTCCCAGTTCAGCTTCGGGTCGAACTGCGACGAAGTCCAGGTCGAGAGCGACGACATGTCGGCGACGCCGGTGACGTGGCCGACGATGTTGCCGAAGGAGCGCCGCGGTGTGTCGAGCATGCCGAGGCACCAGCGCGGCTTGGTCGCGAGATTGATCAGGTTGGCGAGCGTCGGCTTGGGCGGGGCGGAGAGGCCGTTGCGGATGTCCTTGTGGCGCTGGCCGAGGATCTGCAGGTCGAGCGTCAGGACGAGCGCGGTGACGCCGGCCTTCCTTGCGCGCCCGATCAGGCGGGCGATGAAATCGCGGTCCTTCATCACGTAGAGCTGGAACCAGAAGGGCTGGCCGACATGGTTGGCGATGTCCTCGAGCGAGCAGATGCTCATCGTCGAGAGCGTGAACGGCACGCCGGCCTTGTGGGCGGCGCGGGCCGCCAGGATCTCGCCGTCGGCGTGCTGCATGCCGGTCATGCCGGTGGGGGCGATCGCGACCGGCATCGCGACCTTCTCGCCGATCATGGTCGATTCCAGCGTGCGGTCGGTCATGTCGACGGCGACGCGCTGGCGCAGCTTGATCTTCTGGAAATCGGTCTCGTTGGCGCGGTAGGTGCTCTCAGTCCAGGCGCCTGAATCGGCATAGTCGTAGAACATGCGCGGCACGCGGCGCTTGGCCATGACCCGCAGGTCTTCGATGGTCAGGGGCTGGGCCATGGTGTTTCGCCTCCGCGCTTGGCTCTGGAGGCGGAGGTCGCATGGAATGTCGCGGGAGGCAACCGGGCGTTACGACACGCCCATATAGCGCCCGGGCTTGTGATTGACCGCCAGGATCAGGTTGAGCACGGCCGCGCCGAGCAGCGAGACCAGCACCTTGTCGGGCGGCAGCAGGAACAGCGCCCCCAGCAGGATCAGCGCATCGACGCCGAGCTGGAACCAGCCGGCGCGGATGCCGTGGTTCTCCTGCAGGTAGAGCGCGAGGATGTTGACGCCGCCCAGTCCGGTGCGGTGGCGAAAGAGCGCGAGCAGGCCCAGCCCCATCAGGCTGCCGCCGGCGAGCGCGGCATAGACGGGATCGACCGCCTCGATCCTGATCCAGCCCGGCGTCGCCCAGGTGAAGACCGAGACGAGCCCGACCGCGATGAAGGTGCGAAGCGCAAAGCGCCAGCCCATGCGCCTGATCGCCAGCCAGTAGAAGGGCAGGTTGATCGCGAAGAACAGGATGCCGAAATTGATGCCGGTGGCGAATTGCAGCAGCAGCGCGAGGCCCGCGGCCCCGCTCGTGAGCAAGGTCGCCTTGGTATAGAGCACGATGCCGATGGAGACGAGCAGCGTGCCCAGCAGCATGGCGAAGACGTCTTCCCAGAGGCGGTGACGCTCGCCCAATTCGGCAGCGCTGGCGGCGTCGCTCATCTTTGGTTCATTCCATCGGGGTTTTGATCGCCGGGACGACCTCGTCCATGCAACGGTTGAGCCATGCAGGGCGATCCTGTAGGGCCGACTTGTGTCGAACCACCGAAGAAAGACGCCTTGATGATCCTGCGGCTTGCGGCTGCGCTGCTGACCCTCTGCCTTGCCCTGCCCGCCATCGCACAGGAGCCCGTCGCCTGGAAGACCGGGCGCGAGGCCGCCGCGATCGAACGGCGCATCGAGGCGCTGCTGGCGAGGATGACGCTCGCCGAGAAGGTCGGGCAGCTGCACCTGTCGGGACGCGGCGACGGCTTCGACATCAACCAGATCAAGACCGGCCGCATGGGCGGCGTGATGAACTTCGTCGTGCCGGCCGAGGTCCAGGCGGTGCAGCATGCCGCGCGGGAATCGCGGCTGAAGATCCCGGTGATCATCGGGCTCGACGCCGTGCATGGCTTCTCGACCTATTTCCCGCTGCCGCTCGGGCAGGCCTCGACCTGGAACCCCGCGCTGATCGAGGAGGCCGCCTATTGGACCGGCCGCGAGGCGCGGGCGGCCGGCGTGCAATGGACCTTCGCGCCGATGGTCGACATGTCGCGCGATCCGCGCTGGGGGCGCGTGCTCGAAGGGGCGGGCGAGGACCCTTACTACGCCTCGGTCGTGGCTGCTGCGCGGACGCGCGGATACCAGCGCGGCGGTGTCGCGACGACGGTCAAGCATTTCGTCGGTTATGGCGCGGCAGAGGCCGGCCGCGACTACAATTCGACCTGGATTCCGACGAGCCAGCTTTACGACCTGCATCTGCCGCCGTTCAAGGCGGCGTTCGACGCGGGTTCGATGACGGCGATGGCGGCGTTCAACGCACTGAACGGGCTGCCAGCCACCGCCCATCGCGGCATGCTGACCGATCTGCTGCGGACCAAATGGGGCTTCAAGGGCTTCGTCACCTCCGATTTCGGTTCGATCACCGAACTGCGCCTGCACGGCATCGCGAAAGACGACGCCGAGGCCGCACGCAAGGCGCTGCTGGCGGGCATCGACATGGACATGATGGGCGATGTCTACCTCAAGCATCTCGGCAATGAGGTGACGGCGGGCCGGGTGCCGATGAAGGCGCTCGACGAGGCCGTGCGGCGGGTGCTGCGGGTGAAATTCCATCTCGGCCTGTTCGAGCGCCCCGATGTCGACGTCGCCGCCGCGCCGGCCCTGATGCAGACGCAAGGGGCACGCGATGCAGCGCTGCGCGCGGCGCAGGAAGGCGTGATCCTGCTCAGGAACGCCAACGACACGCTGCCGATCGCGGCGGGAGTGAAGTCGATCGCCGTGATCGGCGCGATGGCGCGGCCGGAGGATGAGCGGGTCTGGACCGATCCGGCGGGGCTGGGTCGTCGTGTCATCCAGGCACTGCCGGAGGCGCTGAAGGAGCGGCTGCCCGCCGACGTCGCGCTTGCCTATGAGCCTGCCTTCAGCAAGGCCTGCGGCACCGAATTCTCCGACAAGGCCGCCGCCCTGCGCGCCGCCGCCGCCAGCGACCTAATCGTGGCGATGCTCGGCGAGGATTGCGAGTTCATGGGCGAGGGCGCCTCGCGCACCAATCTCGGCCTGCCCGGCGTGCAGCAGGAATTGCTGGAGGGGCTGGTGGCCACGGGCAAGCCGGTGGTGTTGGTGCTGGCGACCGGGCGGCCGCTGGTGCTGACCTGGGCCGACCAGAACGTGGCCGCGATCGTCCAGACCTTCCATGGCGGCACGGAGGGACGCACCGCGATCGCCGACGTGCTGACCGGCAAGGTCAATCCTTCGGGCCGGACGCCGATGAGCTTCCCGCGCTCGGTCGGGCAGATCCCGGTCTATTACAACCAGCTTCCGACCGGGCGGCCGCAGATGGTGCGGCAGCGTTACGAATCCATCTATATCGATGAGAAGAACGAGCCGCTCTACCCCTTCGGTCACGGACTGTCCTACAGCCGTTTCAGCTATGCCAATGCCCGCGCGAACAAGCCCTCAATGCCGCTCAATGGGACGGCCGACATCTCCGTCGACGTGACCAATGCCGGTCCGCGTGACGGGCAGGAGGTGGTGCAGCTTTATATCCGCCAGCCCGTGGCGAGCCGGTCGCGGCCGCTGCGCGAATTGAAGGCATTCGCCAAGGTCGCGCTCAAGGCGGGCGAGACGAAAACCGTGCGGCTTTCGCTCGATGCCAGCCGGCTCGGCTTCCATGACGACGAGGGACGCTATCTTGTCGAGCCCGGCGAGGTCGAACTCTATCTCGGGGGCTCGTCGCTGGCCTCCCTGAAGACGGTTCTGCGGCTGACCAAGTCTTGATCGGCAAGCGTGATTCGCTGCCTTCCGTTTGGTCTCGACAAGGCTGAATTTTCAGTCAATCCTTTGAAGGCGCGGCCTTCGGACGCTCATCCGCTGGTCGGCAAAGACGCTTTGGCTTCAAAGGATGCGGCGATGGCGACCGGAACCGTAAAATGGTTCAATACTGAGAAGGGCTTTGGTTTCATTCAACCCGGCGACGGCGGCAAGGACGTGTTCGTGCACATCACTGCCGTAAAGGAAGCCGGCTTGATGACACTGACGGAAGGACAGAAAGTCTCGTTCGAACTGAAAACCGAACGCGGCAAGACGGCGGCGGGTTCGCTGCAGTTGCTCTGAGCCTTTCGACCTGGATACCGGCATGGCGATCGCACTTTGGCTGCTGCGATGACGAACAGCTTTGCGCCCGGCGTCGTCGCGGGCGTGTTCGTGGCGAGCCGGCCAGCCTCTCGTCCGCATCATTTCGTGACGACGGCAGCTTTGGCGCTGCATCTCGACCATTCCGGCATCCAGGGCGATCTGCACAGCGGCGCGACGAGGGCGGCCGGCGCCCGCGAGCCCTGGCTCCCACGCGGCGCGACGCTGCGCAACGACCGGCAGCTCACGGCCCTGTGCCCGGCCGAACTCGCCGAGATCGCGGGGTTGCTCGGCATTCCCGAACTCAGGCCGGAATGGCTCGGCGGCAACCTGCTGGTCGAGGGTCTGTCGGGTTTTTCGCATATCGCGCCCGGCAGCCGGCTCGCGATCGGCGGCGCCTGGGGCGGCAAGGGGCGCTTCGACGGGAGCGCCGTGCTGCGGGTCGAGGGCTATAATTTTCCGTGCCGGCAGGCGGGGCGGGCGCTGGCGGCAGCGGTCGGCCAGGCCGATCTCGAATTCGCCTTCGTCAGGGCGGCGGCGCGCCTGCGTGGGCTCTTGCTCTCGGTCGATCTCGCCGGCGTGGTGATGGCTGGCGATGCGGTCGTGGTCATCGACCCAGCCGTGCCCCGGCCCGAGGCATGAGGCCGTACGCCTACCGCGAAAACCGCCGGGCTCCGGCGACGCAGCAGGCGACGGCGGCCGAGACGGCAAACAGTCGCCAGCCAACAGTCTCGTTCAGGACGAGCGCCGCCAGCGCCAGCCCGAAGAAGGGCTGCAGCAGCTGGCTTTGTCCGACGGCGGCGATGCCGCCCAATGCGAGCCCGCGATACCAGAAGACGAAGCCAATCAGCATGCTGAACAGCGAGACATAAGCGAGGCCGAGCCAGGCCGCGCGCCCTGTGCCGGCGAAGGAGGAGGGCATCGACGCCACGGCCAGCGCGGCCATGGCGGGCAAGGCGAGCACGAGCGCCCAGCAGATGACCTGCCAACCGCCGAGCCGCTTCGACAGCACGGCGCCCTCGGCATAGCCGAGACCGCAGATGATGATCGCAGCCAGCATCAGCAGGTCGCCGACCGGCGCTGCGGCAAAGCCCTGCGTCATCGCGAAACCGGCGACGAGCAAGCTGCCGAGACAGGAGAACAGCCAGAAGGCGGTGCGTGGCCGCTCGCCACCGCGCAGCACGCCGAAGGCGGCCGTCGCCAGTGGCAAAAGGCCGACGAAGACGATGGAATGCGCCGAGGTGACGTGCTGCAGGGCGAGCGCCGTCAGGAGCGGGAAGCCGACGACGACGCTGAGCGCGACGATCAGCAAAGGCGCGATGTCAGCCCGCGCGGGCCGCTTCTGTCGGAACGCCAACAGAAGCCCGAGCGCCGCCACGCCCGCGATGGCGGCGCGGGCGACGGTGAGGAAGACCGGGTCGAAATCGGCGACCGCCGCGCGCGTGGCCGGCAGCGAGCCGCTGAAGATCAGCACGCCGACGAGGCCGTTGATCCAGCCGATGGTCGTCCTGCTCATACTCGCCGCTCCGCTTTCGTGCTGGATCGGCTGTTCGCCTTCGCTTATCCAGAGACACTGCAATACAGTTGAGACAAACTGTCATGGTCGTGGAAGCGATACAGTTCGACGCTGAGACCACCGATGGCGGCACGCTGGTCGGGCGCGTCATGTCGCATGTCAGGCAGCGCATCTCGGGTCGGACACTGGCGCCAGGCGCGCGCCTGCCGTCGATCCGTGGTTTCGCGGCGACCATGCGCGTCTCCAAATCGACGGTGGTCGAGGCCTATGACCGTCTGGCTGCCGAGGGCGTGATCCAGGCGCGTCGCGGCTCGGGCTTCTATGTCGCGGGCCATGCGCCGCCCCTGTCGCTGGCCGATCTCGGCCCCAGGCTGGAGCGCGCGGTCGATCCGTTCTGGGTCTCGCGTCAATCGCTTGCGGCGGCCAACGGCGCACTCATGCCCGGTTGTGGCTGGCTGCCGGCCGACTGGCTGCCTGAAGATGCCCTGCGGCGGGCGCTGCGAACGCTGTCGCGCGCGCCGGTCGAGACGCTGGCTGATTACGGCACGCCACTCGGCCTGGCGCCGTTGCGGCAGGCATTGTCGCGGCGCATGGCGGTCCATGGCGTCGATGCCGCGCCCGACCAGATCCTGCTGACGGAATCCGGCACGCAGGCGCTCGACCTCGTCTGCCGCTTCCTGGTCGAGCCCGGCGACACAGTGCTCGTCGACGATCCCTGCTATTTCAACTTTCACGCCCTGCTGAGGGCGCATCGCGTCCGCATCGTCAGCGTGCCCTATACCCGCAACGGCCCCGATACGGCGCTGTTCGAGCACGTTCTGGCCGAGGAACGCCCGCGCCTCTACATCACCAATTCCGCCCTTCACAATCCAACCGGCGCGACCCTGTCGCCGGTCGTCGCGCATCGTGTGCTCAAGCTGGCCGAGCAGGCCGGCTTGACCATCGTCGAGGACGACATCTTCGCCGATTTCGAGCTTGAGCCGGCGCCGCGCCTGGCCGCCTTCGACGGGCTGGAGCGCGTCGTGCAGATCGGCAGCTTTTCCAAATCGCTCTCGGCCTCGGTGCGCTGCGGCTATATCGCGGCGAAGCGGGACTGGATCGAGGGGCTGATCGACCTCAAGATCGCGGCCTCGTTCGGCACCGGCCGCCTCTCGGCCGAACTCGTTCTCGGCGTGCTGAGGGACGGCGGCTATCGCAAATATATGGACAGCCTGCGCGCCCGCCTCGCCCGCGCCATGAGCGAAACCTCCGCGCGGCTAGCAGACATCGGCATCGTGCCCTGGACGCAACCGCGCGGCGGTATGTTCTTGTGGTGCGCGCTGCCCGAGGGCGTCGATGCGGCCGTGATCGCGCGGCGGCTGCTCGCCGAGGACATCGTGCTGGCGCCAGGCAACGTCTACAGCCTGTCGCAGTCGGCAAGCGGGTTCATGCGCTTCAACGTCGCGCAATCGGGCGATCCGCGCCTGTTCCGCGCGCTCGAACGCGCGATGGCAAAGCTGTAGATCACCTCGCACCTGCTTGAATCCCCCCGCTCTGGTCATCCCGGACAAGCGGCGAAGCCGCGCCGATCCGGGATCCATTCCTGAACCTCTCCTGCCACTGGTCTGGAATGGATCCCGGGTCTCCGCTTCGCTGCGCCCGGGATGACGGCGTTAAAGCGATCAGGATGCAAAAAGCCAAAGCGCCCCGGCCGTCAAAAGCAGATTGGACTTGCGCCGTTGGCGCATTCCACATAAAGATATCTTTATATCTTTTTCTGTCCTGCGGAGTTTGAGCGCTTGCGCCAGCCGACCATGGTCTCCTCCGACGTCCTGCTTGCCGGGCTTCGCGCCGCCGGCGAGGAGACGCGGCTGCGGATTCTGGCGCTGCTGTCGGAAGGCGAGTTGTCGGTGTCGGACCTGACCGATATTCTCGGCCAGTCGCAGCCGCGCATTTCCCGCCATCTCAAGCTTCTGGCCGAGGCCGGACTGGTGCGCCGCTCGCGCGAGGGGGCCTGGGCCTTCTTCCGCCTCGACGAGACCGGAGCGGGCGGGGCGTTCGCCGCATCGCTCGCCGCCTGGCTCGATCCGTCCGACGGTGTGCTCGCGGCCGACCGCGAGCGGCTCGCCGCCGTGCGCTCGGCCCGCGCCGATGTGGCACAGGGCTATTTCGCCAGCGTTGCACGCGACTGGGACCGGCTGCGCTCGCTGCATGTTCCAGACGAAGCGGTCGAGGCCGCCGTGGAAGCTGCCGTCGGAGCCGGGCATCGCAATGCCGTGCTCGATCTCGGCACCGGCACCGGCCGCATGCTGGAGAAGATTGCCCCGAAGTTCGGCCGCGCCGTCGGCGTCGATGCCAACCATGCCATGCTCGCAGTGGCGCGGGCCAATCTCGAAAAGGCAGGGCTGTCGCGCGTCGAACTGCGCCAGGGCGATATCTACGCACTGCCCTTCGCGCGCGGCTCCTTTGACCTCGTCATCATCCATCAGGTGCTGCATTTCCTCGATGATCCGGGCCGCGCGGTGCGGGAGGCAGCTGCGATGCTGAGCCCGGGCGGGCAGTTGATCGTCGTCGATTTCGCGCCCCATGACATGGAATTCCTGCGGACCGAGCACGCGCATCGTCGGCTTGGCTTCACGCGGGCGCAGATCGAGGGCTGGTTTGGCGAAGCCAGGCTGTCCTGCGATCTGGCGGAAGAAATCAAGGCCGTGAGCGGCGCGTCGGGTGAACTGACCGTCATGCTCTGGCGTGGGCGCGATCGTCGCGTTCAGGTCGATCCGGCCATGCGTCAAGACAATCTAGAGGTGGCCTGATGAATGCGTTTCGCCCCAGCCGGCACGGCTCGCGCCGCCCGAAGGTGTCCTTCGAGTTCTTCCCGCCGAAGACCGACGAGATGGAGATCGCGCTCTGGGAGAGCGTGCGCCGGCTCGAGCCGCTGGGCCCCGGTTTCGTCTCGGTGACCTATGGCGCCGGCGGTTCCACGCGCGAGCGCACGCATGCGACCGTCAAGCGCATGGTCGACGAGACCGGACTGAAGCCCGCCGCGCATCTGACCTGCGTGTCGGCCACGACCGACGAGGTCGATGAGGTCATCCGCGCCTACTGGGATGCCGGCGTGCGCCATATCGTGGCGCTGCGCGGCGATCCGGCCGGCGGGCTCGGTACTGCCTATGAGCCGCACCCGAAGGGCTACCACCAGACCTCGGATCTCGTCGCGGGCATCAGGCGCGTCGGCGATTTCGAGGTGACGGTCTCGGCCTATCCGGAGAAGCATCCCGAGGCCGCCTCGCTCGACGCCGATATCGACGCGCTGAAGAAGAAGGTCGATGCCGGGGCGACGCGCGCGATCACCCAGTTCTTCTTCGATAACGACGTCTATTTCCGATATCTCGACAAGGTGCGCGCAGCCGGGATCGATATCCCGATCCTGCCCGGCATCGTCCCGGTCCAGAATTTCCGGCAGACCGCCAATTTCGCCCGCAAGACCGGCGCGAGCGTGCCGCAATGGCTGGCCGACCGGTTCGAGGGGCTGGAGGACGACGCGGCGACGCGCCGGCTGGTGGCGGCGGCCGTCTGCGCCGAGCAGGCGCTCGACCTGATCGACCGGGGCGCGACCGACCTGCATTTCTACACGATGAACAAGGCCGATCTGGTCTACGCGATCTGCCATCTCGTCGGCCTGAAGCCCGAGAAGGTGACGGCGCAGGCTGCGGCGGCGGAGTAAGTGATGACAGATTTCAAGCCCACCCCCGTCGATGGCGCCGAGATCGAACGCGCTCTGCGCCAGTCCGCGTCGGAGCGCATCCTCGTGCTCGACGGCGCGATGGGGACGCAGATCCAGAATCTGAAACTCTCGGAGGCCGAGTTCCGGGCCGAGCGCTTCAAGGGCTGGAACCATGACCTCAAGGGCAACAACGACCTGCTCGTGCTGACGCAGCCCGAGGCGATCCGCGACATTCACCTCGCCTATTTCATGGCGGGCGCGGACATCGTCGAGACCAACACGTTCTCCTCGACCCAGATCGCCCAGGCCGATTACGGCATGGAGGCGCTGGCCTATGAGCTGAACGTCGAATCCGCGAAACTGGCGCGTGAAGCCGCGATGCTGGCGCAGAAGGCCGATGGCCGCCGCCGCTTCGTCGCGGGTGCGGTCGGCCCGACCAATCGCACGCTCTCGATCTCGCCCGACGTCAATAATCCTGGCTTCCGGGCCGTGACCTTCGACCAGGTCCGCGAGTCCTATGCCGAGCAGGTGCGCGGCCTGATCGATGGCGGCTCGGAGCTGGTGCTGGTCGAGACGATCTTCGACACGTTGAACGCCAAGGCCGCGATCGTCGCGATCGAGGACGTGTTTCGCGAGAAGGGCCTGCGCCTGCCGGTGATGATCTCCGGCACGATCACCGATCTGTCGGGCCGCACCCTGTCGGGCCAGACCACCGAAGCGTTCTGGAACGCGATCCGCCATTCCAGCCCGATGACGGTCGGCCTCAACTGCGCGCTCGGTGCGCGCGAGATGCGCGCCCATATCAAGGATCTGTCGCGCGTCGCCGACACGCTGATCTGCGCCTATCCCAATGCCGGCCTGCCCAACGAGTTCGGCCTGTATGACGAAAGCCCGGAGGCGACGGCCGGCATGTTGGCCGAGTTCGCCGATGCGGGCCTGGTCAATGTCGTTGGCGGCTGCTGCGGTACGACGCCCGACCATATCCGCGCCATCGCGCAGGCCGTCGCCGGCAAGGCGCCGCGCAAAGTGCCGGAGATCAAGCGCTATCTCAGGCTGGCGGGGCTGGAGCCGTTCACGCTCGACGAGACCATCCCCTTCGTCAATGTCGGCGAACGCACCAACGTCACCGGCTCGGCGCGCTTTCGCAAGCTCGTCAAGGACGGCGATTTCGCCGCCGCGCTCGACGTCGCGCGCGACCAGGTCGCCAACGGCGCGCAGGTCATCGACATCAACATGGATGAGGGCCTGCTGGATTCGCAGGCTGCGATGACCGAATTCTGCAACCTGATTGCCTCGGAGCCGGATATCAGCCGCGTGCCGATCATGGTCGATTCCTCAAAATTCCATGTCATCGAAGCCGGGCTGAAGACGATCCAGGGCAAGCCGATCGTCAATTCGATCTCGATGAAGGAGGGCGAGGCCGCCTTCCTCGAACATGCCCGCATCTGCCGCAACTATGGCGCGGCCGTCGTCGTCATGGCCTTCGACGAGACTGGGCAGGCCGATACCTTCCAGCGCAAGATCGATATCTGCACGCGCGCCTACAAGCTGCTGACGGAGCAGATCGGCTTTCCGCCCGAGGATATCATCTTCGATCCGAACATCTTCGCGGTGGCGACCGGCATCGAGGAGCACGACAATTACGGCAACGATTTCATCGAGGCCACCAAAGCGATCCGCGAGACCCTGCCGCACGCCCATATCTCGGGCGGCGTCTCGAACCTGTCCTTCTCCTTCCGCGGCAACGAAAAAGTCCGCGAAGCCATGCATTCGGTCTTTTTGTACCACTGCATCAAGGTCGGCATGGATATGGGCATCGTTAATGCGGGCCAGCTTGGCTCCTATGACGGGCTCGATCCTGAATTGCGCGAGCTCTGCGAGGATGTCGTCCTCAACCGCCGCAAGGATTCGACCGAGCGGTTGCTCGACGCCGCGCCGCGCTTCAAGGGCGACGGCTCGGTTGCGGTCTCCGGCAAGGACATGGCCTGGCGCGAGAGCGACGTCGAGAAGCGGCTGGAATACGCGCTGGTCAACGGCATCACCGCCTTCATCGACCTCGACACCGAGGAGGCGCGGGCGAAGGCCGAGAAGCCGCTTCACGTGATCGAGGGCCCGCTGATGGCCGGCATGAACGTGGTCGGAGACCTGTTCGGCGCGGGCAAGATGTTCCTGCCGCAGGTGGTGAAGTCGGCCCGCGTGATGAAGCAGGCGGTGGCCTATCTGATGCCCTTCATGGATGAGGAGAAGCGCCTGAACGGGGGCGGCGAGCGCTCGGCCGCCGGCAAGGTGCTGATGGCGACGGTGAAGGGCGATGTCCACGACATCGGCAAGAACATCGTCGGCGTCGTGCTCCAGTGCAACAATTACGAGGTCATCGATCTCGGCGTCATGGTGCCGACGCAGAAGATCCTCGACACCGCGCGCAAGGAGAAGGTCGACATCATCGGGCTGTCGGGGCTGATCACGCCCTCGCTCGACGAGATGGTCACCGTCGCCTCCGAGATGGAGAGCGAGGGCTTCGACATCCCCCTGCTGATCGGCGGCGCGACGACGAGCCGCGTGCATACGGCGGTGAAGATCGATCCCGCCTACAACAAGGGCCAGACGATCTATGTCACCGACGCCTCGCGCGCGGTGGGCGTGGTGTCCAGCCTGCTCTCGCAGGACCAGAAGCCGGCCTATATCGAGGGCATCCAGGCGGAATACGCCAAGGTCGCCGCCGCGCATCGCCGCTCGGAGGCCGACAAGCAGCGCCTGCCGCTGGCTAAGGCGCGCGCCAACGCCTTCAAGGCCGACTGGTCGAACTACATGCCGCCCAAGCCGAGCTTCCTCGGCACGCGCGTCTTCCGGACCTATGACGTCGCCGATCTCGTGCCGCTTATCGACTGGACTCCGTTCTTCCAGACCTGGGAGATGAAGGGGCGTTATCCGGCCATTCTCGACGATGAGAAGCAGGGCGAGGCGGCGCGCGCGCTCTTCGAGGATGCCCAAGTGATGCTGAAGCGCATCGTCGAGGAGCGCTGGTTCAACCCCAAGGCCGTCGTCGGCTTCTGGCCGGCCAATGCGGTCGGAGACGATATCCGGCTCTACACCGGCGAGAGCCGGCAGGAGACACTTGCGACCTTCCACGGACTGCGCCAGCAGCTCTCGAAGCGCGACGGCAAGCCCAATATGTGTCTGTCGGATTTCTTTGCGCCCGAGGGCATCGAGCGGCCCGATTATGTCGGGGCCTTCGTCGTCACCTCCGGCGCGGAGGAGGAGCGCATCTCCGAGCGCTTCGCCCGCGACAATGACGATTACCGTTCAATCATGGTCAAGGCGCTGGCCGACCGCATCGCCGAGGCCTTCGCCGAGCGCATGCACCAGAAGGCCCGCACCGAGTTCTGGGGCTATGCGCCAGACGAGAACCTGCCCAATGAGGAGCTGATCCGCGAGGAGTATCGCGGCATAAGGCCCGCTCCGGGCTATCCGGCCCAGCCCGACCATACCGAGAAGGCGACTTTGTTCGAGTTGCTGCAGGCCGAGCGCCGCGTCGGCGTCAAGCTGACGGAGAGCTTTGCGATGTGGCCGGGGTCGTCGGTCTCGGGCATGTATCTCTCGCATCCGGACGCCTATTATTTCGGCGTGGCCAAGGTCGAGCGCGACCAGGTCGAGGATTATGCGGCGCGCAAGGGCATGGCGATCCACGAAGTCGAGCGCTGGCTTTCGCCGATCCTGAACTACGAGCCGTCGGCCTATCGGCTGGAAGCGGCCGAGTGAGCATTCGCGCGGCCAAGCCTTCCGATTTGGCGCGCATCCACGCGATCAGGAACGCCGTCACCGAGAACGTTCTCTCCGACCCGTCGAAGGTCAGTGCGGAAGAGGTTGCCTGGTATATGGAGCAGGCGGTCTTCCTCGTCAGCGAGGAGGCCGGCGAGGTCGCGGGCTTCACCTGCGCCAACCATCAGTCCGGCTATATCTGGGCGCTGTTCATCGATCGCGTTTTCGAGGGGCGCGGGCATGGCCGGGCGCTGCTCGATGCTGCGCTGGGGCGGTTGATCGCTGCCGGCCACCGGCAGGCCAGCCTGACGACGGCCGCCGGCACGCGCGCCGAGCGCTTCTACCTCGCCCATGGCTGGCGCGACATGGGACGCGGCCTCGACGGGCTGATCGTCTTCATCAAGCCGCTGGGCTGACGCGCAAAGTCGCTGCGGGCGCTTCATTGCCGCAGCGCCAGACCGATCCTGCGCAACCGCAATGGCGCGGGCATTGAAGCCCTCGCCGCGCTGCAACATGTTGTCGCCACGCAACGCAATCGTTCCGACAGAGGCAACCATGACCAGCATCGCCATCGTCTTCCATTCCGGCTACGGCCACACCAAGAAGGTGGCCGAGCACGTCCAGAAGGGCGCGGCCTCGACCGGCGCAACCGTGGAACTCATCGCCGTGGATGCCGAGGGCAATGTTCCCGAGGCGGCCTGGGCTACGCTGGCGGCCGCCGACGGCATCGTCTTTGGCTCGCCGACCTATATGGGCAACGTCTCCTGGCAGTTCAAAAAGTTCGCCGATGCCACCAGCAAGCCCTGGTACACCCAGGCTTGGAAGGGCAAGATCGCGGCCGGTTTCACCAATTCGGCGACGATGAACGGCGACAAGTTCTCGACGCTGCACACCCTGATCACGCTCGCCTTGCAGCACGGCATGCTCTGGACCGGCACCGGCATCATGCCGTCCAACAGCAAGGCCGCGACCCGCAACGACCTCAACTATGTCGGTTCCTTCGGCGGCCTGATGACGGCCTCGCCCTCGGATGGCGGCGTCGACGACATGTATCCCGGCGACCTCGCCACGGCCGAGGCCTTCGGCAAGAACGTCGCCGAGACGGTCAAGAGCGTGAAGGGCTGATCAGCCCGGGCACAGGTGTTTTGCCGCAAGGGCCGCGACGCAGACCGCGTCGCGGCCCTTGTTTCGTCCGGTTTATGGTTGTTGACTAATCTCCTGATCCGGCACGGCGCAATGGCGTCGAAGCCGGACGAAAGCGGCCCCGAGCGAGGGCCGGTCCTCAAGGGAGATTTGCCATGAAGATCACACGCCGCACCATGCTGGGCACCGGTGGAGCCGCCGCCACGCTTGCCGCCAGCACCGCCCAGGCCCAACCCGTGGCCGCCGTGAAGACGCCCTTCACCGTCGCCCAGACCACCATCCCGATCGTCGGTTCGCAGGAGGTGTTCCCGGTCCGCCGGATCTACTGCATCGGCCGCAACTATGCCGCCCATGCCCGCGAGATGGGCTCGGATCCGACGCGCGAGCCGCCGTTCTTCTTCCAGAAGCCGACCGACGCGATCCAGATCGTGATGCCAGGCGAAGTCGCCGACCACGCCTATCCCTCGCTGACCAAGAACTATCATTACGAAGTCGAACTCGTGGCGGCGCTGAAATCGGGCGGGCGCAACATCCCGATGGACAAGGCGCTCGACCACGTCTTCGGCTATGCGCTTGGGCTGGACATGACGCGGCGCGATCTCCAGCGCGCGCTCGGCGACGAGAAGAAGCCCTGGGAGATCGGCAAGAGCTTCGACCGCTCCGCGCCGGTCGGCCCGATCCACCCGGTCGGGACCGTCCAGCATTTCACCAAAGGCGCGATCTCGCTCGCGGTGAATGGCGTGACCAAGCAGAACGCCAGCCTGCAGCACATGATCTGGTCGGTCGCCGAGCAGATCTCGAAGCTGTCGGAAGCCTTCGAGCTCAAGGCCGGCGACATCATCTATTCCGGCACGCCTGAAAATGTCGGGCCGGTGGTCAAGGGCGACGTGATCCTGTGCAAGCTCGAGGGCCTGCCGGATTTGTCGATCAAGATCGTCTGACGACAGGTTCGATTCCAGACCGTGCTCTTTTCACACGGAAGCACCGCGTCATCCTGGACAAGCGGCGAAGCCGCGCAGATCCGGGATCCATCGTAAGGCGCAGCGCCCTACGATGGATCCCGGGACGCCCTGCGTGCGCCCAGGATGACGGCGTGCTTCCGGGACAAAACAGCACGCTCTGGGGTTCGCCGTCAGGGCGACGGCGCGGCGATGTCGAAATGGAAGACCTTGGCGATGATGCGCCATTGCCCGTCGAGCTTCACGAAACTCAGGATGTCGGTGAAGCGCTTCTCGCCGATGGCGCATGCGACCCGTGCCAGCGCAGTCACCGGCCCCGCGAACGCGATCGACAGGATCGCGTCGTGGCGGGCCTCGCCCCGGCTCGCGGGAGAGGCGCGGGCGGCTACGATGGGCAGATAGGCGTCCATGGTCAGATGGGTCAGGCTGCCCTCGCTGGCGCAGGCATAGATCGCCTGCGGGTGAAAGACACGGCCCAGAAGGGCCGCATCGCTGTGGTGCAGCCCGTCGAAATAGAGCCCGAGGCTTTCGACGATCTCGGCGAAGCGCGGGTCCATCCTACTGGATCAGGCCTTCGGCGCGCATCGCCTGCTGGACGCTGGCGCGCGTCGCCATCTTTGCCATGAAAGCCTGCAGTTTCGGCCAAGGGTCGAGCGGGAAGCCGACATGCCCGGCCCAGTTGGTGATGGTGAAGAGATAGCCGTCGGCGACGCTGAAGCGCTCGCCCAGCAGATAGGGACGACCGTCGGCCAGCTTCGCCTCGACATTGTCGAAGCGCCGGCTGAGCGCCTTCCGGGCCGGGGCTTTCTCGTCCTCGCTGCTGGCCGGATTGAACAGGGGGAAGAAGCCCTTGTGCAGCTCCGAGGCAAGGAAATTGAGCTCTTCCTGCAGCCGGGCGCGGGCCAGCGTCGCGGGCTTTGGCGCGAGTTCGGCCTCAGGCTTCAGGTCGGCGATGTACTGGACGATCGCGGCGCCCTCGGTCAGCACCTCGCCGTTATCGAGTTCCAGCGCGGGCACATAGCCGCGCGGATTGACCGCGTAGAAATCGGCGCCGTTCTCGGTTTTCTTGGCCTTGTTGTCGATCTTGTCCAGCGTGAAGGGCAGGCCGGCCTCGATCAGGGCGATGTGGGGCGAAAGGGAGCAGGCTCCCGGAGAGTAGTAGAGCTTCATGGCCGTCGTTTCCGTGTTGGCGGTGCGACAGGGGTAAGCGGAGAGATAACTTTTGTATACTCGGTAACGTCCGGTTACGGTGTTTTCCGGTATCCATAAGGTAACCGGTTCGGGAGGCTCGCATGGTGCTCAAACTGCGGAAGAACCGGGCCGTGACGCCGCCGCCGACCTGCGCGGTCGGCACCTGCATGCGCGTTCTCGGCAAGGCCTGGACGCCGAACCTGATCTGGTATCTCAGCGCCGGACCGCGCCGCTTCGGCGAACTGCGCCGCGACATGCCGCTGATCTCGGCCAAGATGCTGAGCGAACGCCTGCGCGATCTCGAACAGAAGGGCGTGCTGGAGCGACGCGTCGTGGCGAGTTCGCCACCCTCGGCCGAGTACGAGCTGACCGATCTCGGCCAGGAGCTGATGCCGGCGATCCAGGCGATCGTCGCCGTCGGCCTGAGGCTGAAGGAACGGATGGGCGAGACGGCGGAGGCCGCCTGAGACCTATTCCCGCCTGAGCGCCTCGATCGGATCGAGGCGGGCCGCTTATAGCCGAAAGCGTCGATCGCATCCTTGGCTTGGACAACGCCAGAATCGCAGGTCCTTCGCGGGTTCCTTCACGGCAAGGTGGCGGAAGGGCGCGGGGTCACTTGCTGATCCAGATTTCGAGCGAGTTCCGCGGAAGGATGCCGAGTTGCTTGGTCACGACCGTGGTCGGAACGATCTTGAGGGCGTTAATGTCGTCCGCAAGTTGCTGGGCTGCGTCCCTCTCGTCGGGCGAGCGGTAGCGAACCTCGTTCAGCCTGGCTGCGTTCGGCGTCCGCTCGCCGCCCTCGGCCGCGCCCGGCGCGTTCCATTTTAGCCCGATCAACTGGGAACCGAACAGTTTCATCTGCTCGCGCGTCAGCGCTCCTGCGAACTGGGTCCATACGATGTATTTCGTGCGATCGACGCTCTGCGGCTCGGGAGGACGGGGGCGGCCGGGGCGCGAAGGCAAGTCGCCGCCGTCCGGTTGAGGTCCGGTGGCACCGGTCCCGGAAGGCGTCGGCGGGCGTATCGTCTGGGAGATATCGACGGGCTGCTGACGGTACCCATCGAGCTCGGCCTCCAACCTGACGATCTCCCTGTCCTTTTCCAGAGTTTTCGTGCGGTTGACTGCGAACTGCTCCTTCTCGTCCCGATAAACGGCATACCAATCGTAAGTGCCTCTCGCGAACGACATGAGCAGGATCGCGATGGTCGCCGCGACCGCCAGCAGGACGTAGGACGCCCAGTCCCGTTCGTCGAAAAGCCGGGCGCGCGTTACGCCGCCCTGCCGGGCCAGTTCCTCGGACGCTTCGGCCTCATCCCCAGACCCCCGTGGGAGTATAGTAGCCGGCCGCGACGCCAGCCCCGTTTGCTCCATCGTGGCGTCCATGACGTTGCGGCCATGATCCACCAGGAGCGCGATTTCCGCCTTCGAGAACCGGTCGAGGTCGGTGCGGATGTTCTGCAGCCGCGTCTGCGTGGTCACCAGGGCGTCGGACGCGTCTACGATCTGGCCGATCGGCACATAGAGAACGTCGCGCCGGCTCCGCATCTCGCGCATCCGGGCGAGCGTCGCCTTGGCCGTGCGGCGCATCAGCACGTCGGTGGCGCGGACATTGCGGGCGAAGACGCCGGAGAAATCGTTGCGGATCGAGGCGTTGAAGGCGCCGCCGGCGTCGCTGACCACGACCGTGTCGATCGCTTCGCGGGGGGCGTCGCCTTCGAGCGCAACGAATTTGTCGAAGCCGAGATTGTCGTAGACGCCGCCATCCGTCAGGGCGATCGCGTTGAAAGCCCCGTCGGACGACGCGCCAATCCTGTCCCAGGTCAGGCGAATCGGCGGAAACAGCGGCGGAAAGGCGCTCGACGCCGCCACCGCCAGACTCAACCTGACATTGTCGGCCGCGTAGTTCGTTGGCCGCGCCCAGGTCGGATCGCCGTCGTCATTCGTGCCTTCGTTGTGGATCGAGAAAACGTCTTCGCTGAAGCTGCACAGGTCGCCGGTGTTGAAGCTCGTGGCCAGGATATGGAACTTCGGCGCGTCGGGGTTGCCCTCCTCGCACTGACGAAGCGTCTTGCGCCCGAAGAGCCTTTCGTACTGGCCCTGCAGCAATTCCGTGCGGCCGAGCTTCGCCCAGTAGGGCAGCAGCAGGAAACCGCCGAGCACCCAGCGGCGAATGACGCGGTTGCGGATATCCCAGTCGCCGATCGCGCGAAGCTCGTCGCAGGCGATGCGGAAATCCTTGTCGGAGCCGGTATATTTCGACCAGTTGAGCGCCAGATGACCTGCCGTGATGCTGCCGCCCGAAACCGAGAATACCTCCCTCACATTGCCTAGCAGGCCTGCCTCGCGCAATGCGGTGATCACACCGAGATGAAAGAAGGTCGCCCGCAGGCCGCCCCCCGACAGGCACAGCGCAATGCTTCTCTCGGGAGAATTGCGATCGTGATCCAGGGCCATCCACGCACGCCTACGCTTCGACACAGACGCAAGCATTACCGAACGTCATCGGCTCTTGCAATCTGCTGGTTGCAGCAGGGCTACGCCACCCGCGCGCCTTGCGTCGCTGCCAACAGGTCACGCAGTGTCGTGATCGTCGACGCGTCGGCGACGCCGTCGACCTTTCCCGGCCGCCAGTGGCGCTGGAATGCGGCGACGATTGCCTCCAGCTTTTCGTCAAAGACGCCATCGACCGCGACGCCATAGCCGAGCATCGCAAACATCGCCTGCAGCGCCTCGACCGGCTGGCCGCCATCGCCGCGCGCCAGGAAGCGCCCTCCGCCGATCGGGGCGGGCCTCGTCCAGACGCCGACACCGCCTTCGGCAAAATGCGCCCACGGGAATTTCTCGCCGGGATCGATCTTGCGGCCGGGCGCGATGTCGGAATGGGCGAGCACGCGTTCGGGCGGGATCGACCAGCGTTCGCAGATGTCGCGGCACAGGTTCAGCGTGGCGGCGATCTGTTCAGGCGGAAACTCGGGCAGGCCGCCGGGATGGCCGGGATTGGCGATCTCGATGCCGATCGAGCAGGAATTGATGTCGGTCTCGCCGGCCCAGTGCGAGCTGCCTGCATGCCAGGCGCGCCGCGCTTCGGGCACGAGTTGCAGCGTATGGCCGTTCTCGAAGACGAAATAATGCGACGAGACCTGCGAAACCGGGTTGCACAGCCATTGCAGCGCCGCGCCCGCATCGCTCATGCCGGTGTAATGCAGGATCAGCATGTCGGGTCGGCGCAGCGGAGCGCCGTCCATTGGCTCGGCGCCGCCGATCCTGCGTGCGCCGTGGTTGGGCGAGGGGAAGATCTTCGCGGCGAAACGGCTGTCGGGCTGCGCCGGCGAGCTTGCGGAGGTTGCCTCGCCCACCCGGTCGGCCATCGTGTCGTCGCTCATGCCGGTTCGCGCGACAGGCTGAGCGCGAGCCCGCGCTCCTTCTCGATCACGTCCCAGGCGGCGTTGATGGCGGCCAGACGCCGGGTCGCGATCGCTACCGCTTCCTCCGGCAGACCGCGCGCGATCTGGCGGTCGGGGTGGTTCTCCGCGACGAGGCGGCGATAGTGGCGCTTCAGCGTCGCGTCGTCCATGTCGCGGCTCGCGCCGAGCACGAGATAAGGGTCGTCGGGCCGGCGCATATGGCGCGATTCGATGCGGGCAAAGCCGCTTTCGGCAATGCCGAAGATGGCGGCGACATCGCGCAGATAGGCGTGTTCCGCCTCGTGGATCGCGCCATCGGCCGCCGCGATCAGGAAAAGGCCGTCGAGCACATCCTCAAGCAGGGCCGGCTCGTCGCGGAACGCCTCCGCGATCTGCGTCGCATAGGCCTCGAAGCCGGCGCTGGTCTGCTTGGCGAGATCGAACAGGCTCTCGATATGCGCCTGTTGGTCCGCCGGTACGGTGATGATGCGCCGGAAGGCCGCGACCTCGTCGCGGGTCACGACGCCGTCCGAGCGCGCCATCTTGGCGGCGAGCGCCACCAGCCCCGTGGTGAAGATCAGTTCGCGCGGCGGCGGCCCAAACAGCGCGCCTTCGCGGTCGACCAGCACATGGCCGGCAAGCGCGCCGATCAGCGCGCCGAGCGGGCCGCCGAGCGCCAGGCCAAGCCCGCCGCCGCCCAGCGCTCCCCAGAATGACGAAACCATGTTTGCGACGACTCCCGGCGCGGCGTTCGAGGACGAGACTAGCTGGAAATGACTGCGCCGGACAGGTCAGCGAGCGCGGTTTTGGCCCGCGTGGCGTTTTGCGACGACCAAACCGCACTGCGACCGGCAAATGCGACGGCAATGGGGCAATGATTTGGCGGCGTGCCGGCGCTGCGTCAATGCAACCTGGCGTTGGGTAGGCGTTGCCTGAATACATGATGACTACTCAATCGATAAATAGCGTTCAATTTCCTGTTGAGGGTAATCAAGCATAGTTTTGTTTTACGGGTGTGTCAGATTATGGCCTTATTTACTGGTCATTTGCCTCGACCCCTCAGCCATGTTTCGGAATGAAGGGTCCAGTCGACCATGCGATATACCACCAGCGGCGGCGTTGCCGCGCTCGCGATTTGCCTCGCCGGAATTCACTCGGTCCATGCCGAATCCATCAACGACGAAAAAGATGCGCTGGCCTTCATCGTGAAGGATGCCGAGATCGCGCGGCAGAAGGCGGCCGAGCAGGCCGGCGAGGGCCCGTCGAAAGCCGAGGCCGCGCCGAAGGCGATGAGCGCCGCGCCGGTCGAGGGCGACAAGAGCGCCGGTCACGCAAGCCGTGCTTTAGCGGCTCCCGCCGGGTCGGACGGTCTCAAGGCGATCGTCGCCCGCCACGCCGCCGCCAATGGCGTGCCCTTCGCTCTGGCCGATGCGGTCGTGCGGATCGAGAGCCGCTACAATCCCCGCGCTGCCCATGCCGGCAATCTCGGGCTCATGCAGATCCGCCACCAGACTGCGCGCGGCATGGGCTATTCCGGCGGCGCCGGCGGCCTGCTCGATGCCGAGACCAATGCCCGCTTCGGCATGAAATATCTGGCGCAGGCCTACAGGCTCGCCGGCGGCGATACCTGCCGCACCGTGATGAAGTATCAGAGCGGCCATATGACCGATCGCATGAGCGGCGCCAACCGGACCTACTGCGCCAAGGTCCGGACGATCAACGCCCGCAGCTGAGAGGTGGCTTGACGCAGGCCGTGCGAGCGCGCACTAGCCCACGCGCCAGTCGGCCGGACGGCCGCTCCCGCAAGGATTCAGGTTCTTCTGGGGGAGGAAAGTCCGGGCTCCACGGAAAAACGGTGCCGGATAACGTCCGGCGGGGGCAACCCCAGGGAAAGCGCCACAGAGATCGAACCGCCCGCCTTCGCCCTTCGGGGCTTCGGCGCGACAGGCCCTCGGGCTTGCCGTGCCGTAGCAGCGCAAGCTGCAGAGGCAGGTAAGGGTGAAAAGGTGCGGTAAGAGCGCACCGCGGACCCGGCAACGGGGACGGCATGGCAAGCCCCACCGGGAGCAAAACCGAATAGGGACGATGCTTTTCGCGCAAGCGGGAAGGGGCCTTTTCCGGGCCTGGTCGTCCGGGTTGGTTGCTCGAGGCGCGCAGCGATGCGCGTCCCAGAGGAATGGCCGTCACGTCGGGGGAGCGATCCTCCGGCCATCCAGAACCCGGCTTACAGGCCGGCTGGCAATTCTACCCCGGCGGCCGCCTGAAGCGATGCGCTGCGCTTCCGGTGCTCACGGACATCAGTCCGCTCCGCTCCGGTTCTCACGCATCGCTCCAGCCGACTCACCGGAGCAAATTGCGGCCAATGCGGCCGACGCCAGAATTCAGCCGAGCTGCTCGATCACGCGACCTTAAGGTCGACGTCGATATTGCCCTTGGTCGCATGCGAATAGGGGCACACGATGTGGGCCTTCTGGACGAGGTCCTCGACCACGGCCTTGTCGACGCCCGGCACGGAAATGGTGAGCTTCACGGCGATGCCGAAGCCCTCGCCATCATCGCGCGGGCCGATGCCGACATCGGCGGAGACCTTGGCGTCCGCCGGGATCGTCACCTTCTCCTTGCCGGCGACGAATTTCAGCGCGCCGAGGAAGCAGGCGGAATAGCCGATCGAGAAAAGCTGCTCGGGATTGGTGCCCTCGCCGCCGCCGCCGCCGAGTTCCTTCGGGGTGTTGAGAACGAGATCGACATTGCCCGTATCGGTGGCGGCCTTGCCTTCGCGGCCGCCGGTGGCGGAACCATGGGCGGTGTAGAGAATTTTCATGGGATGTCTCCTTTGAAACCGGCCGGCCATTGCGACCGATCCTTCATCCTTGCGTCCTCAATTTAGATAGTGCACAATTGAATTGTCAACGATGAATTAATGGCTCACGCGGAGTTGATTGCGCCTCCCGGTCTATTCCGGTTGAGGTGACGGGATGCGCGGCGGGCGGGGTCTGGAGCGGCCATGATCGACATGATGGATGCGGAGCGGCCCGTGCCCCGGCTCGACGACCAGCTCTGCTTTGCCGTCTATCTCGCGGGGCATGCCTTCAATCGGATGTACCGGGTGGTACTGGCCGAACTCGGCCTGACCTATCCGCAATATCTGGTCATGCTGGTGCTGTGGGAATGTGACGGGCTGACCGTCAAGGCGCTTGGCGAGCGACTGATGCTTGATTCCGGCACGCTGACGCCGCTGCTCAAGCGGCTGGAGGCGGCCGGCCTGATCCGCCGCCAGCGCAGCCGCGAAGACGAGCGCCAGGTGCAGATCCATCTCACGCCGCAGGGTGACGGCCTGCGCGATAAGGGGCGTTGCGTGCCCGAGCAGATGGGCGGCGCGATCGGGACTGCGCTCGAGGCAGGCGGGCCACTCAAGGACCAACTGCAGGTGTTGCGCGAGGCGCTGCTGACGGCGGCCGGGCCGGCAGCCGAGCGCTAGCAGAATTATTTTCTCGCACGGATAGCGATCCGGCGAGGCCCATGCGACGGCGCAGACGCCTTCGCAGCGCGAATCCGCGCATGCTTACGGATACTTAACCTTAACAGCGTGTGATGCAGGCGAGAGCTTGCGTCAGGGTGTTGACGCGCGCGATTCCATTGACGCCCATGGGAACCCATGCTATCCCAAATCATCCCGTCGAAACCGGCAGGCGATAGTCAGATCAGGGTCCGTGTGCCGCACGGATTTCGGTCGATGACGGCGCTTTGCCTGCTTCGACGGGAGGTCTCGTTTTCGGCCATGTCGAGGCCGGATTGGTGTGTGGAGAGCAGGCCGGGAGGCGGCGTTGATGGACCGCTTCGTCTCGAACTTCACCAACCGGCTCGACGCCAAGGGTCGCGTCTCCATTCCCGCAAGCTTCCGCTCGGTCCTCGCCAGGGACGGCTACGAGGGGCTCTACGTTCACCGCACGCTGGATCTGCCGGCGCTGGATGCCGGCGGACACGCGCTGCGCGCGACGATCGACGATATCCTGGCGCGGTTCTCGCCCTTTTCGGACGAATGGGAGCTGCTCTCGACGGCGCTGAACGGCGCGTCAGAGGTGCTGAAGGTCGATCCGGAGGGGCGCATCATGCTCAGCGACGCCCTGAAGGCGCATGCCGGCATCGGCGACAGCGTGACCTTCGTGGGTCATGGCCACAAGTTCCAGATCTGGGAGCCGGCGCGTTTCGAGGCGCATCTGGAGACGGCGCGGACGCGCCTGCGCGACGTCAAGCGCGCGCTCGGCTCTCAGTCTCTGGCTCCGGCGGCGTCGGGGGGCGCGACGCAATGAAGCGAGGGCCGAGGCCTGACGCAATGGTCGACGGAGACGCCCGGCATGTTCCGGTCCTGCTGGACGAAGTCCTGCAGGCGCTCGCGCCGCAGCCGGGCGGGCGCTACCTCGACGGCACCTTCGGGGCGGGCGGCTATGCTCGCGCCATACTCGATGCCGCGCCCGACGCGACCCTGCTCGCGCTCGACCGTGACCCGAGCGCGATTGCAGGCGGGGCCGATCTGGTCTCGGCGATGGCTGGCCGGCTGACGCTGGCGCAGGCGTGCTTCGGCGAGCTCGCCGAAGAGGCCGAGCGCTTCCAGATGACGCCGCTCGACGGCGTCGTGCTCGATATCGGCGTCTCGTCGATGCAGATCGACCAAGCGCAGCGCGGCTTCTCGTTTCGCTTCGACGGGCCGCTCGACATGCGCATGGGGGCCGATGGTCCAAGCGCCGCCAGCCTCGTCAACGAGGCCGAGGAAGGCCTGCTCGCCAACATCATCTACCATTACGGCGAGGAGCGCCGGTCCCGTGCGGTCGCCCGCGCCATCATCGAAGCCCGCCGCAAGGCTCCGCTGGAGACGACCAAGCAGCTGGCCGATCTCGTCGCCGGCATCGTGCGCGGCGAGCCGGGCGGGGCGCATCCGGCGACGCGGACGTTCCAGGCGCTGCGCATCGCGGTCAATGACGAGCTCGGCGAGCTGGTGCGGGCGCTGCATGCGGCCGAAGTGGCGCTGAAGCCCGGCGGCCGACTGGTCGTCGTGACCTTCCATTCGCTCGAAGACCGCATCGTCAAGCAGTTCATGGCGGCGCGCTCGGGGCGCACGCCCGCCGGCTCGCGCCACGCGCCGGCCGTCAGTGTTGCCGAGCCGACCTTCACACTCGTGAGCCGCGGGCCGATCGCGCCGTCGGAGGCCGAAATGCGGGCCAATCCCCGCGCGCGCTCGGCAAAACTGCGCGCAGCCGAACGCACCGAAACCGCGGCGCGTCCCGCCGAACCGGATCTGACCGCGCTCGCGACCGTGCCCGAGCCGCAAGCCAGACGGAGGCCCTGAGCATGATCAAGCTGCTTCATGTGCTGGCGATCGGCGCGCTCGTCTCCTCGGCGGTCTACGCCTACACGATCAAATACGAGACCACGCTGGAGGCCGAGCAGCTTCAGAAGCTCAAGGCCAAGGCGCAGCGCGAGCGCGACGCCATCGCCGTGCTCAAGGCCGAATGGCAGTTCCTCAACCGGCCCGACCGGCTGCAGACGCTGGCCGACCGCCATCTCGACCTGCAGCCCTTCGCGGTGACGCAGGTGGTGCGCGCCTCCGACATCCCCAATCGCGGTCCCAAGGTCGACGCCATCGGCCGCAAGCTCGAGGATCTCGGTCTCGGCCTGCCGACGGAAACCCCGAAAGACCGCAAGGCGAGCGGCACCACGCCCGGAGGCCGGCCATGAGCGAGACCCACGCTGCCGCCGACAGCACGCCTGTCGCGGAGGCCGCCGCGCCGCGCCGGCGCTTCGCGCTGCTGCGCGACATCTTCCGGATGAGCGGCGAGAAGAGCCAGCCGCGCGTCGGCCTCGTCATCCTCGCCTTCTCCGGTCTGTTCATCGCCATCACCGGCCGGCTCGTCATGCTCGGGACGCTGCCCAACGAGCAGGTCGGACTGCGCCGCGCCACCTCCAACGCGATCTCCGCGGCAAGGCCCGATATCATCGACCGCAGCGGCACGGTGCTGGCGACCGACATTCGCACCGTCTCGGTCTTCGCCGAGCCACGCAAGATCCTCGACAAGGACGAGGCGACCGAACTCCTGACCGCCGTCCTGCCCGATCTCGACGCCAAGGATCTGCGCGACAAGCTCAACACCAAGAAGGGTTTCGTCTGGGTCAAGCGCGAGATCACACCGCGCCAACAGGTCGAAGTGCACCGGCTCGGCATTCCCGGCGTCGGCTTCGTGCCCGAGAACAAGCGGGTTTACCCGAACGGCCCGGCCGCCGCCCATGTGCTCGGCTTCGCCAGCATCGACAATGTCGGGATCGCCGGGATGGAGAAATACATCGACTCGCAGGGCCTGCAGGATCTGAACGGGGCGGGGCTTGCGACGCAGGCTTCCGACCTGAAGCCGATCCAGCTCTCGATCGACCTGCGCGTCCAGCATGCGCTGCGCGACGAACTCGTGAAGGGCATGGAGAAATTCCGCGCCATCGCGGCGGCAGGCGCGATCATGGACGTCAACACCGGCGAAATGCTCGCTCTGGTGTCGCTGCCCGACTACGATCCGGGCAATCCTGTCGATGCGCAGGAGAAAGACCGGATCAACCGGATGAATGTCGGCGTCTACGAGATGGGCTCGACCTTCAAGGCCCTGACCATCGCGATGGCGCTGGATTCCGGCAAGGCCACGATCAATTCGAGCTATTCGACGGCTGGCGGGGCGATGCATTTCGGCCGGCAGGTCATCAAGGAATATCACGGCACGGGGCGGACCCTGACGGTGCCGGAGGTGTTCCTGCATTCGTCGAACATGGGTTCGATCAAGATGGCGCTCTCGGTCGGCGTCGAGGGCCACAAGGCCTTCCTGCGCAAGATGATGCAGCTCGACCGGATGCAGACCGAGTTGCCGGAAAGCGCGGCCCCGATCGTTCCGGGGCGCTGGGGCGAGATCAACACGGCGACGATCGCCTTCGGCCATGGCCTCGCGGTCGCGCCGATCCAGGCGATGGCCGCCGTCGGCGCGCTGGTCAATGGCGGCACGCTGATGACGCCGACTTTCCTGAAACGCTCCGAGGAAGACGCCAAGAAGACCGGCGTCCGGGTGATCAAGCCGGAAACGTCGGAGGCGATGCGCTTCATCATGCGCCTCAACGGCGAGAAGGGCTCGGCCCGCAAGGCCGACATCGCCGGCTACTTCGTCGGCGGCAAGACCGGCACGGCCGAGAAGGTCATCAACGGGCGCTACGCCAAGAACCGCAACTTCACGACCTTCACGGCGATCGCCCCCTCCGACAAGCCGAAATACCTGTTCCTCTCGATCTATGACGAGCCCAAGGGCTATGCCGAAAGCGGCGGCTATTCGACCGCCGCCTGGAACGCCGGCGTCACCACCGGCAAGGTGATCGAGCGCACGGCGCCGATCCTCGGCCTGCCGCCGCGCTTCGAGCCGCCGGTCGCGCCGTTCCCGCTGATGGCGAAACTTGGGGCTTGGGGCACGCGCTGAGGCTTGCCGCGAGGGCGAGACTTGCCGCGAGGCCGCCGGGGCGATAGCGAAACGACGATGACCCAACCCTTGAGCCTTGGCCTGCTCTTTCCCGGGGCTTTCCCGGACGATGCGGGCCGTACCGTCTCCGGCGTCGCCTTCGACAGCCGCAAGGTGGCGGCAGGCGAAGTCTTCGTCGCGCTGAACGGCGCGAAGGCCGATGGCGCGCGCTTCATCGCGGACGCCGTGGCGCGCGGCGCGTCGGCCATCGTCTCCGCGCAGCCGCGCCCGGCCGATCTCGACCCGACCATCGCCTTCGCGCAGGTCGGCGATCCGCGGCTGGCCCTGTCGCTGGCTGCGGCTGTCGTGCATCCGCGCCAGCCCGGCACCATCGTCGCGGTGACCGGGACCAGCGGCAAATCCTCGGTCGCGGACTTCACCCGCCAGATCTTCCAGGCGCTGGGGCATGAGGCTGCGAGCCTCGGCACCATCGGCGTGGTGACGGCGAAAGGCGCCGATTACGGCTCGCTGACAACGCCCGACCCGCTCTCGCTGCACGCCTCGCTCGACGGGCTGGCGGGGCAGGGCGTCACGCATCTCGCCATGGAAGCCTCTTCGCACGGGCTCGACCAGCGCCGGCTCGACGGCGTGCGCCTCAAGGCCGGAGCCTTCCTCAATCTCGGCCACGACCATATGGACTACCATTCGACGGTCGCCGACTACCTCGCCGCCAAGATGCGGCTCTGGGAGTTGTTGCCGAAGGGCGCGCCCGTCGTGATCAACCGAGACGAGCCCTATGCGGTCGAGGCTGCGGCGGCAGCCCAAGCGGGCGGCCATCCGCTGATCGGGATTGGCCGTCAAGGTGAGACGATCAGGCTGGTCGACAGCGTGCGTGATGGCTTCTCGCAACAACTCAGGATCGCCGTCGACGGCCGGGAGCTCGCGGTGACGCTGCCGCTGGTCGGTGATTTCATGGCCGGCAATGCGCTGGTCGCGGCTGCGCTTGCGATTGCGACGGGCGAGGACGGCGTCGCGTCGCTTCAGGCGATCTCGGGGCTGACCGGCGTCGCCGGGCGGCTCGAACGCGTCGGCGAAGTCCATGGCGGGCTCGTCGTGGTCGACTACGCCCACAAGCCCGATGCGCTGGCGGCCGTGCTGTCGACCTTGCGCGGCTATGCGACGGCTAAGCTGATCTGCGTGTTCGGCTGCGGCGGCGACCGCGACAAGGGCAAACGCCCGCTGATGGGCGCGATCGCGGCGGAAAAGGCCGATATCGCCATCGTCACCGACGACAATCCGCGCAGCGAGAACCCCGCCACGATCCGCGCCGAGGTGATGGCGGCGTCATCGAAATTGCGCGAGATCGGCGACCGGGCCGAGGCGATCAAGGCGGCCGTCGCCATGCTCGCGCCCGGCGATGTTCTGGTCGTGGCCGGAAAAGGCCATGAAACCGGCCAGATCATCGGCGACCGGACCTATCCGTTTTCCGATCACGACGTGGTGCGGACGGCTATCGCGGAGATCGCAGGATGAGCGCGCCACTCTGGACCGGCGAGGATCTGGTCGCGGCCATGGCCGGCAGGCTTGTCGGCGCGCCGCTGGCAGTTGTTACCGGCATCTCGATCGACACCCGCACGCTGGCCACCGGTGATGCCTTCTTCGCGATCCAGGGCGAGGCGCGCGACGGGCACGGCTTCGTCGCGGGCGCGCTGGGCAAGGGCGCAGCACTTGCCGTGATCGACGAAGCGCATGCCGCCGAATTCACCGGCGCTGGGCCCTATGCCGTCGTGCCCGATGTGCTGAAGGCGATGGAGCAGGCCGGCATGGCGCGCCGGGCGCAGCTCAAGGCCGGCGTCGTCGGCGTCACCGGCTCGGTCGGCAAGACCGGCACCAAGGAGGCGCTGCGCCTGGTGCTGTCGCGACAGGGCGAGACCCATGCGCCCGTCGCCTCCTACAACAACCATTGGGGCGTGCCGCTGACCTTGTGCCGGACCCCGGCTTCGGTGGCGTACGCGGTCTACGAGATCGGGATGAGCAATCCCGGCGAAATCCTGCCGCTGGCGAAACTGGTGACGCCCGATGTCGCGATCGTAACCACGGTGCAGCCGGTGCATCTGGCGGCCTTTGCCTCGATCGAGGGCATCGCCGAGGAGAAGGCCGCGATCTTCTCGGGCCTGAAGACCGGTGGCACCGCGATCATCAATGCCGACATTCCCCAGAGTGGGTTGTTGCGTAGGTTCGCGGAGCAAAGCCCGGCCGGGCGGATCATCAGCTTCGGCGAGAGCGCAAACGCCGATGTCCGGCTCGTCTCCTGCGCGCTCAAGGCCGATGTCTCGACGGTCGATGCGATCGCGTTCGGTCAATCCGTGACCTATGAGCTCGGCAGCCCCGGCAAGCATATCGTGCTGAATTCGCTCAGTGTTCTCGCTGCCGTCTCGGCGCTCGGGGCCGATCTTGCGCTGGCCGCGCTGGCGCTGGCCGATCTCGTGCCGCCGGCCGGACGCGGCGCGCGCCAGATCCTGCAGGGCCCGGGTGGCCCGTTCACGCTGCTCGACGAGAGTTACAACGGCAACCCCGCCTCGATGCGGGCCGCGATCGAGAATCTCGGCCGGATTCCGGTGTCGGGCCGGGGCCGCCGCATTGCCGTGCTGGGCGACATGCTGGAGCTCGGCCCGCGCGGGCCGGAACTGCATCTGGGGCTGGCCGAGCCGATCGTCGTGGCCGGCATCGACAAGGTTTTCGCCTGCGGGCCGCTGATGCGCGGGCTCTATGACGGCTTGCCATCCGCCCTCAGGGGCGCTTATGCCGACGACGCGAGCGGGCTTGAATCGCTCGTGCTGGAAGCGATCCGGGCCGGCGATGTCGTCACGGTCAAGGGATCGTTGGGCTCGCGCATGGGGCCGATCGTCAAGGCGGTCGTGGCGCGCTTCCCGAACGCACCGGCTGACGAATAAGAACGAGAGACAAAGCAATGCTCGTCTGGCTGGCCGATTTCTCGGGCACGTTCCCGGTCCTGAACGTGTTCCGCTACATCACTTTCCGCGCCGGCGGGGCGACCGCCACCGCGTTGATGTTCGTGTTCTTCTTCGGGCCAGCCGCGATCTCCTGGCTCAGGCTCAAGCAGGGCAAGGGCCAGCCGATTCGCACCGACGGGCCGGAATCGCATCTCGCCAAGCGCGGCACCCCGACCATGGGCGGGCTGATGATCCTGTCCGGCCTGTTCGCCGCGACGCTGCTCTGGGGCAACCTGCGCAACCCCTATGTCTGGGTCGTGCTCGGCGTCACCGCGAGCTACGGCGCGATCGGCTTCTATGACGACTTCCTGAAGGTCACCAAGCAGTCCCACAAGGGCTTCTCGGGCAAGGCGCGGCTGACGCTGGAGGTCGCGATCGCGCTCGTCGCCTGCACGCTGATCATGCAGCTCGGGCCTGTCGGGATTTCGTCGGGCTTCGCTATGCCGTTCCTGAAGGAAATGGTGGTGCCGCTGGGCCTGCTCTTTCCGCTGGTGACCTCCTTCGTCGTCGTCGGCGCGGGCAATGCGGTCAACCTCACCGACGGGCTCGACGGGCTCGCCATCGTGCCGGTCATGATCGCGGCGGCGACCTTCGGCTTCATTTCCTATCTCACCGGCAACGCGATTTTCGCCAACTACCTGCAGATCCACCATGTGCCTGGCGCGGGCGAACTGTCGGTCATCTGCGGCGCGATGATCGGGGCCGGCCTCGGTTTCCTCTGGTTCAACGCCCCGCCGGCCCAGATCTTCATGGGCGACACCGGCTCGCTGGGGCTTGGCGGCCTGCTCGGCGTCATCGCTGTCGCGACCAAGCATGAGATCGTGCTCGCCATCGTCGGCGGGCTGTTCGTGGTCGAGGCGATGTCGGTGATCATCCAGGTCGCGGTGTTCAAACGCACCGGCAAGCGCGTCTTCCTGATGGCCCCCATCCACCATCATTTCGAGAAGCTGGGCTGGACCGAGCCGCAGGTTGTGATCCGGTTCTGGATCATTTCGGTGGTGCTGGCTCTCGTCGGCCTCTCGACGCTCAAGCTGCGCTGAAAAGGAAGGGCATGATGTCGTCCGAAAACCGGTTCCCACTTTTCGGCATTATGCCCGGATGACGCCCGTCACGGTTTTCGCAGGCCGCAGGGTCGCGCTGTTTGGGCTCGGCGGCTCGGGGCTGGCGACCGCGCGCGCGCTCAGGGCCGGTGGCTGCGATGTCGTTTGCTGGGACGACAGTCAGGCGGGCCGAGACAAGGCTGCGGCGGAGGGCATTGCCATTGTCGATCTCGCCGGCGCGGACTGGGCGGGCTTTTCCGCGCTGGTGCTGGCGCCCGGCGTGCCCCTGACCCATCCCGTGCCGCACTGGACGGTGGAGAAGGCGAAGGCGGCCGGCGTCGAGATCATCGGCGACATCGAACTGTTCTTCCGCGAGCGTGCGAAGAGCGCCCCGGCTGCTCCGGTCGTCTGCGTCACCGGGACCAACGGCAAGTCGACGACGACGGCGCTGATCGCCCATGTGCTGCGCAGCGCCGGCCGCGATGTGCAGATGGGCGGCAATATCGGCACCGCCGTTCTGGCGCTGGAGCCGCCCTCGCCAAGCCGCGTGCATGTCGTCGAATGTTCGAGCTACCAGATCGACCTCGCACCTTCGCTGAAGCCGACCGTCGGCATCCAGATGAACCTGACACCGGACCATCTCGACCGGCACGGCACCTTCGAGCAGTACGGCGCGATCAAGGAGCGGCTGGTCGCGAGCGCCGACATCGCCGTCATCGGCGTCGATGACGAGGCGTCGAAGCAGATGGCGCGCCGGCGGGCGGCGTCGGGCCGGCCGCTGGTCAAGATCAGCGGCGAGCAGCCGCTCGACGAGGGCGTCTTCGCCGGAATCACCGCGAACGTCGGCAAGCTCGACACCCGCATCGTGCAGGTCAGGAACGGCAAGCCGAAGGTCGTCGCCAACCTCGCCGGCATCGGCTCCCTTCGCGGTTCGCACAACGCCCAGAATGCGGCGGCGGCTTTCGCCGCCTGTTTCGCGCTCGGACTGACGCCCGAGGAGATCGCTGCCGGGTTCAAGAGCTATCCGGGGCTGGCGCACCGCATGGAGGAACTCGGACGCATCGGCCGCGTCGTCTTCATCAACGATTCCAAGGCGACCAACGCCGACTCGACCGAGAAGGCCCTGACCTCGTTTCGCGACATCTTCTGGATCCTTGGCGGCAAGGCGAAGGAGGGCGGCATCGAGTCGCTCAGGCGCTACTTCCCCAACATCGCCAGGGCCTATCTGATCGGCGCGGCGAGCGACGCCTTTGCCGCGACCTTCGACGATGATGGCCGCGTGACCTATGAGCGCAGCGGCACGCTCGACGTGGCGGTCGCGGCGGCGACGCGCGACGCGTTGGCGAAAGCGGGTGAGGGCGAGATCGCCGTGCTGCTCTCGCCGGCCTGCGCCTCCTTCGACCAGTTCCCGAATTTCGAGGTGCGCGGCGAGGCGTTCGGGGCGCTGGTCAAGGCGCTGCCGGGGTTTGTCCGGTTCGGGGCAGGGTAGTAATTGCGGCTCATCGGTACATCAGAACCCTGGCTTCCGGCACAAGCTGGAGCAGGTAGTCGAAATCGCGGATGTTTCTCGTCACGACCGTGAGCCCGTCCTTGTAGGCCTGGAGAAACAGGACGCAGTCCTGAAGCGCCTTTCGACGATGGTCGTACTGATAGCCCTGGATACGGCATAGAACGCCCGACAGGACGGCCGCGCGGCCAAGCGTGTTCACGTCCGGGACTCTTATGCGGTGCGCCGGCATGCTCGAGACGAGCCTCTCGATCGCGCTGACGATAGCGGTCGTCCCCGCATGGCTTGGGTCCAGAACGCCGACGGTATGCATCAGTTCCTGGATCGCCACGACCGAGTGATAGCAGTGCCTGCTCGCAATCAGCGTTTCGACCAGCATGCCCGATCGACCCTGCAACTGATCGATATAGACGCTGGTATCGAGAAGGATTCCGGGGCCAGCCAGATGTGATGTTGTCAGAAAGGGCAGGTCTGCGTCCACGCGGCGCGATAAGGCCGAGCTATGCCGCGCCAGGCGCGCGGCGGACCGGAAGTCGAAATCCGGCACGCTCAGAAGCCGAGCTTGACGTCGGGGTCTACAGCACCTTTCACGCTCGCGAACACCTCGGCGAAGTTGTCGTCAAGCGCCAGGTTGGCGAGGGCGAACTCGATCAGCTGCGTGTTTTCTGTGATGCCCGTCCGGCGCTTCGCCTGTTCGACCAGTGCTTTGCTGACGCGTCCGGTAATACGGCTTCCCTTGTCGTTCAAGAATCCGGAGGCTTGCGCTGTCTTCATCACCTCGGCCGCGACCCCTTTGAATGCCCCGGTCTTTCTGTCTCGGACGATCCGATTGCCACGGGTGGGAGCCGCGCTGCTGCTGGTCTTTGGGGACTTCGTCGTTTTGCGTGTCATCCGCCGCGCGCCTGTTCGACAAAAGTGGATAATTGGCAGACAATATCATAGCGACCCTGCTTTGAACAGAAGAAGGCGGTCAACGCGAAAACCTGCGGGGCGCTGAAACCCGCGCTTCGGAATCATTCCGTTAACCCTTCATTGACAGAGTGATTCGCCACGAAGGCGCGTCGTTCCGCGCCGGCTGTCGATGGGACGTCCAGCATGGTTTCACGCGCCGAACCCTCTCTCAGCGGCCGCTGGTGGTGGTCGATCGACCGCGTCATCCTCGGCGCGCTGGTCGCGCTGATGGTGTCGGGCGTCGTGCTGCTGATGGCGGGCGGGCCGCCCGTCGCCGAGCGGCTTGGGCTCTCGACCTTCCATTTCGTCAACCGGCAGGCCGCCTATCTGCTGGTGGCGCTGACGATCTTCACCGGCGTCTCGTTCATGACGCCGCGCATGGTCAGGCGCTCGGCGCTGCTGCTGTTCACGGTATCGCTCGCCATGGTGGTGGCGACGCTTTATCTCGGCGTCGAGGTCAAGGGCGCGCGGCGCTGGCTCACCATGGGGCCGCTCGGCTCGGTGCAGCCTTCCGAATTCATCAAGCCCGCCTTCGTCGTGCTGGCCGCCTGGGCTTTCGCTGAGGGCACGCGCCGGCCCGATCTTCCCGGCACGATCATGGCGTTCCTGCTCCTGCCGCTGACGATCGTTCCGCTCGTGCTGCAGCCCGATTTCGGCCAGACCATGCTGATCACGCTGGTCTGGGCCGGGCTCTTCTTCGTCGCGGGGCTGCACTGGTTCTGGGTGCTGGGTCTGGGCGGGGCAGGGGCTTTCGGCATCCTCGTCGCCTATCAGCTCGTGCCGCATGTGCGCGCCCGCATCGAGCGCTTCATGGACAAGGGCTCGGGCGACACCTTCCAGGTCGATACCGCGCTCGAAAGTTTCGCGCAGGGCGGTTGGCTCGGCAAGGGGCCGGGCGAGGGCACGGTCAAGCGCATCCTTCCCGACGCGCATACCGACTTCATCTTCGCGGTCACGGCCGAGGAGTTCGGCATCATCGTCTGCATCGCGCTCGTCATGCTGTTTGCGCTGATCGTGCTGCGCTCGCTGATGGTGGCCCAAAAGGCCGAGGATCCGTTCATCCGGCTCGCGGTCACGGGGCTGGCGCTGCTCTTCGGCATCCAGGCAGCGATCAACATGATGGTCAACCTGCACATGATGCCGGCCAAGGGGATGACGCTGCCCTTCATCTCCTATGGCGGCTCGTCGCTGATCTCGCTCGCCATCGGCACGGGCTTCCTGCTGGCCCTGACGCGCAAGCGCCCGCGCGCCAACGATCTCGGCGCATTCAGGCGCTGACCACGATGGCTCAGGGCAAGCTCGTCCTTCTCGCCGCCGGCGGCACTGGTGGACACCTCTTCCCCGCCGAGGCGCTGAGCCATGCGCTGCGCGGGAAAGGTGTTCGCGTCGCGCTGATCACCGACGAGCGTGCCGCAGAGTTCGCGGGCAGCTTCCCGGCCGAATCGCTGCATGCGGTGCCCGCCGCGACGCCGTCCGGCCGTTCGCCGATCAAGATGGCCGGCGCGCTCGTGACGCTGGCCAAGGGCGTGCTGGCGGCGCGGCGCATCGTCCGGCAACTCAAGCCCGCGCTCGTCGTCGGCTTCGGCGGCTATCCCACTGTGCCGCCGGTGCTGGCTGCGTCGCTTGCCGGCGTGCCGACGCTGATCCATGAGCAGAACGCCGTCATCGGCCGGGCCAATCGCTTCCTCTCCGGCCGCGCGAGCGTGATCGCGACCGGCTTCGCCGAGGTTGGCGGGTTGTCGGATGCCGCGAAGGCAAAATGCCGTCAGGTCGGCAATCCCGTGCGTCCGGCGGTGATCGAGGCGACCTCGCCCTATGACTGGCCGGGCGAGGGGGTGGTCGAACTGCTGGTCTTCGGCGGCAGCCAGGGCGCGCGCATCATGGCCGACATCGTGCCGCCGGCGATCGAGTTGCTGACGCCGCAGGAGCGGGCGCGTTTGCACATCGTCCAGCAGGTGCGCGCCGAGGATTTCGACCGGGTCGAGGGCATCTATGGCAAGCTCGGGCTCAAGACCGAGATCGCACCGTTCTTCAAGGATCTGCCGGCGCGCATGGCCAAGGCCCAACTGGTGATCGGGCGCTCGGGTGCCTCGACCGTGGCGGAGCTGAGCGTCATCGGCCGGCCGTCCATCCTGGTGCCTTTGCCAGGCGCGCTCGACCAGGACCAGGCGGCTAACGCCGCCTTCCTCGAAGGTGTGGGCGGCGCGGTCCGCATCCTGCAGTCCGACTTCACGCCGCGCCGCCTGGCGCAGGAACTCTCGCAATTGCTCGCCCAGCCGGCGCACTTGACGACCATGGCGGCAAACGCGAAGAGCGCCGGAATCCCCGACGCGGCCGAGCGACTCGCCCGTCTCGTCATCGAAACCGCCGGCCTCTGACCAGCCCGACAAGGACGATCCCGCCATGAAGCTGCCGCCGAAGCTCGGCTCCATCCATTTCGTCGGCATCGGCGGCATCGGCATGTCCGGCATCGCCGAGGTGCTGCACAATCTCGGCTACCAGGTGCAGGGCTCGGACGCCGCCGACGGCGCCAACGTCAAGCGCCTTGCCGATAAGGGCATCAAAACCTTCGTCGGTCACAAGGCGGAGAACATCGGGGAAGCCGAGGTCGTCGTGGTTTCGACCGCGATCAAGCGCGACAATCCCGAGCTGATTGCCGCGCGCGAGCAGCGCCTGCCGGTGGTGCGCCGGGCCGAGATGCTGGCCGAACTGATGCGCCTCAAGAGCTGCATCGCCATCGCCGGCACCCATGGCAAGACGACGACGACCTCGCTGGTCGCGACGCTGCTGGAGAAGGGCGGGCTCGATCCGACCGTGATCAATGGCGGCATCATCAACGCCTACGGCACCAATGCCCGCATGGGCGAGAGCGACTGGATGGTGGTCGAGGCCGACGAATCGGACGGCACCTTCCTGAAGCTTCCGGCCGACGTGGCTATCGTCACCAATATCGATCCCGAGCATCTCGACCATTTCGGCACCTTCGATGCGATCAAGGCGGCTTTCCGGACGTTCGTCGAGAACCTGCCCTTCTATGGTTTTGCAGTGATGTGCATCGATCATCCGACCGTGCAGGGGCTGGTCGGGCAGATCGAGGACCGCCGGGTCATCACTTATGGCGAAAATCCGCAGGCCGATTTCCGGCTGATCGACATCGACCTCGCCGGCGGGCAGGCGAAGTTCACGCTGCTGATCCGCGACCGCAAACGCGGCCGCGACGAGGTCGTGCGCGACCTGATCATGCCGATGCCGGGCCATCACAATGCGCTCAACGCAACGGCGGCGATCGCCGTCGCCTATGATCTCGGCATTCCAGTGCCTGAGATACGGGCGGCGCTGGCGGGTTTCGGCGGCGTCAAGCGCCGCTTCACCAAGACCGGCGAGTGGAACGGCGCGCTGATCTTCGACGATTACGGCCACCACCCGGTCGAGATCGCCGCGGTGCTCAAGGCGGCGCGCGCCTCGACCAAGGGCAAGGTCATCGCGATCGTGCAGCCGCATCGCTACACGCGGCTTTCGAGCCTGTTCGACGATTTCGCCGCCTGCTTCAACGACGCCGACACGGTGATCGTGGCGCAGACCTATGCGGCGGGCGAAGCGCCGATCGCTGGCGCCGACCGCGAATCGCTCGTCTCCGGCATCAAGGCGCGCGGCCACCGCCATGCGCTGCCGCTGGAAAACCCCGAACAACTCGCCGGCATTGTGGCGGAGCTTGCGGGACCGGGAGACTACGTCGTGTTCCTGGGAGCGGGCAACATCACGCAATGGGCCTATGCGCTGCCGGGCGAACTGGCGGCTCTGGGAGGTTGATCCTTCTCCCCTTGGGGGAGAAGGTGGCACGGCGAAGCCGTGACGGATGAGGGCCGCGCCGATGCTCCGATGCTCCGACGCTCATCGATGCCGCTCACCCGGTCTTCCCTCATCCGACCCCGCTTCGCGGGGCCACCGTCTCCCCCGAGGGGAGAAGGAAACACGCGGATAGCGCCATGACCTTCCCTGACATCACACCCGCTCTCCGCGCTGGTGCGCCAGCGCTTCGCGGCCGCCTGCTCGCCAACCAAGAGATGGCCGGCCTGACCTGGTTTCGCGTCGGCGGGCCGGCGCAGGTCCTGTTCACGCCCGCCGACGAGGACGATCTCGCTCTGCTGCTGGCAAGCCTGCCGGCGGAGATGCCGGTGACCGTGGTCGGGCTCGGCTCGAACCTGATCGTGCGCGACGGCGGGATTCCGGGCATCGTGATCAGGCTCGGCGGCAAGGCGTTCGGCGAGATCGCGATCGAGGCGGACGACAGGCTTCGCTCTGGAACCGCCGTGCCCGACGTGAAGGTCGCGCGCGCTGCGGCCGATGCCTCGCTCGACGGGCTCGCCTTCTATCGCGGCATCCCCGGCTGCATCGGCGGAGCGCTGCGCATGAACGCCGGCGCGCATGGCGGAGAAACCACCGACGTCCTGATCGAAGCGCGCGGCGTCACGCGCAAGGGAGAGATCGTGACGCTCTCCCATGCCGAGATGGGCTTCACCTATCGCAACAGCGCCACCGCGACGCATGAGATCATCTTCACCTCCGCGCTGTTTCAGGGAAGGCCGGGCGACAGGGCCGCGATCCAGGCCGAGATGGACCGCGTCACGGCGGCGCGCGAGGCGGCCCAGCCGATCAAGGAACGCACCGGCGGCTCGACCTTCAAGAATCCGCCGGGAGGCAAGGCCTGGCAGCTGATCGACGCCGCCGGCTGCCGAGGTTTACGGCTGGGTGGCGCGCAGGTCTCGGAAATGCACTGCAACTTCCTGATCAACACCGGCGGCGCGACGGCGGCCGATGTCGAAGGCCTCGGCGAGGAGGTGCGCCGGCGGGTGAAGGAAAACTCGGGCTTCGAGCTGCATTGGGAAATCAAGCGGATCGGCGTGGCGGCCTAGAGCTTCAGGCCGCCGATTTATCGACCCACTCCCGCAGCGCGTCGTTGACGCGCGACTGCCAGCCTGGTCCCGAGGCGCGCAATTTCTTGACGAGGTCGATGTCGAGCCGGATCGAAATCGCTTCCTTCGTCTTGGCCGGGCCGCGCTTGCGGATTTCTTCCTGCAGGGCAGCGTATAGATCGGGAAGAGCCTCCTTCATTGGACGAAGGCTGGCGATTTCCGCATCGGTAAGTTCCGGATTGTCGGACACCTCGTCCCAATCCTCTTTCGAGAAACCGTGGCCGGGTTCGAACTCTCTGAGCAGCTTAGGCATCAAGCAGCCTCATTTCCTTCTGCGAAGCGGGGCGCATACTGATAACCTAAAGGCCTTCAGTGCCGAGCCGAACGAAAATGACGGTCACGACACCGTCAATCTCGCCGACGGCCCGTAGCCGACCATGCTTGGCTGGGCCGATATAGGCGCTTGCGAAGAATTCCGGGTCCAACACGGCGAAATCGAGGCCATGTTTCAGGAAGTTCGCCTTTCGCTTCCACTCGTCCCAAACGATTTCCATCAAGTCGTATATACAGGATTCCGGATGTTGAGGCAATTGCGCCTGGCGTCCTTAGCGCACCGCCTTTTCGCCAACTCCTTAACGCGCCGTTAACCACCCTTGCCCGAGGGTCGGCGCATCGCGCGTTTCGGGGACCCGCATGAGCAAACATGTCGCAGTGCTGATGGGCGGCTGGTCCGTCGAGCGCGAGGTCAGCCTCAATACCGGCGCCGGTTGTGCGCAGGCGCTGGAGAGCGTCGGCTTCAGGGTCACGCGCGTCGATGTGCAGCGCGACATCGCCCAGGTGCTCGCAGGGCTGCGGCCCGATGTCGTGTTCAACGCCCTGCACGGGCGCTTCGGCGAAGACGGCACGATTCAGGGCATGCTCGAAATTCTTGGGCTGCCCTATACCCATTCGGGCGTGCTGGCCTCGGCGCTGGCCATCCGCAAAGACCGCGCGAAGACCGTCGTCGCCGCGGCAGGCGTGCCTGTCGCCTACGGCGTCAACGTCTCGCGCTTCGAGGCGGCCAAGCGCCACGTCCTGCCTCCGCCTTACGTTCTCAAGCCGATCGACGAGGGCTCTTCAGTTGGCGTCGTGATCGTCAAGAAGGGGCGCGAACATCCGCCGCAGGAGATCGCCCGCGCCGACTGGCCCTGCGGCGAGATGCTGATGGCGGAAAGCTTCGTCGCCGGCAGGGAGCTGACCTGCGCGATCATGGGCGACAAATCGCTGGGCGTGACGGAGATCCGCGCCTCGACCGGCGAGTTCTACGACTACGACGCGAAATACACGAAAGGCGGATCGATCCACATCTGCCCGGCGCAAATTTTACCAAATATTTACCAGCAGATCGAAGAGTGTTCGTTAACGGCGCATCAAGCAATCGGGTGCCGGGGCGTTAGCAGGTCTGACTTCCGATACGACGACGAGACTGAAACTCTCGTCTGGCTGGAGGTCAACACGCAACCCGGCATGACCGAGACCAGTCTGGTGCCCGAATTGGCTGCCCACGCGGGCATGAACTTCGGTGAGCTCGTCACATGGATGGTGGAGGACGCCTCCCTCGATCGGTAAAGACGGTGGCGGCGGTGGCCGCCAACCGCCTGCCGATTCCAGCTGCCGGACCGCAACTCCTCGTCGGAGAGCGGTCGAGCCGCTGGCTGCGTCGCTCGCGTCGCAGCGCTGTCGCAGTGCCTCTGGCGCAGCGTCTGCCTCGTCGCGTCGGCACCTTCCTGGCCCTGAGCTTCCTGACCCTGACCGTTGGCGCCGGCAGCGTTCTGGGCGGTCATGTCGAGGATTTGCGCAACAATTACGGCGAACCGCATCACATGCTGGCGCGCCTCGTCGGGCTCGGCATCGACCGGGTGACGATCTCGGGCATCGCCGAACTTTCCGAGGTCGAGGTGCTGGTCGCTGCCGGCATCGACCCCAAGATGTCGCTCGCCTTCTTCGACGCCGACCAGGCCCGCAAGCGGCTGGAGGCGACGCCGCTGATTCGCGAGGCGACCGTTCGCAAGCTCTATCCCGGCGAGGTCTCGATCACACTCTCCGAGCGCGAGCCCTATGCCCTCTGGCAGGTCAAGGGCGAACTCTTCGTGATCGCAGCCGATGGAACGGTGATCGACAAGATGGATGACGGGCGCTTCGCGCATCTGCCGCTCGTCGTCGGCCCCGACGCCAATCTTCGGGCCCGCGACTATGTCGCGATGCGGGTGCAGGCCGGCGCGCTGGCGCCGCGCATCCGGGCCGCGACCCTGATCGCCGGGCGGCGCTGGACCCTGAAGCTCGACAACGGAATCGATGTGCGCCTGCCCGAAACGCAGCCTGCCGACGCCGTCAAGCGCCTGGCCGGCCTCGAAGCCGATTTCCATCTGCTCGACAAGGACATCCTGGCGATCGATCTGCGCCAGCCCGACCGCGTCGTGATGCGGCTGACGGAGGAGGGCGCCAGCGCCCGTGCCGACCAGCTCAAGAGCAAGGCCAAGAAGAAGGGCGGCGAGGCATGAACCTCACCTCCCAGGGCCTCACTCCCAGGATGCGTCCGCTCTCGTCGCGCAAGAGCGCGACCCTGTCGATTCTGGATATCGGCACCAGCAAGGTCGTCTGCCTGATCGCGGAACTGAACCCGGCGGAAGCCAATGAGCGGCTGCGCGGCCGGACCCATGTCGCGCGCATCATCGGCATCGGACATCAGCGCTCGCTCGGCCTCAAGGGCGGCGCCATCATCGATCTGGAAAGCGCCGAGAAAGCCATTCGCGCGGCCGTTGATGCCGCTGAGCGCATGGCCAAGGTCGAGGTCCAGTCGGTCATCGTCAACCTGACCGGCGGGCGTCTCGGATCCCAGCATTATGCCGCCGGCGTCGACCTGCGCGCCGGCGCGGTCGGCGACAGCGATGTCAAGCGCGTGCTCGCGGCTGCCGCGACCCACGCGATCAAGCCCGGCAAGGCGGTGCTGCATGCGCTGCCCACCGGCTACGCGCTCGACGGCTCGCCTGGCGTGCTCGATCCGCGCGGTCTTATCGGCGCAAAACTCTCGGTCGATATGCATGTCGTCGCCAGCGAGGCTTCGGCTGCGCGCAATGTCATGCTCGCGGTCGAGCGCTGCCATCTTGAGGTCGAGGCGGTGGTCGCGACGCCCTATGCGGCGGGACTGTCCGTTCTGGTCGACGACGAGGCCGAGATGGGCGTCGTCGTGGTCGACATGGGCGGCGGCACGACCAGCCTTGGCGTCTTCTCTGGCGGACATCTCATGCATGCCGACGCGATCGCGGTCGGCGGCAACCACATCACCATGGACGTGGCGCGCGGGCTCTCGACGCGGGTTTCCGCCGCCGAACGGCTGAAGACGCTGCACGGCTCCGCGATCTCGAGCTCTTCGGACGAACGCGATATGATCTCCGTGCCGCAGGTCGACGACGACGAGCGTGACACGCCAAACCACCTCGCCAAGTCGCATCTCGTGCGGATCATCAAGCCGCGCGTCGAGGAAATCCTCGAACTTGTGCGCGACCGCCTGGCCAATGCCGGCTTCTCGGCCCAGGCCGGACGCCGCGTCGTGCTGACCGGCGGCGCCTGCCAGCTCACTGGCCTGCCGGAGGCGGCGCGCCGCATCCTCGGCGGCCAGATCCGCACCGGCCGGCCGCTCGGCATCAAGGGTCTGCCGGAGGCTGGCAAGGGGCCGGCCTTCGCGGCCGCCGTCGGGCTTCTGGTCTATCCGCAGGTCGCGCATGTCGAGCATTTCGAGCCGCGCGCCAACGGAGCGTATTTCGCCACCGGAACGGACGGGTATTTCTCCCGCGTCGGGCGGTGGCTGAAGGAAAGTTTCTAACGGGTACGGGTGCGCGGGCGTTCTTCTGCCGCACCAAGGGTCAAATCGTAGCAATCGGGACGGCTCCCGCCAGGCGCCGGACAAGCATCAAAAGAGGCAACCATGGCGATGAATCTGCAAGCCCCGGACATCCGGGAACTCAAGCCCCGGATCACGGTGTTCGGCGTCGGCGGCGCCGGCGGCAATGCGGTCAACAACATGATCGAGGCCGGTCTCGACGGCGTCGATTTCGTCGTCGCCAACACTGACGCGCAGGCGTTGGCGCTGTCCCGCGCCTCGCGCATCATCCAGATGGGCCTGCAGGTCACCGAAGGTCTCGGCGCCGGCTCGCAGCCGGAAGTCGGCCGCGCGGCCGCGGAAGAGGTCATCGACGAGATCCGCGATCATCTCGCCGGCGCGCACATGGTCTTCATCACCGCCGGCATGGGCGGCGGCACCGGCACGGGTGCTGCTCCCGCCATCGCCCGCGTCGCCCGCGACATGGGCATCCTGACCGTCGGCGTCGTCACCAAGCCGTTCCAGTTCGAGGGCCATCGCCGCATGCGCATGGCGGAAGCCGGCATCGGTGAGCTCAACGAGGCGGTCGACACGCTGATCGTGATCCCGAACCAGAACCTGTTCCGCGTCGCCAACGAGACGACCGGCTTCGCCGACGCCTTCGGCATGGCCGACCAGGTGCTCTATTCCGGCGTCGCCTGCATCACCGACCTGATGGTCCGTCCGGGCCTGATCAACCTCGACTTCGCCGACGTCCGCGCCGTGATGCGCGGCATGGGCAAGGCGATGATGGGCACCGGCGAGGCGCAGGGCGAGAAGCGCGCGCTTGCGGCAGCCCAGGCTGCGATCAACAACCCGCTGCTCGACGACGTTTCGATGAAGGGCGCGCGCGGTCTGCTGATCTCGATCACCGGCGGGCGCGACATGAAGCTCTACGAGGTCGATGAGGCCGCCACCCGCATCCGCGAGGAGGTCGATTCCGAGGCCAACATCATCGTCGGCGCGACCTTCGACGAATCGCTTGAAGGCACGGTTCGCGTCTCCGTCGTCGCGACCGGCATCGACAAGCCGCAGACCACCCAGGCCGAGATGGACGAGACCGAGGCCCGCATCGCCCAGGTCGCGGAGCGGCTGAAGGCCGAGGCCCGGCTGCGCAACACCGCGCCGGCGCGCTCCTTCGCTCCGGCCCAGCCCGAGCCCGTGATGGAGGCCCGGATGACGCCCTCGATCGAGACGATGCGTCCGGCCGCGCCGGTTGCTCCGATCGCGGTGTCCGAGGACATCCACATCGCGCCGGTGCAGCCGCGCCCGGTGATGGTTGCGCCTGCGCCCGAGCCGATGATAGCGGCCGAGCTCGCTCCGGTTCCGGAAAGCAGCTTCATCGCGCCGATGCCCGAGCGCGCCCTGATCCGTCCGACCCGCATGCCCCGGATCGAGGATCTGCCCGTCCCGGCGCAGAACCAGATCGCGGCCCAGCGCGGCGCGCAAAACGCGCCGCTGCCGCCCAATGCTGTCGACCAGAAGCGCATGTCGCTGATGCAGCGTCTCGCCTCCGTCGGCTTCGGCCGCAAGGACGAGGAGATGCATGAGCCGCAGGCTCCCGTTCGCCAGGCCCCGCCGGCTCCCGCCGCCGCGCCCGCGCCCAGCGCCGCCCATGCCGAGTATATGCGCCGCCCGGCGCAGCCCGCCGCGCGCCCGGCTCAGGGGCAGCTCGACCAGCATGGTCGCGCGGCGCCGAATCGCGCCAGCGAGGAGGATCATCTCGAGATCCCGGCTTTCCTGCGGCGTCAGTCGAACTGACGCCACGGCATCTGTCCGCACTCTGTGACAAGGCCCACCGCGCATCAGCGCGGCGGGCCTTGTTCATTTTTAAAAAACCATATTTATCAACGTGATACTCAGTATTCTCTGGCTTTCTCGACCTGTAACACAGCGTAAGAAACCGTGATTTTGTGACCGAGTCCCAAGGGCTTATGTTGCAGCTGCACTAACGGGAACGTTGGGGGCGGATCAGTCCCGCACCGAACTTCAGAGGCATCGCGGGCGGTAAGCGGTCGACAGGCCTGATCTTAAGGCTTCGACACGATCCATCGCGATCAGGATTGGATACCGGAATGAATTTCGATCGGCAGACGACACTGCGCGCGCCTGTGACCCTGACCGGCATCGGCGTCCACTCCGGAACCCCGGCCAGCATCTGCCTCAAGCCTTCCAGTGTGAATTCCGGCATCGTCTTCCTGCGCAAGGGCCTCGCCGATGCGCCCGACCAGCTGATCCATGCCAAGCACACCAAGGTCAGCGCCACCGAACTCTGCACTGTTATCGGCGATACGAGTTCCGCCTCGGTCGCGACGATCGAGCATTTGATGTCGGCCTGCGCCGGTCTTGGTATCGACAATGTGCTCGTCGAGATCGATGGGCCGGAAATGCCGATCATGGATGGCAGCGCCGCCGAATTCGTGGCCGCCATCGAAGCGACCGGCGTCGTGACATTGTCGGCCGCCCGGCGTTATCTCAAGGTGCTGCGCCCTGTGCGTGTCGAGAATGGCCGCGCCTTCGCCGAACTGGTTCCGTCGGAGGAGGGCTTCCGACTCGATGTCGAGATCGATTTCGACACCACGGTGATCGGCCGCCAGCGCAAGGTCTTCGATCTCGAGCCGACCGCCTATGCCCGCGAGATTTCGCGCGCCCGCACCTTCGGCTTCATGCGCGATGTCGAGCAGCTCTGGAAAGCGGGCTTTGCGCTCGGCGCCTCGCTCGACAACACGGTCGCGATCGGCGACGACAAGGTGATCAACCCCGAAGGCCTGCGCTATGCCGACGAGTTCGTGCGCCACAAGGTGCTCGACGCGATCGGCGATCTCGCGCTGGCCGGTTATCCGATCCAGGGAGAGTTCCGCTCCTATTGCGGCGGCCATCGCCTGAATGTCCGCATTCTGGAAGCCCTCTTCGCCGATCGCGCCAATTACGCGATCGTCGAGGCGCAGCCGGTCTATGCCGCGCCGCGCGCCGTCCAGATGGGCGCCGCCGCGCCGGCGGCCTTCGCGCCCGACCTGCACTGAGGCCGAAAGGCTTCACCGCGTCGGCGAGATGCCTGAAGGCCAGTTCGTGCCTTCCATTTGCCCGCTTTATGTCGAATGCAGGATGCTGGAATCGGATCGCCTGCGATGATATCGCATTGGTGACGCCGTCCGGCGGTCTGGACGCATGGCCCTCGACGGGCAGGATGGTCTGCTTTCGGCGGTGGCGCGCAGGGCGCGTCTGAGGTAAGGCATGCTTCCCCTTGCGTGGGGACGATGACAAGAGGACGGACGACGTGAGCGTCATGCGGCAGACCATTCCGACACTTCATCGCGCCGGATCGATGCGCAAGGGCGCGTTCCTTGCGCTGGGCGTCGCGCTGCTTCTGGGCGGCTGCGACACGCTCTCCAGCATGAACCCGTTCGACAAGCCCGAGGTCTACAAGCCCGAGATCGTCGCCGAGGTGCCGGCCGACCGGCTCTACAACGAGGGTCTGGCGCGGCTGCAGAACGGCGACAGCGAAGGCGCGTCGAAGAAGTTCGACCAGATCGACAAGCAGTCGCCGTTTTCGCCCTATGCCAAGAAGGGCCTGATCCTGGCCGCCTACACCAACTACCAGGCGAGCAAATGGGAAGAGGCGATCACCGCTTCGAAGCGCTTCATCGCGCAGAACCCGGCGAGCCCCGACGCAGCCTATGCGCAGTATCTGATGGGCATGTCCTACTTCAACCAGATCCCCGATTCGACGCGCGACCAGGAGCGCACCGAAAAGGCGATCGCGGCGATGGACGAACTGCTCCAGAAATATCCGAAGTCGGAATATGTCGTCGACGCCCGTGAGAAGATTCTGGTCGCGCGCGACCAGCTCGCCGGCAAGGAGATGAATGTCGGCCGGTTCTATCTGGAGAAGCGCAACTACACTGGCGCGGTGAACCGCTTCCGCGACGTCATCACCAAGTACCAGACCACGCGCCATGTCGAGGAGGCGCTGATGCGCCTGACCGAGGCCTATATGGCGCTGGGCATCACCAACGAGGCGCAGACTGCCGCGGCCGTGCTCGGACACAACTTCCCCGACAGCCCGTGGTACAAGGATTCCTATGTGCTGCTCGAAAGCGGCGGGCTCGCGCCGCGCGAGGATCGCGGCTCCTATATCAGCCGCATCTTCCAGGGCTTTTCGCGCACCGTGGTCAGCCTGAACCCGTTCTAGGTCCGGCATGAAGGTGGCCCGCGCATGCCCCGCTCTTTGAGCCTGCGCTAAAAGCCATGCTGGCGCAGCTCTCGATACGCGACATCGTCCTGATCGACCGGCTCGATCTGGCACTGTGCGATGGTCTGAGCGTGCTCACCGGAGAGACCGGCGCGGGCAAGTCGATCGTGCTCGACGCTTTCGCGCTGGCGCTGGGCGGGCGCGGCGACGGCTCCCTCGTCCGCCATGGCGAGACGCAGGGGCAGGTCAGCGCGGTCTTCGACCTGCCGATGGACCATGCCGCCAGACGCCTCGCGCGGGCGCAGGAAATCGACACCGACGGCGATCTGATCCTGCGCCGTGTCCAATATGCCGACGGACGCACGCGTGCCTTCGTCAACGACCAGCCGGTCAGCGTCCAGATCCTTAAGATGATCGGCGCGGCGATCGTCGAGATCCATGGCCAGCATGACGACCGCGCCCTGACCGACCCGGCCCAGCACCGCCTGATCCTCGACATCTTCGGCGGGCTGGAAGAGCAGGCGCAGGGCGTAAGTGCAGCCAGCGAGACGCTCAAGCGCGCGCGGCAGGCCTTGCAGGCGCAGCGCATCCGTGTCGAGGCCGCGCGCAAGGAGGCCGATTTCCTGCGCCATGCGGTCGATGAACTCGGCAAGCTCGCGCCGCAAGCCGGCGAGGAAGACAGGCTCGCCGCGACCCGGCAAGGCATGATGCAGGCCGAGAAGGTCGCGCGCGACCTGATCGACGCCTATGAGGCGGTTGGTGGTCAGGCTTCGCCCGTGCCGGCGCTGGCGGCGGTGCTGCGGCGGCTGGAGCGGCGCGCGACGCAGGCTCCGGCGCTGGTCGATCCTTCGTCGGCTGCGCTCAACACCGCAATCGTCGCGCTGGAGGAGGCGGGCGAGGCGCTGGCCGCCGCGATGCGCGCCGCCGAATACGATCCGCGCGAGCAGGAGCGTGTCGAGGAGCGGCTGTTCGCGCTGCGCGGCGCGGCGCGGAAATACGATGTTCCGGTCGATGGCCTGTCGGTCCTGGCTGACAGTATGGCGGCCGATCTCGCCGCGCTCGACGAGAGCGAGACCTCGCTTGCCAAGCTTGAGGCCGAGCTCAGGCAGGCCGAGGGGGTTTTTGTGGCGCAGGCGCGGGCGCTGTCGGCCGCGCGCAAGCAGGCGGCGGCGCGGCTCGACGGAGCCGTCAAGGCTGAGCTGCCGCCGCTGAAGCTGGAGCGTGCCCGCTTCATCACCCAGATCGACTGCGACGAGGCGGCGCGCGGGCCCGAGGGCTTCGACCGCGTCGAGTTCTGGGTCGAGACCAATCCCGGCACGCGGCCGGGCCCGATGATGAAGGTTGCGTCCGGCGGCGAGCTCTCGCGCTTCATGCTGGCGCTGAAGGTCGTTCTGGCCGAGCGCGGCTCGGCCCCGACGCTGGTTTTCGACGAGATCGACACCGGGGTCGGCGGCGCGGTCGCCGACGCGATCGGCGAGCGGCTGGCGCGGCTCGCCCAGCGTGTGCAGGTGATCTCGGTGACGCATGCGCCGCAGGTCGCGGCCAAAGCCGGCCAGCACTTCCTGATCGCCAAATCGGCACTGGAGGGCGATGCCGCCTCGCGCACCGTGACCCGCGTCATGGCGCTGGAGGATCAGGCCCGGCGCGAGGAGATCGCCCGCATGCTGGCGGGGGCGTCGATCACCGCAGAGGCGCGCGCGGCGGCCGGGCGGTTGCTGGAAGCGGCGGTTGCGCGGGGCTGAGCAGGTTTCAGCTCGACAGGAGTTCGTAGCCGTCTGCGCTGCGCCGGACGGTCCTGAAGCCTTCGATATGTCCGCCCGAAACGATCCAGCCTTCGCGCGCGGCGCGCTCGAGTGTGGCGTGGCGCGTGCGCGCCGCCGTTTCGCCGTCGAGATCGAAGGTGAGCCCGACATCGGGATCGGTCGCCTGCAAGTCCATGAGATGCAGGACGTCGCCCCAGAGCAGCAGGCTGTGCGCGGCGTCTTCGATCAGGTAGCCGCTATGGCCATGGGTATGGCCGGGCAGCAGCAGTGCCTCGACGCCCGGCAGAACCTCGCCTTGCCCGACCGTGCGGATCCGGCCGCCATAGAGGCGCTGCAGGTTTGCGGCGATGTTGAAACCGCCCTGTCGGGCTTTCGGCGCCGCAGCACGCTTCGCCTCGTCGGTGAAATAAGCGAGGTCGATCTTGGGAACGACAATCTCGGCCTTCGGAAAATAGGGCTTCTCGCCGTCGAACAAGCCAAGCGCATGGTCGCCATGGAGATGCGTGATCAGGACGCGGTCGATCTGTTCCGGTTGGACCCCTGCCGCGACAAGCGCTGTGCGGGCATGGCCGAAGGCGTCGCCCCATGAGGCGCCTGTTCCGGCATCGACGAGCGTGATTCCATCCGGCCCCCTGAGCAGGAAGCAATTCACCTCGATGCCGATCGTCGGCTTGCCCCATCGCGCCAGCGCGTCTTCGCGCGCGGCCTCGCCGACCGTATGGGTCAGCACATCCGAGGACGTCTCGAAGAAGCCGTCGCGCAGGATCGATACGTCGTAGAGGCCGAAGCGGCGCATCTGCTGGTCCATCCGAAACTCTCCCTGAGCGACGCCTGAGAGGATCAAGGCACCGGGCGCAGCGCCATGACAATGCCGGCGGATGCCGAGGTCGCCATGCGTTTTCAGTTCTGCGGGATGAATTCGGCGTCGCTGATGGTGAAGCCGCTGCGCGCCGTCTCATGGCCCGCAAGCGTGAATTCCAGCGTGCCCCTGCACAAGGCTGGAGACTGAGCGGGGCGTGCCTGGCCGCAATGACGCTCCAGATGCGTGATCGTACGGGGCGGCATGCCGATATCGTCGATGCGCGCGCCACCGGTCGCATCGCTCGCCAGACCGCCGTTTCGCTGGGAAAAGCCGGAGATGGTGACGTTCTCGATGCGGATGAACATGCCGGCCATCTCGGCCTTGTGAGTCCTGACCTCGGCGATGGTGATCGTCTGCGCGCCATCCTGGGCGCCTGCGGCGATGGTCGTCGCCATCAGCCAGGCCAAAATCGATATCCGCATATCCGCCGCTCCGTTCGAGGGGCGCGGCATCGCGCGCCGAGATGCGAGTCGTCAAGGGCTTGCCGCGCAGACAGGGCCGCTCGCTTGCGCAGTGGCGAGGCGCCGGTTTCCTTTTGCCGCCATCTGCTCTATGAGCCCTGTTCAACCGATGGCTGCGGACAGGCTTTGCGTTTTTCGCCGCGTCGCTCATCGCCCGAATTCCTGCGCCGTCTTCCGTCCAGCGCCTTAACCCCTAGGCTAGAGCCTCCATGTCCTTTCTTCCCACGAGTGCGCCGCTGGCGCGGGCGCTCGCCGAACGCAATTATTCCGATCCGACGCCGGTGCAGAACGCCGTGCTGGAGGACGCCGCCGCTGGCCGCGACCTGCTGGTCTCATCGCAGACCGGCTCCGGCAAGACCGTCGCCTACGGGCTCGCCATCGCCACGACCCTCCTCGGAGAGGCCGAAGTCTTCGGGCGCGCGGGCAAGCCGCTGGCGCTGATCATCGCGCCGACGCGCGAACTCGCTCTCCAGGTCCAGCGCGAGCTCGGCTGGCTCTACAAGCACGCCAACGCCCGCGTGATCTCCTGCGTCGGCGGCATGGACCCGCGCCGTGAGGCCGCACTCCTCGACGAGGGCGCCCATATCGTCGTCGGCACGCCCGGCCGCCTGCGCGACCATATCGAACGCAATCGCCTCGATGTTTCGGCGCTGAAAGCCGTCGTGCTCGACGAGGCCGACGAGATGCTCGATCTCGGCTTTCGCGACGATCTCGAATTCATCCTGAAGACGACGCCGGCCGAGAAGCGCAGCCTGCTGTTCTCGGCGACACTGCCCAAAGCGATCATCCAGCTCGCGGCGAGCTATCAGAACGATGCGCTGCGCATCGCCGTGGCTGGCGGCTCGCGCGGCCATGCCGACATCGAATACCGCGCCATCCGGGTCTACCCGAAGGAAGCCGAGCTCGCCGTCGTCAACCTGCTGCGGTTCCACGATTCGCCGTGTTCGCTGGTGTTCTGCAACACGCGCAACTCGGTGCGCCATCTCGAGGCGATCCTGCTGGAGCGCGGCTTCCAGGCCGTGGCGCTCTCGGGCGAGCTCTCGCAGAGCGAGCGCAATTCGGCGCTGCAGGCGCTGCGCGACGGCCGGGCGCGCGTCTGCGTCGCCACCGACGTCGCCGCGCGCGGCATCGATCTGCCCGGCCTGACGTTGGTCATCCATGCCGAACTGCCCAACGACCCCGAGGTGATGCAGCATCGCTCGGGCCGCACCGGCCGCGCCGGCAACAAGGGTACGAGCGTGCTGCTGGTGCCGGTCTCGCGCCGCCGCAAGGCCGAGATGCTGATCGCCGAGGCCAAGGTCGAAGTCGTATGGGCCGGGCCGCCGACGCAGGACGAAATCCGCGTGCTCGACCAGGAGCGTCTGCTGTCGGACCCAATCCTGACCGGCGAACCGGGCGAGGAAGACGCCGCGATGGTCGAGGCGCTGCTCGCCGGTCGTTCGGCAAACGAGATCGCGGCTGCGCTGGTGCGGGTCTACCGCTCGCGCCTGCCGTCGGCCGAAGAGGTCGGCGATCCGAATTTCGGCCGCGACGAGCGCCGCCCCGTGCGCCCGCGCGAGGACTATGCGCCTCGCGAGGGCGCGCGTTTCGGCGAGAATCGTGAGGACAGCCCGCGTTCGGATGCGCCGCGCAACAAGTCCGGTCCGCGAGGCGACACCGTCTGGTTCCGGCTCAACATCGGCCGCAAGGACGGCGCCGATCCGCGCCAGCTTCTGCCGATGCTGTGCCGTCGCGGCAAGATCACGCGCGACGAGGTCGGCGCGATCCGCATCTTCGACAAGGAGACCAAGGTCGAGATCGACGCCGATGTCGCCGAGCGCTTCTACGAACTGGCCAAGGCGGTCGACCGCGACAAGATCGTGATCGAGCCGGTGACCGGCGAGGACGAGCGCCGCCCGGCCAAGCCCTTCGCCGAGAAGGCGAGCCATGCGCCGGCCGCCCATGCGCGCCCCGAACGTCGCGACGACGAGCGACCGGCGGCCCGGACCTATGAGAAGAAGCCCTACGAAAAGAAGGCTTACGAGAAGAAGCCGTACGAGAAGAAGGCCTATGAGGGCGCTCGGCCGGACGCCAAGCCCTATGAAGGCAAGAAGAAGCCCTATGAGGGCAAGAGCAAGCCGTTCGGCGCGGCCAAGACGTTCGACGCCAAGCCGTATGATCCCGTCCGTAGCGACCGGCCTGATTATTCAGACCCGAACGTCTCGTTCCGTTCCGGCCCCAAGCCTCCTGCCGGCAAGCCGGGCGGCGCCAAGCCCTATTCCGGCGGTAAACCCGGCTTCGCCGGCAAGCCCCATGCCGGCAAGAGCGATGGCGATGGCGGCCGACCCGCCGGCAAGCCCTTTGGCGCCGGCAAGCCGTTCAAAAGCAAGAAGCCGCGCTGACACCAGCGCGGCTTGTCTTCGGGTGCGTGTTGGTGGTGACGCGTCACCCGCGCCGTCTTGTCGTTTACCTCAGCGCAAGCCGAGGAAGGACAGGATGGCGAGAACGACGACGATCAAACCGACGATGTAAATGATGTTGTTCATGGCAATGCCCCCGGGCTGAAAACGGGCGCGGCGGCCCGTATGAGTGGTGCGTCACGGCTGGCGCGACCCTTGTCGAACCGCGCTTGCCGGCAAAAGTTCCCAAACCGTCGCGTGGCTGTCGCACAGCCACTTCACTTGCCCCCGATGCGCGCCGGGCCTACGCTCGGCAAAAATCGGGGAAACGTCCAATGAACATCGTCAGGAAGGCGGCTTGCGCCGCGCTGTTGCTCGTCGCCTGCGCCATGCCGGCGCTCGCGCAGGACCGGCTCGTCATCGCCGGCCGCGATGCGGGTTTCGCGCCCGCGCTGGCGAAGATGGTCGAGCTCTACCAGGCCAAGAATCCGGGCGTTAAGATCGAGCGTCTCGAACTCCCCGGCGGCCCGCTTTATGAGCGCCTCGCCATCGGCGCGCGCGAGAAGACGGCTGCGACCGATGTCGCCATGCTCGACGATATCTGGGCGCCCGAGTTCATGTCGCGCGGCTGGCTGACCGATCTCGATACGGTCGGCGGCCTGCCCGGCACCTTCGTCAAATCGGCGATCGACGTGTCGCGCTTTCCGGTCGGCAGCGGCAAGCTCTATGCCGCGCCCTTCGTCGGCAACATCGCGATGTTCGCCTACCGCAAGGACCTTCTCGCCAAATACGGCTTCGACCGGCCTAAGACCTGGAGCGACGTGCTCAAGGCCGCGCAGACGATCCAGGCGAAGGAGGAGGGCGTCTCCGGCCTCGTCTTCCGCGGCCTGAAGGGCAACCCGATCGTCACCTCGTTCCTGCCGGTGCTGTGGGCGAATGGCGGGCAGGTCGTCGACGACGCCGGCAAGGCCGTCCTCGACACGCCGGAATCGCTGAAGGCGCTGACGCAGTTCCTGTCGTTCAAGGCGCTCGCGCCCAAGGGCGTCGAAACCTACAACGCGACCGAACTGCGCGATGCCGTGCATCAGGGCCGCGCCGCCATCGCCGTCGAGATGTGGTCGTCCTGGGCCGGCTCGCTCGATGACGGCAAGGTCTCGAAGGTTGCGGGCCAGGTCGAGGTCGTCGCTTCGCCCGGCGAGGTCAAGGGTCCTGCGCCGATGCTGGGCGCCTGGCTGCTGGCGATCCCGGCGGATTCGCCCAACAAGGCGCGCGCCGCCGATTTCATCCGCTTCGTGACGAGCCCCGAGAGCCAGAAGCTGATCGCGCTGGAGACCGGCAATCCGCCGACGCTGGTCTCGCTCTTCACCGACAAGGATCTGGTGGCGAAATATCGCTGGTATCCGGCCCAGCTCGAGGCGCTGAACCTCGCCCAGGCCCGCCCGCGCATCTCGCAATGGGCCCGAGTCGAAACGATCCTCGGCGACTATCTCCAGCTCGCCCTGATCGGCCAGATGCAGCCGCAGCAGGCGCTGACCGAGGCGAATGCGCAGATCGCGCGGGCGCTGGCGCGCTGAACGGCTCTGTCTTGACGCTGGTTTCGGGTTTTCACACGAGAACCACCCCGTCATCCCGGGCTTGACCCGGGATCCATCATAAGGCTCGACGGCGCTTCATGATGGATCCCGGATCTCCGCTTCGCTGCGTCCGGGATGACGGCGTGAGTTGGGATGGATCGAGCTAGACTGCTGACGTGCCCATGATCGCGCATCGCCGCCTGTTGCCCTGGCTCCTGCTCGCGCCGGCCTTCCTGCTGCTGGCGGGGCTGACTTTCTACCCGCTGGGCCGGACGCTGGCGCTCGCCTTCTTTGCGACCGATTACGGCTTTGCCGGCGCGACCTTCGTCGGGCTGGAAAACTTTTACGATCTCGCCGGCGACCGCTTCTTCAGGCAGGCGATCGTCAACACCATCGTGTTCACGCTTGCTTCGACCGCCATCGAGGTAGCGGTCGGGCTGGGTCTCGCTTTGCTGCTCGACCGCGCGTTTGCCGGGCGCGGCCTCGTGATGACGCTGTTGCTCGCGCCCTTCGTGCTCTCGACCATGGTCGTGACCGCGATCTGGCGAGCGTGGTTCCATTTCGATCTCGGCTATCTCAACAATGTGCTGCGCTCGCTTGGCCTCACGCCGGTGGCATGGCTGTTCGACCCGGGGCTGGCGCTGTGGTCGATCGTGCTGGTCGATGTCTGGCAGAGCGCGCCCTTCTGCTTCCTGCTGATCCTGGCTGGCCTCAGGCTGATCCCGCGCGATGTCTACGAGGCGGCGCGGATCGACGGGGCAGGGCCGTGGCGTCGCTTTCGCGACATGACGCTGCCGCTGTTGGCGCCCTATCTCTTCATCGCGGCGCTGCTGCGTTGCGTCGACAGCTTCAAGCTGTTCGACAAGGTTTATGCGATGACTGGCGGCGGACCGGGCAACGCGACGGAGACGGTCTCGCTCTTCGTCTACCGGCAGGGTTTCCGTTTCTTCGATATCGGCATGGCCTCGGCCGCCGCCGTGGTGATGATCGTCGTCGCGGGCGGACTCGCGCTGGTCTATGCCGCCGCGATGCTGCGCGGGGCCGGGCGATGATCCGCGTCGCCGCCGCCTGCGCCATCGCGTTCGTCTCGCTGATTCCGCTGCTCTGGATGATTGCGACCTCGTTCAAGCCGCCGCTCGAATATGTCTCGACCTCGACGGCGCTGTGGCCGCACGCGCCGACGCTGGAGCATTATCGCGGACTGCTGCAGACCGGCGCGTGGCGGCTTGGCGTCAACAGCATCGTGGTCGCGATCGGCACGGTCGTGTTGGCGCTGGCGGCGGCTTTGCCCGCGGCTTATGCGCTCGTGCGGCTGTCGCTGCCCCGCAAGCTCGATCTCGTCTTTCTCGGCTTCGTGCTGGTGATCAAGCTCGCGCCGCCGATCGCGCTGGCGATCCCGCTCTACCAGTCGCTGCGCGCGCTCGGCCTGATCGACACGCTGGCTGGGCTCGTCCTGGTCAACCAGATCTACGCGCTGCCCTTCGCGATCTGGATGCTGCTGGGCTTCGTGCGCGACGTACCGGTCGCCTTCGAGGAGGCCGCGATGATGGACGGGGCCGGCTTCCTCAAGCGCATGATCGACATCGTCGTGCCGCTGCTGATGCCCGGCCTCGTCGCGACCGCCGTCTTCGTGGCGATCATGAGCTGGAACGAGTTCCTGTTCGCGCTGCTCTTCGTGCAGACGCCGTCGAACTTCACCCTGCCAGCCTATATCGCGACGCTGATCACCGAGGACGAGACCCTGTGGGGCAAGCTCAGCGCAATCGGCCTCCTGGCCTCGCTGCCGGTTCTCGCCGCGATCGGGCTGGTGCGGCGCGGCCTGCTGCGCGAGGTCCATATCGACCAGCATTGAAGGGGCCGGATCGCTCCGGCCCCGTTGCGAAGTGTGAGACGCCGTTCAGCGGCAGCGGCTGACCGGGCGCTCGACATAGCCGAGGCCAGGCACGAAGCGGGTGCGCAGGACCGTGTAGCAGCCGCCATAGAAGCCCGAATAGGCCGAGCGATAGCCCCAGCCGCGATGGCCGAAATGACGGCCGGGATGCCGAAAACCGTGGCCGAAATGGCCATGATGGCCGTGGCCGCCATGCCAGCCGGGCGCGGCTTCAGCCGAGGTCGAGGTGGCGAGCGAGCCGCCGAGCAGGGCGCCGGCGCCGAGAACGAAGGCCGTGGCGATGCCGGCGACTGTGGTGCGGATGGACATGATCGATCTCCCTTGGGTTCGGTTGAGGGGCTGCCTCATGCAGCCCCATGCCGATTGGTCGCGGGAGACAGCGATCAGGTTCAAAGGCGCCGAAGATTTTTTCGGTGCGACGTATTTATTCGCGCCCGCCCGTCATTGGACGATCTTGCGGTAGAGATGCCAGGTCGCGTGGCCGAGCACCGGCATGACCACGACGAGGCCGACCAGCAGCGGCAGGCAGCCGAGCACCAGCAGCCCAGTGACCATCAGGCCCCAGATCATCATGACGCGCGGGTTGGCCTCCACGGCCGCCACCGAGGTCTTGATCGCTGTCGCCGCGTCGACATGCCGGTCGATGATCAGCGGGAAGGAGACCACCGAGATCGCGAAGGCGGCGATGGCGAAGAGCAGGCCGACCGAGTTGCCGACCACGATCATCACCCAGCCGTCGAAGGTCGTCAGCACGGCGCGCAGGAAGTCCGGCGTCGAGACGTTGGCGTCGAGGCCAAGCAGGCCGCGATAGATGAACCAGGCCGAAAACAGCCAGACGACGAACAGGCCGGTCAGCATGCCGCCGAGCAGCGCGATCTGGCCGATCGAGCGCGATCTGAGCACGGCGAAGGCATGGCCCCAGGACGTGTCCATGCCGCGCTCACGCCGTCGGCTGATCTCGTAGAGACCGATCGCGGCGAAGGGCCCGAGCAGCGCGAAGCCGCCGAGCAGCGGGAACAGCAGAGGGAAGATGTTGAAGGTCACCGTCAGCTGAGCCAGCAGCACGCCCACGACCGGATAGATCAGCGCGATGAAGACGAGATGGCTCGGCTTGGCCTTGAAGTCCTCCCAGCCGAGCCTGAGCGCGTCGCGAAGGTCGTGGGTGGTGATGGTGCGTATGCTCGGCGTGGCCTGCGTGGCGGCGTTATGCAGGCCGGCATTGCTCATGATGCCGTCGACGTTTGCCATGGCGTATCTCCCGGTTGCGGCCCGGTTCGCCCTGCGCAGTTGACGCGATCCTTGGGTCAACGGCCTTGAGGCGTCGAGCTTCCAATTCCCAGCCTGGATACTATACGCGCGAAACGGCGTTTTGTCGCATGCCGGCCAAACACGAAAATGAGACGCGGCGGTGAACGCAGGCATGCTCCTGCCCTTTCTCGTCACGGCCATCTCGCCTAATAAATCCGCATGAGCGAGACCGACGACACCTCCATAGACAAGTTGACGCCGCGCAAGGCCAGGGCGGAGCATACCGTGCTCGCCGCCGAGATCGCGCAGGCGGATCTCGCCTATCACCAGGACGACGCGCCGATCCTGGACGATGCGACTTATGACGCGAAGCGCCGCCGGCTGGTTGCGATCGAGGAGGCGTTCCCCGCGCTGAAGGAGGCGGATGCCGTCACCGACAAGGTCGGCGCGAAGCCATCCTCTAAATTCGCCAAGATCCGGCACCGCGTGCCGATGCTCTCGCTCGGCAATGCGTTTTCCGACGAGGATGTCGCCGATTTCGCCCGGCGCGTCAGGAGTTTCCTCGGCCGCAAGCCGGAGGAGGGCATCGCCTTCACGGCCGAACCCAAGATCGACGGGCTCTCGCTTTCGCTGCGCTACGAGAAGGGCGCGCTCGTCCATGCCGCGACGCGCGGCGATGGCGAGGAGGGCGAGGATGTCACGGCGAACGCCCGCACCATCTCCGAAATCCCGCATGAACTCGCAGGCGACGACGTGCCCGAGGTCGCCGAGGTGCGCGGCGAGGTCTATCTGCGCCATGACGATTTCGCAGGTATCAACGAGCGCCAGCGTGAGAAGGGGCTGCCCGAATTCGCCAATCCGCGCAACGCGGCGGCGGGTTCGCTGCGCCAGCTCGACGTCTCGATCACGGCGGCGCGGCCGCTGCGCTTCTTCGCCTATGCCTGGGGCGAGATGCCGGTGCTGCCGGCGCAGACGCAATCGGGCGTGGTTCAGGCGTTCAAGCGCTGGGGTTTCCGCACCAACCCGCTGATGGTCCGCTGCGAAAGCGTCGAGGAGCTTCTGGCGCATTACCGCCTGATAGAAAGCCAGCGCGCGACGCTCGGCTACGATATCGACGGCGTGGTCTACAAGGTCGACGATCTCGGTCTTCAGGCGCGGCTGGGTTTCGTCTCGCGCGCGCCGCGCTGGGCCATCGCGCATAAATTCCCGGCCGAACTGGCGACGACGGTGCTGGAGAAGATCGAGATACAGGTTGGGCGAACGGGTGCGCTGTCGCCCGTCGCGCGGCTTCGCCCGGTCACGGTCGGCGGCGTCGTCGTCACCAATGCGACGCTGCACAATGAGGACTATATCCGCGGCTTCGATTCGAAGGGGCTGCCCATCAGGGATGGTTCCGACATCCGCGAAGGCGACACGGTCACGGTGAAGCGGGCCGGCGACGTGATTCCGCGCGTGCAATCCGTCGATCTCGCGAAGCGGCCAGTCGATTCACAGCCTTATGTTTTCCCGACGCTCTGCCCGGCCTGCGGCAGCCATGCGACGCGCGAACTCAATCCACGCTCCGGCAAGGAGGACGCGATAAGGCGCTGCACCGGCGGGTTGATCTGCCCGGCGCAGGCCGTCGAGCGGCTGAAGCATTTCGTCGCGCGCGACGCGCTCGACATCGACGGGCTGGGGGACAAGCAGATCGAGTTCTTTCACGCCGACCCCGATTTGCCGGTGAAGGAGCCGGCAGACATCTTCACGCTGGCTGCGCGCGACGGGGCCAATCTGAAGAAGCTCAAGGACAAGGAGGGTTTTGGGGCGCAGAGCGTGGCGAAGCTGTTCGCCGCGATCGAAGACAGGCGAACCCCACCGCTCAACCGCTTTATCTTCGGGCTCGGCATCCGCCATATCGGCGAGACCAATGCACGCCTGCTGGCGCGGCATTATGGCTCTTTTGAAGCCCTGCGCGCGGCGAGCATTGCCGCAGCGGACGAAAGCTCGGCCGAGAGGCAGGAGCTTGATGCGATCGACGGTGTCGGGCCGACCGTAGTCGAGGCGCTGATGCAGTTTTTCGCCGAGGCCCATAACGAGGAACTACTCGACCGGCTGCTGACGCAGGTGACGCCGCAGCCGCTGGAGGCGGTCGCCTCGGTCAGCCCGGTCGCCGGCAAGACCGTCGTTTTCACCGGGGCCTTGGAACAGATGACGCGCGACGAGGCCAAGGCGATGGCCGAACGGCTCGGCGCGAAAGTCGCCGGCTCGGTCTCCTCGAAAACCGACCTGCTGGTCGCCGGGCCCGGAGCGGGGTCTAAGCTCAAGGACGCCGCCAAGCATGGCGTCGAGGTCATCGACGAGGCCGGGTGGTTCGACCTCGTCGGACGCTAAGGCAGGCCGTCTACGGGCCCGGTGTCAGCCATCAACGACGGTGATGGCGCCTGTGGCGATTGCGGTGCGGAAGCCCGGTCCTCTGCGGAATGCCGACGACACCCTTGACGCCGCCCACGACGCCGCCGGCAACGCCGCCGACCACAGCGCCCGCCGCGCCGCCGACCGGGCCGGCTGCCCGGTTGCCGATGTCTGCTCCCTGGGCCGCGCCACGCGGCACGCCCTGCGCATTGGCTGCCATCGGAAGTGCGAAGATGGCCAATGCCGCAGCACCGGCGAGTGCAAGAGATTTGATCGTCATGATGATGTGTCCGTTTGCATCGGTCGAAACGCCATCGTCAGTGCGCTCGACCTTCGGCTATGAAAACCGGCGTCCCGGCGGTTTGTTCCGGCAAACGGGTTGTGCTCGTGTGATCGTCGCCATCACTTTTCTTCAAGACACGAGCCGGCGCTTCCGCTCTATCCTGCCGCCATGGACGCGATCGCCCAGGCTGAAACACTGAAGCTCGAACCGCTTGCCGCCGGCGAGCGGGCGAAGCTGTTTCCGGCGGCGCGCTTTGACGGGCTGGATTGCCTGTCCGCGACCTTCCGCAGCCATACCTACGCCCCCCATCGCCATGAGAGCTATGTCGCCGGCGTGATCGAGGCCGGGTGCGAGACTTTTCACGTGCGCGGCGTCCGCCATTATGCCCGGCCCGGACAGATCGCCTTCGTCAATCCGCTGGAGACCCATGACGGCGAACCCCATGGCGCGGGCTACAGCTATCGGATGACCTATCCGGGCGTCGGGCTGATGCGGGAAGTCGCCGGTTCGCTTAGCGGTCGCGACACGGCCGCGACGCCGTTCTTCCCGGCGCCTCTGGTCGAGGACGCCGAGGGCGCGGCGCTGTTTGCCGCCGCCCATCGCGTGATCGAACAGGGCGTCGACGCACTCGCCGGCGAGCAGATGCTGCTTGGCTTTTATGCCCGCTGCCTCGCCCGGCATGCCAACTGGGCGGTCGTCCCGCTCGGGGGCGAAGCCGGGCCCGTCGCTCTGGCGCGGCAGGTCTTCGAGCAGCGCTTCGAGGAGGATATCTCGCTGGCCGATCTGTCGCGGCTGACAGGGGTGCCGCGACACCATCTGATCCGGGCCTTCCGGGCTGAGACCGGGCTGACGCCGCATGCCTATCTCGTCGATGTCCGGATCAGGCGCGCGCGCGACCGGCTGCGGCTGGGCGAGGCGCCATGCGAGGTGGCCGCCGCCACGGGCTTCTGCGACCAGGCGCATCTGACGCGGGCCTTCAAGGCGCGCTACGGCGTCACGCCCGGCGTCTTCCGCGCCGCGCATCTCTCCTGACGGATCAGCCCATCATGAACCCGGTTCTCGCGGATGCCCGCAAGGGGCTTGCCGACATCGTGCCCGCTGCGATCGCGGCGGCGCCGTTTGGCCTGCTGTTCGGCGCGCTCGCCTCGGCGAAGGGCCTGTCGGTGCTCGAGGTTTTCCTGATGGGCATCTTCGTCTTCGCGGGCGGCGCGCAATTCGCGGCGATCGAGATCTGGATCATGCCCGCGCCGGTCGTCGCGCTGGTGTTCTCGACGCTGCTGATCAATTCGCGCCATGTGCTGATGAGTGCGTCGATCGTGCCCAAGCTCGACGGTTTCAGCCCCACGCAGAAGTTCTTCGGGCTCTACTACATGGCCGACGAGAACTGGGCGATGGCGGAGAAACGCGCGCGCGAGCACACGATCACGCCGGCCTACTGGTTCGGGCTGATCGCGTGCCTGATCCCGACCTGGCTGATCATGACGACGCTGGGCGCCGTGATCGGCCCGGCGCTTGGCGATCCGCGCCGCTTTGGGGCGGATTTCGCCTTTACCGCGATCTTCATCGCGCTCGTCGCCTCGCTCTGGCAGGGTCGTGTCACCGGCTGGACGGTCGCCGCTTCGGGTATCGCCTCGGCCCTGACCTACCGCCTGATCGGTGCGCCCTGGCATGTGCTCGCCGGTGCGGTGTTTGGCTTGGCGGCGGCCTGGCTTGCGGCAGGCCGTGAGAGCGGGACGGCCAGTGAGGAGAGGGCGACATGACCTTCGACACGCTCAACCTCCTCGCCATTCTCGGCATGGCGATCGTCACCTGCGCCACGCGCCTCGCCGGGCTTGCGCTGGCGGGCCGGCTCGATCTGTCGCCACGGGCACAGGCCGCCTTCGACGCCATTCCGCCGGCGGTGCTGATCGCGGTGATCGCGCCGAGCGCGCTCGCGACCGGCTGGGCCGAGACGGGGGCGGCGCTGCTGACGGCCCTTGCTGCAACGCGGCTGCCGGTGCTGGGCGTCGTCGCCGTCGGCGTCGCGAGCGTCGTATGCTTCCGGCTGCTGCTCTAAAGTCGGATCCGCCCGGCTGGAGACTGACATGAGCGCCATCCTGAATTCGGTTGTCGATGCGATCGGCGGAACTCCACTCGTCCGGCTCGATCGGATGACGCGGCAGGCGGGCGTCGAAGGCACCATCCTGGCCAAGCTGGAATATCTCAATCCCGGCTTCTCGAAGAAGGATCGGGCCGCGCTCGGCATCATCGACGAGGCTGAACGTGACGGCTCGTTGAGCCCCGGCCAGACCGTCGTCGAACTCACATCCGGCAATATGGGCACGGGTCTCGCGATCGTCTGTGCCAACCGGGGCTACCCGTTCGTCGCCGTGATGTCGAAGGGCAATTCGGAGGAACGCGCGCGGATGATGCGCGCGCTGGGGGCGGAAGTGATCCTCGTCGATCAACTGCCGGATTCGATGCCGGGACAGGTCTCGGGCGGCGATCTGGCGCTCGTCGATCAGGAGGCGACGCGCATCGCGCGGGAGCGCGGGGCCTTTCGCGCCGATCAGTTCAACCGGGCCGGCAACTGGCTTTCCCATTACCGGACGACCGGGCCGGAGCTGTGGGAGGCGAGCGCGGGCGCCATCGACGTCTTCGTCGATTTCATCGGTTCGGGCGGCAGCTATGCCGGCGTCGCCAAGGCCCTGAAGGAGCGCGATCCGCTGGTGCGATGTTTCGTGGTCGAACCGACCGGGGCGGCGGCGGCCGCAGGCGAGCCCGTCACGCAAGCCGAGCATCCGATCCAGGGCGGGGGCTACGCCATCCGCGATCTCGCGTTCCTGGGGGGTGTCGAGGTCGATGGCTATCTGCGCGTGTCCGGGCAGGAGGCGCGCGACGCGACGCGGCTGTTGGCGCGCTGCGAGGGCATTTTTGGCGGTTTTTCAGCCGGCGCCAATGTCGCTGCCGCGCTTCAGCTGCTCGCCGGCGCGGAGGCCGGAAAGACCATCGCCGTGCTGATCTGCGACTCTGGCCTGAAATATCTCTCGACCGATCTCTGGGACTGACGCTGGCTTATAAAGGCAGGCACGCCTTCTCCAGCCACGCCTTCGCCTCGCCCTCGACCAGGGCTGCGAGATTGCTCCAGACCTGGGCGTGATAGGCGTTGATCCAGGCGATCTCGCCTTCGTCGAGCAGTCTGAGGTCGATCAGCGCGCGCTCATAGGGGCACCAGGTGATCGTCTCGAAACCGTAGATCGTCCGGTCGCCACCGGGGATGACGCGCTCCTCGACCACGATCAGGTTCTCGATGCGGATGCCGTATTCGCCCTGCTTGTAGTAGCCGGGCTCGTTGGAGAGGATCATGCCGGGTTCGAGCGGCGTGGTGCCGAGCTTGGAGAGCCGCTGCGGCCCCTCATGCACCGAGAGATAGCTGCCGACGCCATGGCCGGTGCCATGGTCGAAATCCAGCCCCGCCTGCCAGAGCGGCAGCCGCGCCAGGGCATCGAGTTGCGCGCCCGAGGTGCCCTTGACGAAGACGACGCGCGAGATCGCGAGATGGCCCTTGAGCACGCGGGTGTAGCGGTCGCGCATCTCGTCGGTCGGCTCGCCGACGGCCATGGTGCGGGTGATGTCGGTGGTGCCGTCCTCGTATTGGCCACCTGAATCGACCAGGAAGATGCCGGCCTCGATCTTGCGGTTGCTGGCATCGGTGACGCGATAATGCGGCAAGGCGGCGTTGGGGCCGGCGCCCGCGATCGTCGTGAACGAGATGTCCTTCAGCTGCCCGGTCTTCAGGCGCTCGGCTTCGAGCGCGGCGACCGCGTCGATCTCGGTCAGGCCGCCCTTGGGGGCCTCGCGGGCGAGCCAGGTCAGGAAGCGCACGATCGCCGCGCCATCGCGCAGATGCGCGTCGCGCGTGCCCTTCAGCTCGGCCTCGTTCTTGCGCGCCTTCATCAGCGCGATCGGGTCCGCGCCCGCATCGGGCGTGCCGCCGGCGGCGCTGATCAGGCTTGCGAGTGCCGATGCCGCGGTCGCCGAATCCAGCCTCACCTTGGCTCCGGCCGCTCCGAGCGCCCTGAGCTGGGTTTCCAGCGCGGCGGGCGGGGCGATCTCGCCGACCGCGCCGATGGCGTCGCCTGCTTCGTTGGTGATCTTCTCCGGCACGAGGAAGACGGTCGGGCGGCCCTCGCGCGGCACGATGGCGTAACCCAGCGGCAGCGGCGTGTGCTCGACATCGCCGCCGCGGATGTTGAAAGTCCAGGCCAGCGCATGCGGGTCGGAGACCACCAGCGCATCGACCTTCGCCTTGCTCAGCGCCTCCTGGATGCGGGCGAGCTTGCCTGCGGTGTCCTCGCCGGCGAAATCAGCGCGATGCGCCTTGACCGGGGCTGTCGGCGGGGCGGGGCGGTCGGCCCAGATCGCGTCGACCGGATTTTTCGCGACGGCCACGAGGGTGCCGCCGGCCGTTGCCACGGCCTTCTCCAGCCTGGCGACGCCGTCGACCGTATGCAGCCAGGGATCGTAGCCGAGCCGGGCGCCGGCTGGCAGGTTCGCCTCGATCCAGCGTTCGAGCGGCGTCTCTTCCATTTTGGTTGGCGTGACGATGCCGGCGTCGGTCTGCGCGGCAGACTGGATGGTGTAGCGGCCATCGACGATCAGCGCCGCCTTGCCGGCGAGCACGATGGCGCTGCCGGCCGAGCCGGTGAAGCCGGTCAGCCAGGCGAGGCGGGCCATATGGGCGGGGACGTATTCGCCCTGATGCTCGTCGGCACGGGGCACGATGAAGCCGTCCAGCCCCTGCGCGGCGAGCGCCCTGCGCAAGGCCGCGATCCGCGGCGCGACCTGCGCCGGGTTGCTCGGCTCGGAGAAGGACTGGAAGCGGCAGGCGGGGGCAGGCGATCTAGAGGCAGGCGATGAGGTCATGATCGGTCCAGGCTGGGCGAATTGGCGCATCGTTGCGCCTGCGCGATTCGAAGGCCAGCGCAAAAGCGGAATTTGGCCCTGCTTTCCGCGCAGGCTGGCGCGGCCTCCGTTTTGGGCTCGTTGCCTCATTGCTATGCGATAAACGCAAACGTTAACGAAATGAAACGGATTGCATGCGTTTCATGCATATCTCGCACCTGCAAAAACATCTTCTCGCAAGTGCGAAAAGACCCCACTTTAGTCGCATAAGAGAACGAGGAAGCGACCGGGACTGTCCTTCGTTTGAATGAGGAGATGGACCTGTGACTTATCTGCTGAACAACACCGCCTCACTGCTGGCTTCGGAAGCCGCTGTGAAAACCACCGTCAAGACCAGCGAAACGACGTTCTTCCAGCGGCTCTACGTCGCCATACTGGAAAGCCGCCGCCGCTCCGCGCTGCGCGAATTGCGGGCCCGCTCCTACCTCGTCAACGAGGCGGAGATCGTGCTCGGCGGTTTCCCGCATACCGAACTGAGCAAAGACGCCGCGCTGCCGTTCAATCGCTGATCGCTCTCACCCGGATTTCGCGCGCAGCCACGCGCCGCGCCGCACAGCCCTAGGACAATCGTCATGATCGCCATCGTCAAGCACATCTACGACTGGGTCGCCGACACCGCCAAGTTCACCTCCGCCGTCTGGCACGACGCCCGCTCGATGCAGGCCGAGGCGGAAGCCAAGTACGGCCCAATCGGCTTCTGATACGGAGGCTGCGCTCCTACGCCATGCCGGCCGCCTGACGCAGGATCGCAGCCGCCGGCACTTCAATTTGCCTATCGAGGGCGGCGTGGTCTTGGGGCCGCGCCGCCTTTTTTCATGACCAGCGTGGCCCAGCCCTCGCGCAGCGACCGGCGGGCGAGATAAAGCCCCTGATGCCGGTAGACCGAAACCACGCCGGCGACATCCATCGCCAGCAGGCCCGACAGGATCACCGTGCCGTCATCCGACAGGGCGCGCGCGATAGATGGAGCCAGCCGCTTCAGCGGCCCGGCCAGGATATTGGCGAACACGAGGTCGAAATGGCCCGGGCGGTTCGCCTTGGCGTGGCGCAGGCCCGGCGCAACATAGAGGTCGAGCCCGTGGGGAGCATGGTTGACGCGGGCGTTGTGCGCGGCGACCTCTACCGCGACCAGATCGATGTCGCCGGCGACGACCTTGCGTTTGATCTGCTTGGCCAGTGCCAGCGCGAGGATGCCGGTGCCGGTGCCGACATCGATGGCATGGCGCGGGCGGCGCTGCTTCAGTTCCGCGTCGAGCGCGAGCAGGCAACCTGCAGTCGTGCCGTGATGGCCGGTTCCGAAGGCGAGCGCGGCGGGAATCTCGATGCCGATATCGTTGATCCGCACCGCGTCCCGGTCATGCTCGCCATGGACGAGGACGCGGCCGGCGCGCACGGGCTTCAGCCCGTCGAGGCTGGCTGCGACCCAGTCCTGCTGGTTCACCGTCGTGAAGGGCGTGGTGTCGATGACCCCGCCGACGATGGGCCGCAGCATGTCGCGCACGGCGTCCTCGTCGGGATGAACAGCGAAATAGATCTCGACCTTCCACGGCGCGTTGAGCGAGAGGGTGGTGACGCCGCTCTCGATCTCGAAGGCCGAGATCGCGGTCTCCGTGGGGTCGAAGACCTCGCCCAGAAGCTCGGTCAGCGCGCGCGCTTTCTCCCCCGAGGTCGAGAGTTCGAGGACAGTCGCGACCGTCGATGGCAGGAGACCTTCACGCATGGCCTGCGATTAGCAGGCTCGCCGCCAGTTGTCATGGCCGGCGGCGATGGCCAGGGGCGTCGTGGTCGGACTTGACCCGACCATTTCGGAAGCCAGTGCCCTCTGGCCGGGAGATTCTCGGGGCAAGCCCGAGAATGACGACCGATCCCGGTCAGTGCAGGCTGTTCACCAGCGCGAAGACGGCGGGCAGATTGCCGGTTTCAGCCGCGAAGCGCAGCGGCCTGCAGGGCTCGACGATGACCTCCGAAGTGTCGGGCTGCGTTTCGAGGATCGTCATCACCTCCGCGATGAAGGCGGCCAGCGGCATGGCGCGCGGATCGACCGCCTGCTCGGGGCCGCGAAGCTCCGTCTGCACATAGGGCGGGGCGAGCTCGATCACCTGCGTTGCGGTATCCCTGAGTTGATGGCGCAGCGACATCGAGAAGGAATGCAGCGCTGCCTTGGTCGCGGAATAGGTCGGCGTGACCGCCAGCGGCACGAAGGCGAGGCCCGACGAGACGTTCATCACGGTGGCCTTCGGCTGCTTCAGCAGATGCGGCAGCAGCGTCGCCGTGAGCCGGATCGGACCAAGCAGGTTGGTGACGATGGTCTCCTCGGCGACCGCGAGATGCTCGGCGGCGACCGTCACGTCCTCGTCCTTCATGATGCCGGCATTGTTGATCAGCACGTTGAGCGCCGGAAAGCGCTCGACGGCGCTGCGGGCAAAGGCCTCGATGTCGGCCTTGTCCTGGACGTCGAGCAGCAGCGAGGCCATGCCGGGATTGGCCTGCGTGACCGCGTCGAGCAGCTTTTCGCGCCGGCCGGAGACGATGACCTGATTGCCCCTGGCGTGAAGCGCTTCGGCCAGCGCCCGGCCGATGCCGGACCCGCCGCCGGTGATGAGAATGGTGTTGCCTGTGATGTTCATCGCCCGTGTCCTTTCGCGATTGCGCCTGTCGTGGTTGCGCTGCACAGAGCTAGGCGCGATGCTCTCCTAACGAAAGAAGGCACCTGAAAGTTCTATAGGCACCAAAAGGAGAGTGTAGATGGGGACGATACGCGCCGCGGTCGCGGCGATGCAGGAGCAGGGCCGCCTGTCGCATCCCGAAATCAGCCCGGCCGTCGAGGCGCTGGTGCGCGATGTGATCGCGCAGGTCGCCGACAAATGGACCATGCTGATCCTGGAGGCGCTGGAAGAGCACGGCACGCTGCGCTTCACGCAGATCGGCCGGATCGTCGGCGGCATCAGCCAGAAGATGCTGACCAAAACCGTGCGCCAGATGGAATGCGACGGGCTGATCACCCGCACCGTCCATCCGGTGATCCCGCCCCATGTCGACTATGCGCTGACGGAACTCGGCAGCGAGCTCACGGCCGCGTTCTGCGGCGTCTGGGTCTGGGCGGAAACCTATTACGCGCAGGTGGAAAAGGCGCGGGCGGCGTTTCGGGCAAGGGATGGGCGGTGAGGGGACGGCCGTCGGTGCTGTAGAGCCATCATTCCGGGCGCAGCGAAGCGGAGACCCGGAATCCATCGCAAGGCACTACAGCGCTTTGTGATGGATTCCGGATCGCCGCCGCTTTCGCGGCTTGTCCGTAATGACGGAGAGGTTGGGGAGCTATTCTGCCGCCGGTTGAAGCGCGACATCCGGAGCCGGGATCAGCGCGATGGCATATTTCGCCATATCGGCGGCGATCTCGGGATCGGCCTTGAGTTCGCTCGGCGTGCGAGCCCGGGGAACCATTCGACCTTCGGCTTCGATGTCTTCAAACCAAAGCGCTACGGCTTCTGGCGCGTTAACGAGTGCTTCATCGAGCGTGTCGCCGGCCGAAAAGCAGCCGGGCAGATCAGGAAACCAGACGCCGACGGCGAAGTCGGGGCCTGCGTCCTCGATGATGGCGACGTAGTGGGTCAAATTACTCGGCGGCGAGGCGCACGGGTGCCGGCTCGAACGGAACTGCCATCAGGATCGCGTCTTGCGAGGCCTCCAGAAAATCGGGGTCGCGTCGCAATTCGTCTATGCTTCGTGGTTCGGGAAATTCCGAGGCGGTGTCTTCGGACCAGCTTTCGGCTGCAAACTCCAGAACCTCACGTGCTTGCTGAAACGCATCATCGAGCGTGTCTCCAGCGGTGAACACGCCCTTCACATCGGGAAACTGCACGCCGAAGCATGATGTTTCGTCCTTATGGACGACTGCAATGTAATGTCGCATGGCGACCTTTGCTCAGTCTCGTTCCCAACCAGCGTCCTTGTATATGCCATGGACAGTGCCGATGGGAATGTCCCGCTTGGGATGGACGACAATCGCCATGCGTTTGGTTGCTGCATGCACGAACTTGTGGTGGGAGCCCCGCACGGCCTTGAGTACGAACCCCTCTCGTTCGAGGCGGCGAATAATATCGCGGCTGTTCGTGAGCATCGGAACCTGCTGATTCGCATCTGACCCGATCCATATATCGTCAGAAGGCTTCAGCCTAAATGATGTTCCCGTTTTGTTTTGCGTGCTGTTTGAGTTGTCCCCGCACCTCACAAGAACTCAACGAGTCACCCCGCCTTCTGCACAAAACTATCCAGCACCATCTTCCGACCGGCCTTGTCGAAATCGACCGTCAGCTTGTTGCCGTCGACGCTGGCGACCGAGCCGGGGCCGAATTTGATGTGGAAGACGCGCGCGCCCGCGTCATAGGCCGATGAGCCCGAGGATTTGGCGGTGAGTTCGCCTTCGATCTGGACCGGGCCGCGCTTGACTACGCCAAAGCCGCCCGCGTTGAAGCCGCTGCGTCCGCCGCTGTCGGAGAAGCCTCCGCCGGAGGCTTTCGCCTTGTTCTCCTGCGCGCGCTGCCAGCCGGGCGTGTTGTAGCTGGAACCGAAGCTTTCCATGCGGTCGAAACGCGAGGCGCCATAGCCGCCCTGCGAGTAGTTGGAAGCCGCCTGGACGACCTCGACATGCTCCTCCGGCAGTTCGTCGATGAAGCGCGAGGGCAGGCTCGATTGCCAGAGGCCGTGAATCCGGCGGTTCGAGGCGAAATAAAGCTTCAGCCGCTTGCGGGCGCGGGTCAGGCCGACATGGGCGAGGCGGCGCTCTTCTTCGAGGCCCGCGCGGCCGCTCTCGTCGAGCGCGCGCTGGTTCGGAAACAGGCCCTCCTCCCAGCCGGGCAGGAAGACGGTGTCGAATTCCAGCCCTTTTGCGCCGTGGAGCGTCATGATCGACACGCGGGCGGCGTTTTCACCCGTGTCGGTGTCCATCACCAGCGAGACGTGTTCGAGGAAGGCCGGCAGGTCGGGGAATTCGTCGAGCGAGCGCACCAGCTCCTTCAGGTTTTCAAGCCGGCCGGCGGCGTCGGCCGAGCGGTCCTTCTGCCACATCTCGGTGTAGCCGCTTTCCTCCAGCACGAGTTCGGCGAGTTCGCCCTGCGGCATATGTTCAGCGCGCTGCGACCAGCGGGCGAAGGCCTGAACCAGTTCACGCAGGGTGGTGCGGGCCTTGGGCTTGAGCTCGTCGCTCTCGACCACCATGCGGGCCGATTGCAGCAGCGAGATTTGGCTGGCGCGGGCGTGGTTGTGCAGGATCTGGACGGTCGCGTCGCCGAGCCCGCGCTTGGGCTGGTTGACGATGCGCTCGAAGGCGAGATCGTCGGTTGGCGAGACCACACAGCGCAGATAGGCCATGGCGTCGCGGATTTCGGCGCGCTCGTAGAAACGCGGGCCGCCGATGACGCGATAGGGCACGCCGGTCTGGACGAAGCGCTCTTCCAGTTCGCGCATCTGCGCGGAAATGCGGACGAGCACGGCGATCTCGGCGAGGTTCTCGCCTCTCGACTGCATCGCCTCGATCTCGTCGGTGATGAGACGGGCTTCCTCCTGGCTGTCCCAGGCGCCGGTGATGGTGACCTTCTCGCCGGCGACGTCCTCGGTGCGCAGCGTCTTGCCGAGGCGGCCCTCGTTGCGCGCGATCAGCTTCGAGGCGGTGGCGAGAATGTGCCCGGTCGAGCGGTAGTTGCGCTCCAGCCGGACCACCGTGCTGCCTGGAAAATCATGCTCGAAGCGCAGGATGTTATCCACTTCCGCGCCGCGCCAGCCATAGATCGACTGGTCGTCGTCGCCGACGCAGGCGATGTTGCGCCGCCCTTGAGCGAGCAGCCTGAGCCAGAGATACTGGGCGGTGTTGGTGTCCTGATACTCGTCGACGAGGATGTAGCGGAAGCGCTCGTGATAAACGGCGAGCACGTCGGCATGCTCGCGAAACAGCGTCAGGCAGTGCAGCAGGAGATCGCCGAAATCGACGGCGTTCAGCGTCCTGAGCCTGTCCTGATAGGCGGCATAGAGCTTGCCGCCCTTGCCATGTGCGAAGACGCTGGCCTCGCCGGGTGGCACGTCCTTGGGGGAAAGCCCGCGGTTCTTCCACGAGTCGATGAAGCCCGCCAGCATGCGGCCGGGCCAGCGCTTCTCGTCGATGCCTTCGGCCGCGATCACCTGCTTCATCAGACGGATCTGGTCGTCGGTGTCGAGGATGGTGAAATCGGAGCGCAGATCAAGCAGTTCGGCGTGGCGGCGCAGGATCTTGGCCGAGATCGAGTGGAAGGTGCCGAGCCACGGCATGCCCTCGGCGACCGGGCCGACAAGATGGGCGATGCGCTCCTTCATCTCGCGGGCGGCCTTGTTGGTGAAGGTCACCGACAGAATCTGCGAGGGGTAGGCGCGGTTGGTCGCTATCAGATGCGCGATGCGGGTGGTGAGCACGCGGGTCTTGCCGGTGCCGGCGCCGGCCAGAACCAGCACGGGCCCGTCCGTCGCCTCGACAGCCTGACGCTGCTCCGGGTTCAGGCCCGAGAGATATCCCGCTGAAGGCTGCGCCGCCGCGCGCGCGGCAAGGCCGCCGGGGCGGGGCAGGGGAGCGGAGGTGGTGCTGTGGTCGGACAAGAGGCGCTACGTTCGATCGTGATTCGTTCTCGTCGCAATATAGGGCGTCGGACAGCAGATTGCGCGTCGTTCGGCGCGACTTGTCCAGTGGGATTGTGGTGTCTTGCCCCCTGACGCATGGTGAGGCCGTCCGCGACGATGCGGGCGTCCAGCGGGTCTCGCCATGAATTTTCGCCACTACACACTGGTCGGTCTTTTCGGGATCGTCATGCCTGCGGTTGCGCTGGCCCAGCCCAGGCCCGCGCCGGACCCGCTGCGCGACTGCGAGAATCTCGCCATGGCCGACTCCAGGAGCGAGGGCGGCAGCCTCAAATCGATGAAGCTCGAGCGCGGCGACAGCCTGCATGAGAACCGTTTCGACCGGAAGGTCGGCAGCCAGTACGTCTCGTCGGAATACATCGCCTGGGCCGCGATCGAGGACGCTGCCGGCAAACGCCGGGCGCGCGTGGTCTGCCTGCACACCGGCACTGTCGGCAACAAGGCGGTCTATGTCATCGAGATTCCGAAATGACGCGCCAAAGCGCGTCGTCCCGGCGTCATGCTTGTTGATTGAGGTCGGAACCACTCGCCGTCATCCTGGGCGACCGAAGGTCGTACCGGGATCCATCATAGAGCACGAATGGTGCCTTACGATGGATCCCGGATCTGCGCCGCTGCGCGGCTTGTCCAGGATGACGCCGTGGTTTCGAGCAAAAAGCAGCGCTCTTCAGGAATGTGCGCCGCCGCCTGCTTCCGCGCCCCAGAGCTCATTCAGGCGCGAGTCGCGACCGCAGCTGCCGCGGTAGATTTTGTAGCGGATCGGGTTCTTCTGGTAATAATCCTGATGATAGTCCTCGGCCGGGTAGAACGCCGTCTGCGCCACGATCTCGGTGGTGATCTTCGTCTTGAAGCGGCCTGATTTCTCGATCTCGGCCTTCGAGGCCTCGGCGAGCTTCTTCTCGGCTTCCGAGCCGTAATAGATCCCGGCGCGGTACTGGTTGCCCTTGTCGCAGAACTGGCCGTTGGCGGTCAGCGGGTCGTGGTTGCGCCAGAACACATAGAGCAGCTTCTCATAGGACACCTTGGCCGGGTCGTAGACGATCTTCATCGCTTCGGTATGGCCGGTCTTGCCGGACGAAACCTCCTTGTAGGTCGGGTCCGTGGTGTTGCCCGCAGTGTAGCCGGAGGTCGTCGAGATCACGCCCGGCAACGCGTCGAAAGGCGGCTCCATGCACCAGAAGCAGCCGCCCGCGAAGACCGCCGTCGCGGTCGCCGCCGGGACGGGTTTCGCCTGCTGGGCGGGGGCCTGCCCGGAGAGACCAAACAGCGTGGCCGCGCCAAGCCCGAGGGCGAGGCCAAACGTCGCGAGAAGCGTCCGGCGCGTCGTCATGAAGCGCTCTCGCCGGTGGCCGGCTCGAAATCCATGACGACGCCGTTGATGCAGTAGCGCTGCCCGGTCGGGGGCGGGCCATCGGGAAAGACGTGGCCGAGATGGCCGCCGCAATTGGCGCAGTGAACCTCGGTGCGGGTCATGAAATGGCTGCGGTCCTCGGTGATGCCGACAGCGCCTTCGAGCGGCTGGTCGAAGCTCGGCCAGCCGGTGCCGCTCTCAAACTTCTTGCCCGACTTGAACAGCTTCTGCCCGCAGCCGACGCAGGAGAACGTGCCGGCGCGCTTCTCGTAGTTCAGCGCGCATGAGCCGGGGCGCTCGGTGCCGTGGCCGCGCAGCACGCGGTACTGCTCGGGCGTCAACTTCTCGCGCCATTGCGCATCGGTGAGTTCGAAGGGGAAGTGCTCCTCCGGCTTCTTCTCCTTGTCCGCGCCGAACATGCTCATCAGGCCCATTGCGCCCTCCCTTGCGTGATGCGGCCGAGCAGGCCGCGAACTCCAGTCCAGGGTGCAATATGGTACGATGCGCCGGGATTTTCAGCCTGCGGCGCGCTCAACTGCGTTCACGATCCTGTTCAGGCGTTGTCGCCGGCGATCGCGGCGATGACGGCGTCGGTGACCTGCCGTGTCGTCGCACTTCCGCCAAGGTCGGGCGTATGGAAGGCGGCATCTGCCGTGACGCGCTCGATCGCGCGCATCAGCCGGGCGGACGCTGCCGGCTCGCCGAGATGGTCGAGCATCATCGTCGCGGTCCAGAAGGTGCCGATCGGGTTGGCGATGCCCTTGCCGGCGATATCGAAGGCCGAACCATGGATCGGCTCGAACATCGAAGGGAAGGCGCGCTCGGGGTTGAGGTTTGCGGTCGGCGCGATGCCGAGAGAGCCGGCGAGCGCGGCGGCGAGATCCGAGAGGATGTCGGCGTGGAGGTTGGTCGCGACGACGGTGTCGATGCTGCCCGGCCTGATCACCATGCGCATGGTCATGGCGTCGACCAGCATCTTGTCCCAGGTCACGTCGGGGAATTCGGCCGCGACTTCGGCGGCGATCTCGTCCCACATCACCATCGCGTGGCGCTGGGCGTTCGATTTGGTCACGACGGTCAGCAGCTTGCGCGGCCGCGACCGCGCCAGCTTGAAGGCGTAGCGGATGATGCGGGCGACGCCGGCGCGCGTCATCATCGAGACGTCGGTCGCGACCTCCTCGGGGAAGCCCTTGTGGACGCGCCCGCCGACGCCGGCATATTCGCCCTCGGAGTTTTCGCGCACGATCACCCAGTCGAGCTCCGGGCCGGAGACCGAGCGCAACGGCGAGGTGATGCCGGGTAGCACCCGGGTCGGGCGGACATTGGCGTATTGGTCGAAGGGCTGGCAGATCGCGAGCCGCAGGCCCCAGAGCGTGACATGGTCGGGCACGTCGGGCGCGCCGACTGCGCCGAAGAAGATCGCGTCATGGCCCTTGATCTGCTCGCGGCCATCGTCCGGCATCATCAGCCCGGTGCGTTTGTAGTAGTCCGAGCCCCAGTCGAAATGGTCGAAGCGGAAACCGAAAGAGCCGTCGCGCGCGGCAAGCGCCTGCAGCACCTCGACGCCGGCCGCGATGACCTCGACGCCGATGCCATCGCCGGGAATGGCCGCGATAGAGTAGGTCTTCATCAAATCGATCTCCGGAGCATTGCCGTCAGGGCTGCGCCTGCTGCATCGTGGCGACGATACAAGATCGCCAGATCGCAACGAAAGCGACGGCCGCACAAGGGAGGATTTTCATGCAGCGCTTCATCATCGGGCTTCTTGCCGCCTTGGGGCTTGCCCTGCCGGCCATGGCCCAGACCTATCCCGCGCGTTCGATCACCATGATCGTGCCCTTCGCGGCGGGCGGTCCGACCGACGTCATCGCCCGGATCGTCTCCGACCATATGGGTCGCACGCTCGGACAGTCGGTCATCGTCGAGAACGTCGCGGGCGCGGGCGGCACCACCGGCTCGCTGCGGGTCTCGCGGGCGACGCCCGACGGCTACACCATCATGATGGGCAATCTCGGCACGCATTCGGCGTCGGTGGGCCTCTATCCCAACCTCGCCTATGATCCGCGCACCGATTTTGCGCCGGTGATGAACACCGCCGGCACGCCGATGCTGATCTCCGCGCATAAGGACTTCCCGGCCAACACGTTCCAGGAGTTCGTGGCGCTGCTGCAGGCTAATCCGGGCAAGTACAATTACGGACATGGCGGCATCGGCTCGACCTCGCATCTGACCTGCGTCTACTTCCACTATCTGATCAAGGCGCCGGTGCAGCAGGTGCCGTTCCGGGGCTCGGGCCCGGCGATGAACGCGCTTCTCGCCAAGCAACTCGACTATGTCTGCGACCAATCGGTCGGCATCGTGCCGCAACTCACCGCGCTGAAGACCTATGTCGTCGCCACGCCGAAGCGCCTCGATGTCGCCAAGGATGTGCCGACCAGCGCGGAGGGCGGCCTGCCGCAATTCCAGGCCGTCGGCTGGAACGCGATCTTCGCGCCGAAGGACACGCCGGCAGCCATCGTCGAGAAGCTGAACGCCGCCGGGCGCGCGGCCCTGGCCGACGCCAATGTCCGCGCCCGTCTTCTCGAACTCGGCTGTGACATCCCCGACGATGCCGGTCAGACCCCCGCCGCGCTAGGAGCCCATGTCCGCGCCGAAGTGGACAAATGGACCCCGGTGATCAAGGCGGCGGGCGTCACCGCGCAATAGCCGCGCGTCACCCAACCGTCACGCGACTCCTCTAGTCGGCTCGCCATCAAAGTGAGGCGACCAGGGGTTTGCCATGCAGAGCGCGCGCGCGGTCCGGCGAGAGACGACCTCGGGGCTGACCACGGCGGTCCATCGCAGCAAGCCGCTCTCGAAGGCGGGGGTGCTGGAGCGGATGTTCACGCTGGCCTTTTCGGGCCTCGTCTATCCGCAGATCTGGGAGGACCCGGTCGTCGACATGCAGGCGCTGGCGTTGAAGGGCGACGACCATGTCGTCGCGATCGCATCGGGCTCCTGCAACATCCTGTCATATCTGACTGGCGATCCTGCCAGGATCAGCGCGATCGACCTGAACGGAGCGCATATCGCGCTAGGGCGGCTAAAACTCGCAGCGCTCGCCCGGATGACCTCGCATGAGGATTTCCTGCGCTTTTTCGGGCAGGCGCAGTCGCACGAGAACGTGGCGTTCTACGACCACGAGATCGCGGCCCATCTCGACCCGGTCTCGCGGGCCTATTGGGAGGGGCGGGGCTTGGACGGGCGGCGGCGGATTGGCCTGTTCGCGCGCAATTTCTACCGCTACGGCCTGCTCGGCCGCTTCATCGGGGCAGGGCATCTGCTCGGCCGGGCGCTGGGCTGCGATCCGCGTGTCATGCTCAAGGCGCGCGACATGGCCGAACAGCGCGTGCTGTACGATCGCCATCTCGCCCCTGTCTTCGACAAGCGGCTGGTGCGCTGGCTGATACGCCAGCCGGCCTCGCTCTACGGGCTCGGCATCCCGCCGGCGCAGTACAAGGCGCTCGCGGCCGATGGCGATGACGGCATTCGCGGAGCGCTGCGCCAGCGGCTCGAGCGGCTGGCTTGCGGGTTCGATCTCAAGACCAATTATTTCGCGCGGCAGGCCTTCGGGCGCGGCTACGAACCGGGCTCCGACGAGGCGCTGCCGCCTTATCTGCAGCGCGGCAATTTCGCCGCCGTGAAGGCGCGCGCGGGCCGCGTCGCCTACCACCAGAGTGCGATCACCGCCTTTCTGGAGCGCCAGCCGGCCGAAAGCTGCGACGCCTATGTGCTGCTCGATGCGCAGGACTGGATGAACGATGCCGATCTGACGGCGCTGTGGTCGCAGATCACCCGCACCGCCCGGCCCGGCGCGCGCGTGATCTTCCGCACCGCCGCCGACGAAAGGCTGCTGCCCGGTCGTGTGCCATCGGCGATCCTCGATCTCTGGCGTTACGAGGAGGCCACCAGCCGGCAGCTCGGCGAGCAGGACCGCTCCTCGATCTATGGCGCCTTCCATCTTTACGTCCTGCCGGAGCGGGCCGCGTGAGCGCGACCATGCCAAGCGGCGAGGCCGCGGGCCTGATGGACGCGATGTACCGCCATCAGCGCCACATCTACGACGCCAGCCGCAAGTTCTACCTGCTGGGTCGCGACGAACTGATCGCGGGCCTTGCGCCGCCCGTGGGCGGGACAATCCTCGAAATCGGCTGCGGCACGGGGCGCAACCTGATCGAGATCGCGCAGGCCTATCCGGGCCGGCCCTGCTACGGGCTCGATGTCTCGGCCGAGATGCTGGCGACGGCGCGGGTAGCCGTGGAGAAGGCAGGTCTCGACAGGCGGATCGTGCTGCGGCAGGCGGATGCGACGGGCTTCGACCCGCAGGCGCTCTTCGACCGCGCGGGTTTCGACCGGATCGTAATCTCCTATGCGCTTTCGATGATCCCGCCCTGGCGCGCCGTCGTCGAGGAGGCGCTGCGGCGGCTTTCGCCGGGTGGGGCGCTGCATATCGTGGATTTCGGCGACCAGTCAGGTTTGCCCGCACCATTCAGGACAGTGCTGAACCGCTGGCTGGCGCTGTTCCACGTCACGCCGCGCGGCGATCTGGCGGCCGTGCTCGGCGAGGTCGCGCTGGCGGCAGGCGCACTCGATCGAACGACGCCGCTTTATCGCGGCTATGCGGTTCTGGCGACGCTGCGCCGGGCAGCCTGAAGCCTCGCCTGTTGCCGGCTCAGCCGACCTGCACGCCCTTCCAGAAGGCGATCCGGCCCTTGATGTTGGCGGCCGCCGACTTCGGATCGGCGTAATACCAGGCGGCGTCGCGGTTTTCCTTTCCGTCGACCACGACCGAATGATAATTCGCCGTGCCCTTCCACCCGCAGACGGAGGTGGTGTCGCTGGGCTTGAACAGCTCCGTCTTGATCGCGTCCGGCGGAAAATAGTGATTGCCTTCGACGACCACGGTGTCGTCCGATTGCGCGATGACGGCGCCGTTCCAAACTGCCTTGACCATGAGCTGTGTTCCGATCGCTGAAGTCGATCGGATGCAACTAGGGTCTCGCGAGCCGTTTAGGTAGGGGCGAGCGCTTCGGGCTCAGTGCCGCGTTTCGGTCTCGCGTTCGCCGGTCATGCCCTCGACCGTGATCGCGGTCTTGCGGGGCATGCCGATGATCCGGCCGATCGTGGCCGGCAGCGGCATCATGCTGTGGGCGGCCTTCATCAGCGCGAGGTTCGCCAGGATATCGGCCGGGAACGGCTCGACCTTGCGGCTGACCATATCGACATGCAGCGACAGGTTCTCGCTGGTCGCGGCGAGCCAGCCTTCGGTGGCGTGGCGCATTTCGAGATAGTAGTGCAGCCGCTTGTCGTCGAAGGCGACAAGTTGCGCGGTGACCCGTACGGTATCGCCCGGCGTCAGTTCGCGCTTGTAGAGGATGTGGCACTCGGCAGCGAAGAAGGAGGCGTGGCGGGTCTCGACATACTCCTGGTTCAGACCCACCAGCGAAAACACCTCATCGACCGCCCGGTCGAACAGCACATGGTAATAGGCCATGTTCAGGTGGCCGTTATAATCGATCCATTGAGGCTCGACGTGCATAGCCGACGAGACGAAGGGTGCGAAGAACAGCGCCGGAGCGCGGATATCGTCTTTCATGGCCGCCTCCTCATATCGCGTGCCGGCCCAGGCGCGGGCTCGCAGATTGGTGATGCCACCGATGCGCGCCATGATCGCCGCGGCCGCGCATTCCCTGCCTGCATGGTCTACCCTGCGTCGATAATGCTTGCCGCCGCCCGTGACAGGCAGGACAACGAAAAACAGAAACGCAAACCCGCGTCAGCCAGTGGCTACGCGTTGTTGCGAGATCATCGATTTACAAGTTAAGCGCCAAAACCGGATCATGACAATGAGCTTGCCCTTCGCCGCACTTCATGACGCCCCTGCTTCCGTCGCAACCCTGCCGCCTTCTCCCGACGCGGTCCTGGCGGTGACGCGCGCGCTGGCTGCTTCGTTCGGCAACCGGCTGGTCACCAGCCTAGCGGTGCGCCAGCAGCATGGCCACACCCTGACCTGGATCCCGAACATGCCGCCTGACGCGGTCGTCTTCCCGCAGAACACGCAGGAAGTCTCGGAGATCGTGAAGCTTTGCGGCGCCCACGGCGTGCCGATCATCGCATTTGGCACCGGCACGTCGCTGGAGGGCCATGTCAACGCCGTCTTCGGCGGCGTCTGCATCGATATGAGCATGATGAAACGTGTCGTCGCGGTGCATGCCGAGGATCTCGACTGCACGGTCGAGGCCGGCGTCACCCGCAAGGAACTCAACGAGCATCTGCGCGACCAGGGCCTGATGTTCCCGATCGACCCCGGCGCCGACGCCTCGATCGGCGGCATGGCGGCGACGCGGGCCTCGGGCACCAATGCGGTGCGCTATGGCACGATGAAGGACAACGTGCTGGCGCTGACCGCCGTGATGGCCGACGGCTCGATCGTCAAGACGTCCACCCGGGCGCGCAAGACCTCGGCCGGTTACGATCTGACGCGGCTTCTGGTCGGCTCCGAGGGCACGCTCGGCGTCATCACCGAGATCACGCTCAAGCTGCACGGTATCCCCGAGGCGATCTCGGCCGGCGTGTGCGCGTTCCCGTCCGTCAAGGCGGCCTGCGACACTGCGATCGCGACCATCCAGACCGGCCTGCCGGTGGCGCGCATCGAGTTGATGGACGACGTCATGATCCGCGGCGTCAACCTGCACTCCAAGCTCGGGCTGCCGGAGACCACGATGCTTTTCGTCGAGTTCCACGGCTCCGAGGCCGGCGTGAAGGAGCAGGCCGAACGCTTCGGCGAGATCGCAGCCGAATATGGCGGCGGTCCCTTCGACTGGGCGACCAGGGCCGAGGACCGGACAAAACTCTGGCAGGCGCGCCATGATGCCTATTGGGCGGCCAAGGCTCTGCGTCCGGGCTTCGATTCCGTCGCGACGGATGTCTGCGTGCCGATCTCGCAGCTCGCCGAATGCGTCGAGGAGACCAAGCGCGACATCGAGGCGAGCGGTCTGATCGCGCCGATCGCGGGCCATGTCGGCGACGGCAATTTCCACACCCAGCCGATCGTCGACCTCGCTGACCCAGACGAGGTCGAGCGCTGCCAGGCCTTCATCGATCGGCTGGTCAAGCGGGCGCTGGCCATGGGCGGCACCTGCACCGGCGAGCACGGTCTCGGCCAGAAGAAGGGCAAATATCTCGAAGCCGAGCACGGTGCGCCGGCCGTCGCGGTGATGCGGCTGCTGAAGCGCTCGCTCGACCCGCGGAACATCCTCAATCCTGGCAAGATCTTTGTTTCGTGACCGGCGTGGCGGCAAAGTGCGGGCCGCATTCTTGAAATGTCGTGATCTTGCCGCGACTTGACGGCATGATCCGGTATGATCCGCGATGTTGAGGAACAAGCCAGCCAGTGCGTGAAAGCCTGACAGTCCTGGCCGGCCTGCTCGTGCTGAGCCTGCTGGCTGCCCTGATCGGGCCTGGCTTCGTCGACTGGCGAGGTTTTCGTCCGCAGATCGAAGCACGGCTGACGACAGTGCTCGGCGTCGAGACCCAGGTCGCCGGCGGCATCGGCTTGCGCCTGCTGCCGTCGCCGCGTCTGGCGCTGGCCAATGTCCGCATCGGCGGGGCAGGCGACGCCGAAAGCTCGGTCGCGATCGAACAGCTCAATGTCGAACTGGCGCTCTCGGCGCTGGCGCGCGGCGAGTTCCGCTTTTCCCATGCCGAGGCCGAGGGTGCGACCCTGACGGCCGTGCTCGACGAGACGGGCGCGGTGAAGCTCCCCGCCCGGACGGGAACGGGCCTGCCGGCGCAAACCAGCCTCGACAAGCTTACCCTGCGCCGCTCGGCCCTGGTCTTGCGCGAGCCCGGCAAGGACGCGGTGACGGTCGCGCCGATCGCCGCGGAGCTTTCGGCCGTCAGCCTCGCCGGGCCATGGCGGGCCGAGGGCGAGGTGGCCGGCGCGTCGATGCGGCTGTCGACCGGCGCGCTGGAACCCGACGGCAAGCTGCGCGCCAAGGGCTCGATCACGGGTGAGACGATTCAGGTCGGTTTCGACGGCTCGTTTCTGCTGCCTGAGACCAAGGCTGGCGTCGGGCTCGGGTTGGACGGCGCGTTCACGCTGTCGCCGGGTGGCGCGATCAGTCTTGCCGGGCGGGTCAGCGGCGGCGCGCGACAGTTCGACCTCACCGGCCTCACCCTCGACATCGGCGGCGGCGCGGCCAAGCTGGAAGGCGAAGGCCAGTTCATGCCGGCGGTCGGGACGGGGTCTCTCGCCTTGCGTGCGCGCCGGCTCGATGCCGACGTCTTGGCCGGTGCGCTGGGCGAGCGGGCAGGCTTCGAGCGGGCGCTGACGGCCTTGCCCGGCGCCTTCGAGATCAGCCTCGATCTCGATCAGGTGATCTGGCGCGGCGAGGACTTTTCCGCCTTTGCCATGCGTGGCCGGCTCGACGACAACGGCTTGAGCGGCGCTGCCGCCTCGATGCGGGTCGCCGGCGCGCTGATCGGGGTCACGGGCGCGGCCGACGACAAGGGGCTGGCTGGCCGCCTCAACCTGAAGGCCGAGGATTCGCGCCGCGTCGCGCTGGTGCTGGCGCGCGCCGGACTCGATCCCGCGCTGGCCGATCTTGTCGCCAGCTTGGGTCAGATCGACGCCGAGGCCGTCGGCGCATGGGATGGCGGGCGCATCGGTTTCGAGCGGCTGCTGTTGACGGGCTCCTCGGGCATCCGGCTGGAGGGCTCCGGCGACATGGTGCCGGAGCGGATCGCGGCGAAGCTGACGCTGAACGGGCTCGACCTCAATACGCTACCTCCGGCCGAGAGCCTGGCGGGCCTCGTCGGGGGGCGCAATCTGGCGCTCGATCTGTCGCTGACCAATGCGCGTTTTCGCAATGCGCCGCGCGGTTCGGCGAGTCTCGATTTGCGCCGCGACGGCACGATCTGGCGGCTTAACCGGCTCGCCATCGACGGTTTCGGTGGCGTTTCCGTGACCGGGACGGGCGCGCTGCTGGCGGAAGGCGGCGAGATTTCGGGCCGCATCCGGGCGCCGCGCTTCGAGACGCTGGTGGCGCTGGCGGGGCCGGTCCTGCCCGAGACTCTCCGGCAGGCGCTGGCGCGCGTCGGCGATGGGCTGTCGCGGCTGGACACGAATTACCGCCTGACGCGAGCGCCCTCGGCCGAGACGGCCGTCGTGGTCGAGGGGACGGCGCAAGCCGGAAAGCTCGCGCTCGACGGGCGCATCGACCGGGACGGCGTCTGGAGCGACGCTACCCTGCGCTTCGATCTCGCCGAGCGCCGTCAGGTCTTTGCGGCTCTGGGCCTGCCGCAGCCGCAGCTCGGCGGAGCGGGCCGGCTGTTGCTCGAGCGCGGACCCGGGCGGCTGGCCGCCTCGCTTGCCGGTCCGGGGCTGTCGCTGGTGCTGGAAGGCGACGGCGTCGCCCCGTCGCGGCTGACGATGCTGGCGGACCGGCCGGGACAGATCCTGCCGGAAGGGCCCGCGCGGCTGCTGCCGGACGGGCTCTTCGACGCCAACAGCCGGATCGGCTTCACCACCGAGGCGATCGCGCTCGACGATCTCGTCGCCAATCTCGGCGGCGCGAGTGCACGCGGCTCGCTCGTGCTGGCGCGGGAGGGCGGGCTGTCGGGGCGGCTGTCGCTGCCCGGCGTCGACCTTCGCAATGTGCTCGGCGGAGCGCTGGGCGCGGGGCCGGCGACGCCGGGCGCGGCGTGGTCGGCGGCGCGTTTTGGACCGGCCGTCGGGCTTGGCGACGTCAAGCTCGCAATCGAAACGGGCGGGCTGACGATCGCTGACGGGTTTTTGCTGCGCGATGCGCGTTTCACGCTCCAGGCCGATCGCGATGGCGCGGGCCTCGAGGATGTGGCCGGCGCCTATGGCGGCGGGCAGGTCGCCGGGCGGCTGTCGATGCGACGCGAGGGCGGGTTGGCGCAATTGTCGGGCCGCATGCAGTGGACCGGGCTGGATCTGACGGCGCTGACCAAGGGCAGCCTGACCGGCAAGGTCTCCGGACGGATCGAGGCTGGCGGCTCTGGCGAGAGCCCGGCCCGGCTGATCGCCGGACTCGGCGGCGCCGGCACGCTCGACCTGACCGGCGCGAGCCTCGCGCGATTCGATCCGGCCGCCTATTCGCGCGTGATCGCCGCCACCGGAGAGGATGCCTCCGAGAGCGAGACGGAGCGGCTGCAGGGGCGGCTCGGCGAGGCGCTCGACAAGGCCGCCTGGGCGCTGGGCGATGTCGCCGTGCCGTTCACGCTGGCGGGCGGGCTGGCGCGACTGCAACCCTTCGGCTTCGAGCGCAACGGCTTGCGCGCCGAGGCGAGCGGACTGGTCGATCTGCGCGCGCTCAGCGCCGATGTCAGGCTCTCGCTGCGTCCGCTGGGACGCCTGCCCAAGGACTGGCCGGGCGACGCGCCGCAAATCGGCGTCGCCTGGCGTGGGCCGCTATCGGGTCTCCAGCGCGAAACCGATGTCGGGGCGCTCTCGAACGCGGTGGCGGCCCGGTCGCTGGCGCGCGAGATCGAGCGCGTCGAGGCTTTCGAGGCCGATGCGCGCGAGCGGGCCGCCAATTCGCGCCGGCTGCGGGCCGAGCGCGAGACGCGCGAGAACGAGCGCAAGCTGGCCGAATTCGTCAAGGCGGAGGAGGAACGCCGGATCGCCGAGGAGAAGCGGGCGGAGGAGGCGCGACGCGTCGAGGAGGCGCGCCGGCTGACGGAAGAGAAGCGTGCCGAGGAACAGCGGCGCGTCGAGGAGGCCCGCCGCGCCGTTGAGGAACGGCGCATCGAGGAGGCCAGGCGGATCGAGGAGTTGCGTCAGGAGCAGGAGGCGCGTCGCCGTGCAGAGGCCGAGGAGCGGGCGCGCGCCCGGGCCGCAGCCCAGCAGCAACTCGCGCCGCAGCCGGGCGCGCTGATCCTTCAGGGCGCGCCGCGAACAGGCCTGCCGGATCAGGTTCCGCAGTCAGCGACGCCGGGCGGCGAGGCTCCGGCGCTGGCGCCGCCGGTCGAGATCGAATCCGTGCCGCGCCCGTTGTCGCGCAGCGTCCAGCCGAATTGATTCAAGTTCCTGCCGGCTTGATTCAACGGGCTGTGGAGATGCTTCAATCGCGGCTCTCAAAACTCTGAATAGATTGACTTATCGTGTTTTCTTTCAACTCGCACCGACGCGGTCATCCCGGGCGTAGCGAAGCGGAGACCCGGGATCCATTCCTGAACCTCTCCAGCAGAAGGTTCAGGAATGGATCCCGGATCGGCGCCGCTGCGCGGCTTGTCCGGGATGACTCTCACGGGGATTCAGGCAGAGCGAGAGATGTCCGGGCGCTTCTCAGTCGCCAGCTTCCGGTAATGCGCCAGCGCATACAGGCGCAGAGCCGAAGACAGGTTGTTCGCCCCGCGCCGTGAATCGATCTCGGCGATCAGGCCGGCGAGCTTGCGGTCGTCCTGTGCGGCGATGTCCTTCAGCGCCGTCCAGAACGGCTCCTCCAGCGAGACGCTGGTGCGGTGGCCGGCGATCGAGAGCGAGCGCTTGCGCTCGGCGCTCATCGCCCGCGCCCATCCCCGTCGCCCTTTTCGAGGCGATGGCCGTCCAGCGCGAGGGACGCCTTGTCGCGCTCGGCGTCGGTCAGGCTGCGCTCGGCCTTCGTGCGGCCGAAGCTGATCCGGTTCTGCTGGGCTTGCGCATCCGCATCCTGCCGCGCGCGCTGCTTGCGGGCGCGGCGCAGATTGATGATCTCGGCCATCGCCCGCTTGCCTCAGGCGGGGCCGAGCATCAGCTCGGGCCGCACGGTTGCGTCGAACAATGCGGGCTCGACGCCGGCGCGCAGGGCTTCCTCGCGCAGGGTCGTGCCGTTGTGATGGGCGGCCTTGGCGATCGCGGATGCCTTGTCGTAGCCGATCGACGGGGCAAGCGCCGTCACCAGCATCAGCGAGCGCGAGAGCAGTTCGGCGAGACGATCCTCATTGGGCACGATGCCCTCGACGCAATGCTGGCGGAAGCTGTCGGCGGCGTCGGCCAGCAGCCGGACCGATTGCAGGAAAGCGCTCGCGATCACCGGCTTGAAGACGTTGAGTTCGAAATGGCCCTGGGCGGCGGCGAAGCCGATCGTGGCCTGGTTACCGTGGACCTGGGTGGCCACCATGGTCAGCGCCTCGGCCTGCGTCGGATTGACCTTGCCGGGCATGATCGAGGAGCCCGGCTCGTTCTCGGGCAGGCCGATTTCGCCGAGACCAGAGCGCGGCCCCGAGCCCATCAGGCGGATGTCGCTGGCGATCTTGAACAGGTCCGACGCCAGCGCCGCCAGCGCGCCATGGGCGGCCGCGAGCGCACCATGACTGGCGAGCGCCTCGAACTTGTTGTCGGCGGTGCGGAAGGGGAGGCCGGTCAGGCTCGTCACTTCGGCTGCGAACAGAACCGCGAAATCGGGATGGGTGTTGAGGCCGGTGCCGACCGCCGTGCCGCCCTGGGCGAGCGCGCAGAGGCCGCCGAGCATCGCCTCGATGCGGCCGATGCCGAGCTGGAGCTGCGCGACATAGCCGGAAAACTCCTGGCCGAGCGTGACCGGCGTCGCATCCTGCAAATGAGTGCGGCCGATCTTGACGAGTTTCGCGAAGCTGCCCGCCTTGTCGTTCAGCGCCGCTTCCAGCCCGCGCAAATTGGGCAGCAGCAGGCGCGAGATTTCCAGCACGGCTGCGATATGCATCGCGGTCGGGAAGCAGTCGTTCGAGGACTGGCCGCGATTGACGTGGTCGTTGGGGTGGACCGGGCTCTTCGCGCCGAGGCCGACGCCGAGCAACTCGTTGGCGCGATTCGCCAGCACCTCGTTGACGTTCATATTGGTCTGGGTACCAGAACCGGTCTGCCAGACGACGAGCGGGAAATGCCCGTCGAACTTGCCCGACAGCGCCTCGTCGGCGGCCTGCGCGATGGCGTCTGCGATGCGCGGTTCGACGAGGTCGAGACCCGCATTGACGCGGGCGGCGGCCTTCTTGACCAGCACCAGCGCATGGATCAGCGGCAGCGGCATGCGCTCGCGTTCACCGCCGATGCGAAAATTCTCGAGCGAACGCTGGGTCTGCGCGCCCCAGTAGCGATCGGCGGGTACGGCAATCTGCCCGAAGGAATCGGTTTCGGTGCGCGTCGCGGTCATGATGTCGCCGTCAGGTCTTCTTGCGGAAAGCGTCGAGGCTGACGACCTGGGCGCTGCCGCCATCCTCAGCCTCGCCCGTTTCACCAGTCTTCGGGGCGTTCTTGCCGGCAGCCTTGGCGGCGGGCTCGGCTTCGTTTTCCTGCGGCTTCAGCTTGAGGGCAGGCACGCCGGCCGGGGTCACCTTGGCCGGCAGCGTGGCGACGGGGGCAGCCACCGCCGGTTCGGAGCCCGCGCCCCGCGGAGCCTTGCCGCCGGCGGGTACGGGTTCGGCCGCGACCGCGTTGTCGAGCGCCTCCTGCGTCTCGAATTTCAGGCCGAACTGCACGGACGGGTCGAAGAAGGTCGTAATCGAATCGAACGGCACCAGCAGCCGCTCCGGCACGCCCGAAAAGGACAGGCCGACCTCGAAAGAATGGTCGCTGACGTTCAGATCCCAGAACTGGTGCTGGAGGACGACCGTCATTTCCTCGGGATGCTTTTCACGCAGCCGCTGGGACAGGCGCACGCCGGGCGCGGTGGTGCGGAAGGTGACGTAGAAATGATGGTCGCCGGGCAGGCCGTCGCGGCCCGCATCGCTGAGAATCTTGCGCACGACGCCCTTGAGTGCCTCCTGCACCATGAGATCGTAGCGAAGAATGTCCTTGGCCATCGTGTCGTGGATCCGATTCCGCTTGTCTTGTATTTCGCGGGAACAGCCGGCAGGCCCGCATAAAAAAGTGGAGGCTTCTGTTGCCAGGCGCCTCCGGGCCCCGCCTTACGTCGCTAAACGGAAGGACTTAGGTTTGGGAACCAGCACCGCTTACGCGGCGACAGCGACCCGAGCATTGTTGTCATTGGCAACTATGCGTTAGCCCTATAACGGCGGAACCATACCGAGCAAAAGAACGGCCTTTACACCCTCGTCGATCCTATTTCGCCCCCGCCGCAGCCCTGCCTGAGCGGCCGGGCCAGCCCGCGATCCAAGAGGCGCGAGCCGCCCCAAAGCTTGCGCCGCAGGGCTGTGGTGGAGGCGCCGGGTACCGCCCCCGGGTCCGAAAAGCTTATTTCGACGCTCGTTTATCGCCATAGCCGCTCTTGCGAGTGGCGAAGCGAATATAGGGCCTGCCGCGTCGCGGGGAAAGGCGTAAGCGCGAGATTGCCGAGGATTTCGGTGAAACGGCTCAGCGCTGGATGCTGCCGTCGCGGCTGTCGATGTCCAGGATCAGCTCGTCGCCCGCGCGATCGCGCCCGGCGATCTCCCAGAAATGGCCATTCCGGCTGATCTCCTCGACGATATCCATGCCACGACTCCAGGCGATTTCGCGCGCCAGACTTTGGCTGATCGCCGGCTGTGGCAACGGCAGAGCCGCAACCGTGGCCCCATCATTGAGTTGTGCGCTGATCAGGACGATCAGGCCAAAAGCGGCCGTTGCGGGCAAGGTGAGCATGATGGCTCCATCCATGGGCGATGGGGAGCGGCGAGATAGGACAAGGATTCAGGCAGCAGAATGGTGAGGACGCTCACATTGCGTCGCGCGGGATTCACCAAGCCGTGAGCGCACGGATCAAGGCGTCAGGGATGCCGATGCGGGTCGTTCGCGCTCGACACGCAGGATTTTTCCATCGGTCGCCCGAAGATCGATCTCGATCTCCGCTCCGGCGACGTCGCGGCCGTCGATCAGCCAGATGCCGCTATCGAGCGAGATATCCTCGATGCGCACCACGCCATGATCGGTCGCGATCCGGCGGGCGTCGTCGCGTGAAACGACAGGTTCGCTCGGCTGCGGAGCGATGCTCTGGCCGATTCCGGGGGCGGCGGCGAGCAAGAGCGTCGTGGTGAGGGCAATCAGTGTCGGGCGCATGGGAGACGGCTCCTTGTTTGCGGACGGCATGATCGGAATCAACCCGGCGCAACCGGTCCGGTTCCCGTGGGGATACCAGAGGGCGCCGGGGGCTCGTCAGAAAACCGGGGACTGAGCTGCACTCCCGACAGCATCGCGCCGCGAAATCCGCTAGAACGCTCGACCGGAAACGGATTCGCCATGCGCCAGTATCACGAGCTTCTCGACCGCGTTCTGACCGAGGGCGTCCGCAAGGACGATCGCACCGGCACGGGCACGATCGCCGTCTTCGGCCACCAGATGCGCTTCGATCTTGCGGAGGGTTTTCCGCTGGTCACGACCAAGAAGCTGCATCTGAAGTCGATCATCCACGAGTTGATCTGGTTCCTGCGCGGCGACACCAATGTGCGCTATCTGCGGGAGAACGGCGTTACGATCTGGGACGAATGGGCCGATGCCAATGGCGACCTCGGTCCGGTCTATGGCCGGCAGTGGCGCTCCTGGCCCGCGCCAGATGGCACGACGATCGACCAGATCGCCTGGCTGGTCAGCGAGATCAGGCGCAATCCGGATTCGCGCCGGCTGATCGTTTCGGCCTGGAACCCGGCCGATATCCCGAAGATGGCGCTCGCGCCCTGCCACTGCCTGTTCCAGTTCTTCGTCGCCAATGGCAAGCTGTCCTGCCAGCTCTACCAGCGCTCGGCCGACGTTTTTCTCGGCGTGCCGTTCAACATCGCAAGCTATGCACTGCTGACGCATATGGTCGCGCAGGTGACGGGGCTCGGCGTCGGCGATTTCGTGCATTCCTTCGGCGACACGCATCTTTATGCAAACCATCTCGACCAGGCGAAGCTGCAGCTGTCGCGGGAATTCCGGCCGCTGCCGAGGCTAACCCTCAACCCGGCCGTGACGAGGCCGGAGGATTTCGTGTTCGAGGACGTGACCATCGAGGGCTACGATCCGCACCCGGCGATCAAGGCGCCGATCGCGATATGAGCCTGAGCATCCGTCCCGCGCGATCCGGCGAGGCCGGCCTCGTCCTGCGCTTCATCAAGGCGCTCGCCGATTACGAGAAGCTCAGCCATGAGGTCGAGGCGAGCGAGGCGGAGATCGACGCCGCGCTGTTTGGCCCCAATCCGCGCGCCTTCTGCGATATCGCCGAATGGGCGGGAGAGACCGTGGGTTTCGCGGTCTGGTACTACACCTATTCGACCTTCAGCGGCCGGCACGGCATCTGGCTCGAGGATCTCTATGTCGAGCCCGGGCAGCGCGGGCGCGGGATCGGCAAGGCGCTGATGGCGGGGCTCGCGCGGCGCTGTGTCGAGGAGGGCCTGCCGCGACTGGCGTGGTGGGTGCTGAACTGGAACGAGCCGTCGCGGGTGTTCTACCGCTCGATCGGTGCGGTGGCGCAGGACGAGTGGACGGTGAAGCGGCTCGACGGCGAGGCGCTGGTCCGGCTCGGGCAGGGAGCCTGAACGGGATGGCGGCGCTGCCCATCGTCATCGTCGCGGCCATCGCCGACAACGGCGTCATTGGTGACGAGAACAAGCTGATCTGGCGTCTGAAAACCGACATGAAGCGGTTCCGTCGGCTGACGATGGGTTGTCCGATCGTGATGGGGCGCAAGACCTTTCTCTCGATCGGAAAACCCCTGCCGGGGCGCGAGACGATCGTGCTGACGCGCGATCCGCAGTTTGCGGCCGAGGGCGTGCGGATCGCGCATTCGCTCGACGCGGCGATCGTGCTGGCCCGGCGTGTGGGTCTCGGGATGGGTGCGCATGCGATCATCATCGGCGGCGGCACCGAGATCTACGCCCAGGCGCTGCCGATCGCCGACCAGCTTGAATTCACCTTCGTACATGCGGAGCCTGCGGGTGATGCTGTCTTTCCGGGCTGGGACCGGATGGTTTTCGAGGAGACTGCGCGCGAAGATCATCCGCGCGGCCCCGACGACGAGCACGCCTTCAGCTTCGCGAGTTTTCGCCGAAGAGTATGACGGCCGCTTCCGTTGACGATGAATCTCGTGTTTCTTTTGAAGAGCTTGCGCCGTTGACGAATCCATGGCCCATGCCCAAGTCAACGCCACAGCCCCGCAGGGGCGCTGACAACTGGCCGGAATTCACTTAATCCGGGCCTGACACGAGCGTAAGGGGACGGCGCAAGTATGCCTTGGAGCAACCAGAGCGGCGGYGGCAACGGGGGTGGACCCTGGGGCAATCGCGGAGGAAGCGGTGGCGGCGGCCCCTGGGGCGGCGGCTCCAATGGCGGCGGCGGCGGAGGCAGCAACACGCCGCCCGATCTCGAGGAAATCCTGCGGCGCAGCCAGGACCGGCTGAAGAACATGATTCCGGGCGGCAATATCGGCGGGCGCGGCATTGCGCTTGGCCTGCTGGCGCTGATCCTGGTCTGGCTCGCGACCGGCGTCTATTTCGTCAATCCCACCCAGGTCGGCCTCAACACCGTGTTCGGCAAATATGTCGGCAAGACCGGCGAAGGCGCGAACTGGAACTGGCCCTATCCGATCGGCGGCGTCATCAAGCCGCAGGTGACCAACGTCGTCACCACTGAGGTCGGCTTCCGGACCGTCGAATCCGTGCGCGCTTCGCGCCAGTCCGACGTGATCGAGGAAAGCCTGATGCTGACCGGCGACGAGAACATCGTCGACGTCGACGTCATCGTGCAGTGGCAGATCGACCCGGTCGCGCCCGAGAACTACGTCTTCAATATCCAGGATCCGCCGGGCACGGTGAAGGCCGTCGCCGAGAGCGCGATGCGCGAGATCGTCGGCCGCCGCAACATCCAGCCGGTGCTGACGACCGATCGCGGCGCGATCGAGGCCGAGGTGCGCCAGCTCATGCAGGAGACGCTCGACACCTACAAGGCCGGCGTCCAGATCCGCCTCGTGCAGATGCAGAAGGTCGATCCGCCGCAGCAGGTGATCGATTCGTTCCGTGACGTCCAGGCGGCGCGCGCCGACCAGGAGCGCCTGCGCAACGAGGCGCAGACCTACGCCAACCGCGTCGTGCCCGAAGCGCGCGGCCGTTCGGCGCAGCTCGTGCAGTCGGCGGAAGCCTACAAGGACCAGACGGTCGCTGAAGCGCTCGGTCAGGCCAGCCGCTTCAACGCCGTCTACACGCAGTACAAGAATGCGCCGGCGGTGACCCGCGAACGCCTCTTCATCGAGACGATGGAGCGCGTGCTCGGCGGCGCCGACAAGATCATCATCGACCAGCAGAATGGCGGGCAGGGCGTGGTGCCCTATCTGCCGCTGGCCGATCTCCAGCAGAGGCGCGCCGCGCCCGGCGCTCAGCAGGGGGGAGCCCTTCGATGAACGGTTCCGTCCTTCGCCTCGGCGCGCTCGTCGTCGTCGGTCTCCTCGCCATCCTGTTTTATGCCGGCACCTTCGTGGTGCAGCAGACGCAGTCGGCCATCGTCCTGCAGTTTGGCCGCGTGCGTACGGTCGCGACGACGCCGGGGCTCTACTTCAAGCTGCCGGCTCCGTTCGAGACCGTGACCTTCCTCGACAATCGCATCCTCGATCTCGACCTGCCGGCGCAGGAAATCATCGCGTCCGACCAGAAGCGGCTCGTGGTCGACGCCTTCACGCGCTATCGCATCTCCGATCCGCTGAAGTTCTACCAGGCGGTCAACAGCGTTCCGCGCGCCAACTCGCAGCTCGCCTCGATCGTCAACGGCAATGTCCGCAGCGTGCTGGCCGAGGCGAGCTTCACGGCCATGGTCCGGACCGACCGCTCGCGGCTGATGAGCCGCATCCGCGACGACGTGAACCGCGAAGCCGCGCGCTTCGGCATGACCGTGGTCGATGTCCGCCTGCGCCGGGTCGACCTGCCGGCGGCGAACTCGCAGGCCGTGTTCCAGCGGATGCAGACCGAGCGCCAGCGCGAGGCGGCGGAAGCGCGCGCTCTGGGCGCCCAGCAGGCCCAGGAAATCCGGGCACGCGCCGATCGTGAATCGACGATCATCGTCGCCGAGGCGCAGCGCCGCTCCGACGAGGTGCGCGGCGAGGGCGAAGGCGAGCGCAACCGCGTCTTCGCCGAAGCCTTCGGCAAGGATCCGGAGTTCTTCTCGTTCTATCGCTCGATGCAGGCCTATGAGGCCAGCATCAAGCCGGGCGATACGCGGCTGGTGCTGTCGCCGGACACGCCGTTCTTCCGCTTCTTCAACGGGCCAAACGCCCGGCGCGACACGGGCGATACGCCTGCGCCGGCCGCGCCCGCCCGTCCCTGATCCGATAACCCGAGCGCCGCGCATGCTTGATTTCGTCGCGGCGCTCGGGCTGGTTTTCGCCATCGAGGGCATCCTGTTCGCGGCGGTGCCCAACCTCGCCAAGGACGCGTTGCGCAGTGCGGCGGAGACGCCCGTCGACCGGATGCGCCTGATCGGGCTCGGCTCCGCGGTGCTCGGCGTCGTGCTGGTCTGGTTCGCGCGCAGTTAAGCGCAGGCCCGGAGTACCTGCTTGCGATGCGGCCGGCGATGCTCTTCACTTTGACTGCGTCGGCGGCCGCGCTTCGGCTGCGTTCGCCCGGTTCTTGCAAGGCCCGGCGCAACATCTAATCTGGCATCTGCCTTGCGCGAGTCAGTTGCGTTCGCGAGTGCCGGTTGAAGCCGTGATGACGCGATCGTGCGTCGCCCTTCCGCCGCAATTTGAGGTTCAATCTTCAGTAGCGTTTCGCGCCGCCCCGATCGGCCCCGAATTCTTCCACGAGGACACTGATGGCCAAGACGACATTGATGGCACCGACATCCGTTACCGCTTCCCGGATCGTGCGGCTCGCGCTCGCGGCGGGCGTCGCCCTGATCGCTCTGCCCGGGTTCGCGCCTGCTCAGGCGAATTCGCCCGTGCTGACAGGTCAGGTGTCGCTGGCCGATCTCGTCGATCGCGTCATGCCCGCCGTGGTCAATATCTCAGCCGTGACGACGGGCGATACGAAGGGCCGGACGTTGCCTCAGGTGCCGCAGCTTGGGCCCGATACGCCTTTCGGCGATCTGTTCGAGGAGTTCTTCAACCGCCGCGGCCAGGGCCAGCAGGGTCAGCAGGCGCCGAGCCAGCCTCAGCCGCGCCGCTCGCAATCGGCGGGCTCGGGCTTCGTGATCGACGGCTCGGGCATCGTCGTGACCAACAACCACGTCATCGGCGACGCCAACGAGATCACCGTGATCTTCGGCAGCGGCCTGCGCCTCAAGGCCGAGGTCATCGGCAAGGACGCCAAGGTCGATCTCGCCGTTCTCCGGGTGAAGCACGACAAGCCGCTGCCGTCGGTGAAGTTCGGCGATTCCGACGCGATGCGGATCGGCGATCCGGTGATGGCGATCGGCAACCCGTTCGGGCTGGGCGGTTCGGTTTCGTCCGGTATCGTCTCGGCGCGCAACCGCGACATCCAGTCGGGTCCCTATGACAGCTACATCCAGACCGACGCAGCCATCAACAAGGGCAATTCCGGCGGTCCGCTGTTCAACATGGCCGGCGAGGTCATCGGTATCAACACGGCGATCCTGTCGCCGGGCGGCGGCTCGGTCGGCATCGGCTTTGCCGTGCCGTCCTCGCTCGCGGCCAATGTCGTCGAGCAGCTGCGCGATTTCGGCGAGACCCGTCGCGGCTGGCTCGGCGTCCGCATCCAGAGCGTCGACGACGCCACCGCCGAAGCACTCGGCCTGGGCACCGCGCGCGGCGCGCTCGTCGCCGGCATCGACGAGAAGGGCCCCGCCAAGCCGGCCGGCCTCGAGATCGGCGACGTCGTCGTCAAGTTCGACGGCAAGGAGGTCAAGGATTCGCGCGACCTGCCGCGCATCGTCGCCGCGACCCCGGTCGGCAAGGACGTGCCGATCACGGTGATGCGCAAGGGCAAGGAAGAGGTCAAGACCGTCAAGCTCGGCCGCCTCGAGGATGGCGAGAAGGTGCAGCCGGCCTCGGCCCGCACGCCGGTCGAGCCGCCCAAGCCCGCCGTGACCGCCGCGCTCGGCCTCGAATTCTCGCCGCAGACCGAAGAGCTCAGGAAGCGCTATTCGATCAAGGACGGCACCAAGGGTGTCATCATCACCAAGGTCGATCCCAACTCGAATGCCGCCGACAAGCGCATCTCGGTTGGCGAGCTCGTGGTCGAAGTCGGGCAGGAGCCCGTCAACAGCCCCGAGGATGTCACCAAGCGCCTCGACGCCCTTAAAAAAGACGGCAAGAAGTCAGCCTTGCTGCTGGTCTCGAACGCGCAGGGCGAGGTCCGTTTCGTCGCGGTGTCGATGAACTGACGAACCCCTGTCTGGACAAGCTAAAGGGCGGCCCTCGTGGCCGCCCTTTTCGTTGATCTAGCCTCTGACGATCTCGTCGCCCTTGTACCCCTGCGCATAGAGCAGCGCCGTCAGGCCGGCATGGTCGAGCCGGGCATGCGCTGCAGCCGCGACCGCCGGTTTTGCCCGGAACGCGACGCCGAGACCTGCCTCGCCCAGCATGGCGAGGTCGTTGGCGCCGTCGCCGATTGCGAGCGTCTGTTCCGGCGCAAGTCCAAAGCGTTCGCGCAACTCCAGCAGCGCGTCGAGCTTGGCCTGCTTTCCGAGGATGGGGTCGGCGACCTCGCCGGTCAGGACGCCGTCGCGGGCGATCAGCGAATTGGAGCGATCCTCGTCGAAGCCGATGGTGGCGCCGATCGGCCCGGTGAAGACAGTAAAGCCACCCGAGACCAGCGCGGCATAGCCGCCATTGGCCCGCATCGTCGCCACCAGCGCCGTGCCGCCGGGCGTCAGGGTGATGCGCTCGCGAATGATCTCCTCGACGACGGAGAGCTTCACGCCCTGGAGCAACGCGACGCGTTCGCGCAGCGCCGGCTCGAAGGCGATCTCGCCGCGCATGGCGCGCTCGGTGATGCCGGAAACCAGCTCCTTGAGCCCGACATAGGCTGCGAGTTCATCGATGCATTCCTGGCCGATCATGGTCGAATCCATGTCGGCGAGGAACAGCGCCTTGCGCCGGGTCGCCGCCGGCTGGACCACAATGTCGACCGCGACGTCGTCGAGCGCGCGCCGCAGTCCGGCTTCCAGAGCAGGTGCATCTCCGGCCTCGACAAGGATATCGGCGGCGATTTCGCCATCGAGCCTTTCGCTGCGCACAGCGCCGACGGCTTGCGTCAGCCTTGCGAGCAGGGCATCGCTCAGCAGGGCCTGACCATGGGCGGAAACCAGCGTGGCGACGAGTGTCATCGGGACCTGAGGATCGAGGCGGCAAGGCGGCATTCAGGGCGGTGCTCATCGCAGGTCCGACCGCGAGCGGCAAGTCCGCGCTGGCGATGGCGGTCGCGCGGCGTTTCGGCGGGACGGTGGTCAACGCCGATTCGATGCAGGTCTACCGCGACCTGCGGATCATCACCGCGCGCCCCAGCCCGGCGGAGGAGATGGAACTGCCGCATCGGCTCTACGGCCATGTCGACGCCGCGCAGAACCACTCCGCGATGCGGTATGCGGCGGATGTCGCCGGGTTGCTGGCGGAACTCAGCCGCTCGGGTTCGTTGCCGGTGCTGGTCGGCGGCACCGGCCTCTACTTCAAGGCGCTGACAGAGGGCTTTTCCGAGATGCCGGCGGTTCCCGAGCCGGTCCGCGCCGATTTCCGCGCGCGGGTCGCGGGGCTGGAGACGGCTGCGCTGCATGCCGAACTCGCGCAGTGCGACCCGGTCGTGGCCGGACGCCTGCTGCCCAGCGACCGGATGCGGATCATGCGTGCGCTCGAAGTCTTCATCGCGACCGGGCGCTCGCTGTCGAGCTTTCAGGGCGAGCGTCGGCCGGGTCCGCTCGACGGGCTGCCGCTGCTGAAGCTTTTCGTGATGCCCGAGCGCGAGCAGATCCGCGCGCGGATCGACCGTCGCTTCGAGGCGATGATGGGCGAGGGCGCGCTCGACGAGGTCGCCGCCCTGCGCGAGCGCCGGCTCGATCCGCTGCTGCCGGTGATGCGGGCTCACGGCGTGCCCGGTCTGATCGCCCATCTCGACGGCAAACTCGGGCTCGCCGAGGCGGTCTCGCGCGGCCAGGCCGATACGCGCGCCTATGCCAAGCGCCAGGTCACCTGGTTCCGGCATCAGATGGAGGGCTGGCAGGCGGTCGCGCCCGATGCGGCGCTGGCCTCGGCGATGCAGGCGCTGGATCGCGGAATCTAGGCGGCGGCCGCAACGCTGGCTTCGGCCGCGCGAATGCAGTCGCGGCCGTCATGCTTGGCGCAATAGAGCGCCCGGTCGGCGCGTTCGATGAAGGCGGTGAAGCTCTCGCCCAACTTGCGGGTGGCGGTGCCGAAGCTCGCCGAGACCTGAAGGGCCAGGGTTTCGGAGACCGGCAGCTTGCGCAGCGCCAGCGCGTCCTGGATGCGTTGCGCCATGAAGAACGCGACTTCCGGCCCGGCGCCCGGCAGGAAAATCGCGAACTCCTCGCCACCGAAACGGCCGACAAGATCACGCTCGGAACGGACGAGGCCGAGCAGCAGGTCGGCAAAAGCGCGGATCACCGCGTCGCCAGCAGCATGGCCGTGGCCGTCATTGACGCTCTTGAAATGATCGAGATCCACGATGATCAGCGATGTGTCCTCGCCGCTCGCGTCGCAGGCGGCGATCGCCGCATTGGCCTTCTCGACAAAGGAACGCCGGTTCAGCAGCGCCGTCAGAGGGTCGGTCTCGGCGAGGCGTCGCAGTTCCTGCTCGCGCTCCTCGCGCTGTCCGATTTCATGCGAGAGCGCCCGGCGCGTCGCACGCTCGCGGCCGATTTCCAGCGCCAGCGTCGCGGCCCGGCTTTGCAGGGTCTGGTTGGCGACCATCAGCTCGGAAACGTCGGTCATGGTCAGCACGATGCCGTCGCCGAGAGGCGCGATCGCGATCTGCAGCCAGGTGGTTGCGCCGTCATGCTCGAAGGAGGTCTCGAACATGTCGCTGCGGCGCAGTTCGATCGCGTAGAGGCAGCGCCGCCAGATCATCTGATCGGCGAGGAAGGGGAGGCACTCGCGTGTGTCGCGATCATGCAGGTTTTCGTCGCGGCAACCGGCGATCAGGGCGGCGCGACGGTTGGCAGTGATGACGATGGTGCGCTCGATATCGCCTGCGTTGTCGCGCACGGCGCGCAGCGCCACGATACCGGACGGCGAGGTGTCGAGCACTGTTGTGAGGAGCTCTTCGCGAAACTGCAGCGGCCGGCTGAAAACGACGAGAAAGCGGTCGCCGTTCGCGGCGGTCGTCGGCAGGATCAGGCGCTCCCAGAGGCAGACGCGCACTGTCTTGAGCGAACGGTGAACGGTATAGGCGGGCTTGCCGTCGGCCAGCGCCCGATCGTAGCACTCCGCCGTGAAGCGGGCGAGCTGGGGCGTCATCGTCGAGATGCGCTCGCCGAGCCGGCTGCCGCCGATATAGCGGATGATCTCGCGGCCGTAGTGCACATAGGTGTAATCGTCATCGCCGGTCGGCGCGAGGATCATCAGATCCTCTCCGAAGAGCGGCATGACCTCGTCGCAGAACGCTTCGTGCGGCGCGCCGGCCTCGCTCTGGGCATACCGGCCAAAGTGATGCAAAAGCTCAGCGACTTCCGTCGCATGCGCTCGCGCCACGATGTTTTCGGTATGAATTTCCTGGTACATATGGTCCCCGGCGCGATCGGGTGGACCCTAGCAACGCGACCTTGAAAAAGTGTTCCCTTTGGTCAGGAGATTCTCGGGGATCGCGTTGACGGTGTCGAAAGGTTTAATGTTTCCGTGCGGAAACGGGCCGGCATGGGCTTCAGGCTTGACCGCGCGGGGCGGCTCGGCTAGCGTCCCGCAATATCCGCAAAGGACATGTGGCGCGATGCGCAAGCTTATTATCGTACGGGTGCGCTGGTAGGGGCCGGTTCTTGACAGAACCGCGCGTCCCCGACGCCAGCGCACGTTCAGGCCCCTCCGAGGGCCTTTTTTATTGCCCGCTTTCCGCCGATCCAGACCCACTTCGATCCAACCGACTTCAATCCAACCGACCTGCCGCAGGAGATCGTTATGAGCGAGATGATGACCGGAGCCGAGATGGTCGTCCGCGCGCTTCAGGACCAGGGCGTCGAACATCTGTTCGGCTACCCCGGCGGCGCCGTGCTGCCGATCTACGACGCGCTGTTCCAGCAGGAAAAGGTCAAGCACGTCCTCGTCCGCCATGAGCAGGGCGCGGTCCATGCAGCGGAGGGCTATGCGCGCTCGTCGTCGGGCAAGGTCGGCTGCGTCCTCGTCACCTCGGGCCCCGGGGCGACAAACGCCGTCACCGGCCTGACCGATGCGCTGCTGGATTCGATCCCGATCGTCGTCATCACCGGTCAGGTTCCGACGCATCTGATCGGCTCGGACGCGTTCCAGGAGTGCGACACGGTCGGCATCACGCGCTCCTGCACCAAGCACAACTATCTGGTGAAGAGCATCGCCGACCTGCCGCGCATCCTGCATGAGGCATTCTATGTCGCGGCCAACGGTCGGCCCGGCCCCGTCGTCGTCGACATCCCCAAGGACATCCAGTTCGCCAGCGGGCTCTACAGCCGGCCGCGCGACAACCAGCACAAGACCTATCGCCCGGTCGTCAAGGGCGACCTGAACAAGATCAAGGCGGCCGTCGAGTTGATGGCCAAAGCGAAGAAGCCGGTGTTCTATACCGGCGGCGGCGTCATCAACTCGGGCCCGCACGCCTCGGCGCTGCTGCGCGAACTGGCGCGGCTGACGGGCTTTCCCGTGACCTCGACTCTGATGGGGCTGGGCGCCTATCCCGCAGCCGACAGGCAGTGGCTGGGCATGCTGGGTATGCACGGCACCTACGAGGCCAATCTCGCGATGCATGACTGCGACGTCATGATCAATATCGGTGCGCGCTTCGACGACCGCATCACCGGGCGGCTCGATGGTTTCTCGCCGCATTCGCAGAAGATCCATATCGACATCGATCCGTCGTCGATCAACAAGACCGTCAAGGTCGACATCGGCATCATCGGCGATTGCGCCCATGTGCTCGAGGACATGGTCCGGATCTGGCGCGAGACCTCGCCGCAGATCGACAAGGCGGCGCTGACCACGTGGTGGACGCAGATCGAGGGTTGGCGCGGCCGCAACAGCCTCGGCTACAAAAACACGAGCGACATCATCAAGCCGCAATATGCGATCCAGCGGCTCTATGAGCTGACCAAGGGCCGCGACACCTATGTCACGACCGAGGTCGGCCAGCACCAGATGTGGGCGGCGCAGTATTTCCATTTCCAGGAGCCGAACCGCTGGATGACCTCGGGCGGTCTCGGCACCATGGGCTACGGCCTGCCCGCCGCCATCGGTGTCCAGATGAAGCACCCCAAGGCGCTTGTCATCGACATCGCCGGCGAGGCCTCGATCCTGATGAACATGCAGGAGATGTCGACCGCCGTGCAGTACCGCCTGCCGGTCAAGATCTTCATCCTGAACAACGAGTATATGGGCATGGTACGCCAGTGGCAGGAACTGCTGCATGGCGGGCGCTATTCCGAGAGCTATTCGCAATCGCTGCCCGATTTCGTGAAGCTTGCCGAGGCTTATGGCGGCCATGGCATCCGCTGCTCGGACCCGGCCAAGCTCGACGATGCGATCATGGAGATGATCGACAGTCCCAAGCCGGTGATCTTCGACTGCCTCGTCGCCAAGCACGAGAACTGCTTCCCGATGATCCCGTCCGGCAAGGCGCATAACGAGATGATCCTCAACGATTTCGAGGGCGACACCGGCGACATCATCGACGCCAAGGGCAAGCAACTGGTTTGATTGAGCGCGTCACGCTCGGGCTCGGCCCGAGCATCTCGGGCCGGATGAGATGCATCATCCGGAACCGGATTCTCGGGCCTGCGCTTCGCCGTGCCCGAGAATGACGGCTTCGAGGCGACAGGGGGAGTTCCATGACGACAATCGGCCTGATCGGCGGCATGAGCTGGGAATCGACCGCGGTCTATTATCGGCTGCTGAACGTGGGCGTGCGCGCGCGGCAGGGCGGGCTGCATTCGGCCGATGTGCTGCTGCATTCGCTCGACTTCGCGCCGATCGCGGAGATGCAGGCGAGGGGCGACTGGGAGACTGCCGGCAATGTGCTCGCCAGCAGCGCGCGGCGACTCGAACAGGCCGGCGTCGGCTGCATCGTCTTGTGCACCAACACGATGCACAAGCTGGCCGACAAGATCACGGCTGCGACGCGTGTACCGTTCCTGCACCTCGCTGACGTCACCGCGCAGGCGATCAGGCAAAGCCCGTCGCGCCGACCGCTGCTGCTGGCGACGCGCTTCACAATGGAACAGAGCTTCTATCGCGACCGGCTTGCGGCCTTCGGCGTCGAGGCGATGGTGCCCGATGCCGGACAGCGCGATGATGTCCACAAGATCATCTACGAGGAGCTTTGCCGGGGCGAGATCCGGCCTGCCTCCAAGGCGCGCTATCTCGAGATTATCGCGGAGGCGGCTGCGCAGGGTGCCGACGGCGTCATTCTCGGCTGCACCGAAATCGGCCTGCTGATTTCGCAGGGCGACATGGCGCTGCCGGTCTTCGACACCACGGCCCTGCATGTCGAGGCGGCGCTCGATTTCACGATGAATGCGGAAAGCCGGGCGGCATGAAACTCGTCATCGCCAACAAGAACTACTCGTCCTGGTCGCTGCGGCCCTGGCTGCTGCTGACGCAGTTCGGGATTCCGTTCGAAGAGGTGCTGGTGCCGTTCGGACAGACTTTTGACGATCCCGAATGGAAGCGCGCGATCTCGGCCTTCACGCCGGCCGGCAAGGTTCCGGCGCTGATCGACGGCGAGATCAAGGTCTGGGAATCGCTGGCGATCATGGAGTACGTCGCCGATCTGCGGCCCGATCTGCCGATCTGGCCGCGCGATCCGGCCGCGAAGGCGATGGCGCGGGCCATTTCCGCCGAGATGCATGCCGGCTTCCAGGCCCTGCGCGGCGCCTGCCCGATGAACCTCGCCTGGGTTCATGGGCAGCGCGATCGCGGAGCCAGGGTCGCGGCCGATGTCGCGCGCATCAGTGCGATCTGGCGCGAGGCAAGGCAGCGCTTCGGTGCGGGCGGGCCATTCCTGTTCGGGGCATTTTCGGCGGCCGACGCCATGTATGCGCCTGTCGCGTCGCGTTTCTCGACCTACGCGATCGGGCTCGACCCGGTCTGCACGGCTTATGTCGAGGCGCTGCAGGCGACACAGGGCTTCAAGTCCTGGCGCCTTGGGGCGCTTGCCGAACCCTGGATTATTGCCGAAGACGAGGCCGGCGAACCCGTCCTCACGGATTTCCGCCCCCATCTCAGCCGCAGCCGAGCCTTGTCATGAACACGTCGTCGCACTACCCCACCGCGCCGGTCGCCCAGCCCGTCGCGCGCCATACGCTGGCCGTCATCGTCGACAATGAGCCGGGCGTTCTCGCCCGCATCGCCGGGCTGTTCTCCGGCCGCGGCTACAACATCGAGAGCCTTACGGTTTCCGAGACCGAGCATGACAAGCACATCTCGCGGATCACGGTCGTGACCTCGGGCACGGCCAATGTCATCGACCAGATCAAGGCGCATCTCGACCGGCTGGTGCCGGTCCATCGCGTCGTCGACCTGACGCTGCAGGGCGAGGCGCTGGAGCGCGAACTCGCGCTGGTCAAGGTCGTCGGCAAGGGCGATCACCGCGTCGAGGCGATGCGGCTGGCCTCGGCCTTCGGCGCGCGCACGCTCGACGCCTCGCTGACATCCTTTGTCTTCGAGCTGACCGGCTCGACCGACGAGATCGAACGCTTCATCAAGCTGATGACGGCGGTGGGGCTGACGGAGGTTTCGCGAACCGGCATCGCGGCGATGAGCCGTGGGCCTGACGCGATGTAGCCGCTTTGGATATCCGGATGCCCATGCTACGGATATCCTACAGGGAGGCGGCGATGAAGGTCCAGGTCGCGAAATGGGGCAACAGCACCGCGGTGCGGTTGCCGAAGGCGCTGGTGAGGCAACTCGGATTGGTGCCGGGCGCAACGCTCGACGCGACGGTGTCGGGCAAGATGCTGCAACTCGTAGCCCACCCCCAGCCCTCGTCGCTTGTCGGCGGAAGGCCCGAGCCCTTTCCCGTCACCGCGGAATGGCTGATCGCGGAAGCCGAGCGACTGGGCGGACTCGATAACGCTCCGGAAGACGATTGGGATTGGGGTCACGACGTCGGCTCGGAAGTCATCTATGACGACTACAATCCGCGACCAAAGACGGTTTGAAGCCGGACAGGTCTACTGGGTCGATCTCGATCCGGTGATCGGCTCCGAGCAAGGCGGGCGTCGTCCCGTGCTCGTCTTATCGGACGACACGCTTCATAGCATCTCGGGTCGCATTTTTGTCTGCCCGATCACCTCCGCCAGTCGGCCATGGCCGACGAAGGTGGTCATCCCTGCTGGCTGCGTCGTCTCCGGCGTGCTGCTGACCGATCAGGTTCGTATGATTGATCGTGCGCGTGTCTTTCGACTGCTGGGCTCTCTGCCGGACGAAACCGTGCTGCGCGTCAGGCATCGCCTCGCGGCCTATTTGGCGATCGCCTCGGCAAATCAGGCTAATCCGTCATGACGCTCACCCTCGAACAGATCGCGATCGGCCTCGGCGTCGTCGGCCTTGCCTGCTTCGCCTGGCCGATCATGCAGCGCCTGAGCGGCAAGGCCGCGCCGGAGGAGGCTGGCAGCGGCAAGAGCCTGCGCTCGCCCTTGTGGTGGGCGGGTTTCGGGCTGACGATCGCGGCGATCTTTCTGCAGCGGCTTGCCAGCCAGCAGGGCGGCTGAAGCCGTTGCATCGCGGCTCAGACCGTATCGACCGCGCAGCGTAGCGTGCCGCCGAGCGTCGTCAGCGTCACGGTCGTGATCCGGTCCTTGCGCACGGCGAGATCGCAGAGCGCAAAGCGCTCGTCGCCGCGTCGCACCATCGCGAGCCGGGCGGTGCCGACGTTGCGCTTCACGACGATGCTGCCGCCGCGCGCCGGTTTGACCGGCTTGTCGTCAAGCAGGAGTTCCGGAGGGGCCGAGAGCGAAGGGGCCATGCGCACTTCGACATAACCCGATTGCCGCTCGCTGCAACCAACGAGCAGCAATCCGACGCCGACGACGGCGAGCCCATATGACGTGGAGCGGCGAGGTGTCATGCGCCGGGCGGCTTCAAAGCCCGAATGACGTTGCGCAGTGCGTCCGAGGCATTGCGGATCTCGCCCGAGAGCTGACGAATGATCTCGACGGCCTCGCGGGCCTTCTGGACCTGCAGCAACTCGTCGACGAAGTCCTCGCGCGTCTGCAGCGTTTTAAGCAACTGCACGAATTCGCGGCGCGCCTTGTCGAGATCGCCCGAGGCCTGTTCCGTGTCGGAGACGATCCGGTTCCATTCGCCGAGCAGGAAGTCCTTCTGGTCCTTGGTGAAGCGGGTGTCCTTGAGGATCTGGTCGAGCTTGCCCTGGGCGTGGCGCAGCGCCTGCGCGCCAAGTTCGGCGACCTTGGAATCGTCGGCGACGGAGCCGAGCGCTCCGGCCACGAAGGCGCGCAGGCCCTCGATCTCGGCCTTGAGCTTGCTGGCGTCGGTCAGTTCGCCGATCGCCTTGGCGCGCCCCTCGATCGTGGTGTTGAAGCTTTCCAGGCTCTTCTTGAGCGAGTCGACCTGCTTGGCGAAATCGTCGACGGGCGAGGCGGGCGTCTCCTGTGTCTGCGCTGGCGCGTCCGTGCGGGTCTGCGCTACGGCGACGAACGGCAGGGCCAGAACGCTTGCCGCGCCGACCAGACTTCCGATGAGACGCCGCATGATGAACTCCGATGGCCGCAGGGGTATCCGACACCGCGGATCGAAACTCATTCAGGTTTATGTCGAAGCTGTGGTCAAGCCGTCCCTGTCTCAGCCGCGAAAGCCGCCTTCGTCGAGGAAAGCCTGCTCGTCGGGCGTGGTCGGCCGGCCCAGCACGGGATTGCGATGCGGGAAACGGCCGAAATTGCGGATGATGTCGCGGTGTGCGGCGGCATGTTTCACGCCCTCGGTGTCGTCGGAGGCTGCGCAGAGCGCGACGCAGCGTTCCTGATGCTTCAAATCCTCCGCATGCATGAACGGCATGTAGAGGAAGCGGCGCTCGGGGGGCTCGAAGGCCCGGTCGAAGCCTTTTGCGATGGCCCGCTCGGCCACGCCCAGTGCGATGACATCGGTGGCGAAGGCTTGGCGGCTGCCGCGAAACAGGTTGCGCGGGAACTGGTCGAGCAGGATCAGCAGAGCGTAGGCGCCGTCGGCCGTCGCTTCCCAATCGTCGAGCCGGCCTGCAGCCGCTGCCTCATGCGTCGTCAGGAAGCGGCTGCGAATCTCGGCGTCGAACGCTTCGTCCTTGGCGAACCATTTGTCTGGACCCGCCGCACGCCAGAAAGCCAGCACATCCTCGATCGCCGCCTGCATTGTTTCTCCCATCGTCATCAAAGCGCTTGCGGAGCGCTGGCCGTCGCGCTAAACGGCCGAACCGTAACGTACGGTACGGCACTTTCGGCCCTTTCAGGCGACCATGACGGCGACGCGTATAGCACCCGACAACGAGGCGGAGGAGCCCACGGCCCGTCAAGAAGCCGTGCTCGACGCCGTGCTGTCGCTGATGCTGGAGGAGGGCGACCAGCTGACCATGAACGCGGTCGCGCGCCGCGCGAGTTGCTCCAAGGAAACGCTGTACAAATGGTTCGGCGATCGTGACGGCCTGCTGACCGCGACCGTGCAATGGCAGGCGGCGCGGGTCCGGGCCGGGCGCTATGACCGCCAGAAGCTCGACGTCGCGACTTTGCGCGACAGCCTCAAGGATTTCGCGGCTAACTGGCTGACCGTGATCTCGAGCCCGACCTCGATTGCGCTCAACCGTCTCGCCATCGGTCATGCGGCCTCGCGCAAGAGCAATCTTGGCGGCATCGTGCTCGCCAATGGCCGCTTCGCGATCGGCGAACGTCTCGCGCCGGTGCTCGAAGCGGGCCGCGAGGCCGGTCTGCTGTCCTTCGAGGACACGGAGACGGCGTTCCGGACATTCTTCGGGCTCGTCGGCCGCGATGTGCAGATCCGGCTGCTGCTCGGCGACGCGCTGAAACTCGACAAGGCCGAGATCGAGCGCGATGCCGCCCGTGCCACCGACCAGTTTCTCACCCTTTACGGACGGGCGCAGTCTTCGACGAAGCTCTCGCCCGCACCGAAAGCCTAGAAAACTCGCAAACCCAAGGAAGGACGACCACCATGCGCGTTTATTACGACCGTGACGCCGACATCAATCTGATCAAGGGCAAGAAGGTCTGCATCGTCGGCTACGGTTCGCAGGGCCATGCCCATGCGCTCAACCTGCGCGATTCCGGCGTCAAGGATGTCGTGATCGCGCTGAAGGCCGGCTCGGCCACCCGCAAGAAGGCCGAAGAGGCCGGCTTCAAGGTGATGACCCCGACCGAGGCCGCCAAGGTCTCCGACATCATGATGATGCTGACCCCCGACGAGCTGCAGGGCGACATCTACCGCGACGAACTGCATGGCAACATGAAGGAGGGCGCGGCCCTCGTCTTCGCGCATGGTCTCAACGTCCACTTCAACCTGATCGAGGCCCGCAAGGATCTCGACGTGCTGATGGTCGCCCCCAAGGGCCCCGGCCATACCGTGCGCTCGGAATATCAGCGTGGCGGCGGCGTGCCGACCCTGATCGCGATCCACCAGGACGCGACCGGCAACGCCCATGACCTCGGCCTGAGCTACGCCAGCGCCAATGGCGGCGGTCGCGCCGGCATCATCGAGACCACCTTCAAGGAAGAGTGCGAGACTGATCTGTTCGGCGAGCAGGTCGTGCTCTGTGGCGGCCTGGTCGAGCTGATCAAGGCTGGTTACGAGACGCTGACCGAGGCTGGATACGCCCCCGAGATGGCCTATTTCGAGTGCCTGCACGAAGTGAAGCTGATCGTTGACCTGATCTATGAGGGCGGCATCGCCAACATGAACTACTCGATCTCGAACACCGCCGAATTCGGCGAGTATGTCACGGGTCCGCGCATCATCACGGCCGAGACCAAGGCCGAGATGAAGCGCGTGCTGACCGACATCCAGTCGGGCAAGTTCACCCGCGACTGGATGCTCGAGAACAAGGTCAACCAGACCTCGTTCAAGGCGACCCGCGCCCGCATGGCCGCCCATCCGATCGAGGAAGTCGGGGCCAAGCTGCGCGACATGATGCCCTGGATCAAGGCGAAGGCGCTGGTCGACAAGACGAAGAACTGAGCCAGGGCTGCGTTCGCAGCTTGATTCAACGGCCTTCCGATCTGAATCAGTTTTGCGAAGCAAGCTTCTGGTAAGGTTAACAGATTTCCGATCGACCAGAAGGCGGGCGCAGCGATGCGCCCGCCTTTTCGCATTCCGGGACGGAGGCCTGCCGGTTCATGGCGGAACCGTGACGACATGAGCGCGTTGTCACCGCAGGCAGGAATGTCGGGAGCACGCCCAATGACACCGGATCGGGACTCAAGCGAACAGATCACACGCGAGCGCCGGTTGCGCGAAATGGCTAATGAGGCCGAACGCCGGCGCGGCGCCGTCGCCAGCCAGGAGGAGGGCGAAGACTGGCCGCTTCTCAGCGCACTGTTCGGTGGACTGGCGGTCGCCCTGCTGGTCAACACCTTCGTCAGCCTGATGCCGGCCTGACCCGTCGCAAGCCAGCGTCTCCGGTGAGCGGATTTCGCCAGACGGCGCGGTTGGAAGGAGACCAGACATGATCGACCAGGATCAACGCCCCTCACCGGTGCAAAACGACGTGACCAGCCGGCACGCGCCACACAGGGAAGAGCCGAGCCAGCTCGATCAGGTCGACGACACGCCAGCGGTCGAAACGCCTGTGAAGGCGCGGCAGGGCTTTCTCGGCAAGCCGGTTCTCATCGTTCTAGGCGCCAGCCTCGTGCTGGCGATCCTGGCAGGAATTTTTGTCGGCTATATTCCGGTTTGAGCCGCTTGCACTGTGACCACCACGACTACGATGGAGGGTGAGATGACAGTTCTAAAATTGTTCGACTCGCAGACCCTCGCGCGCATCGCCATGGGCCTCTCGTTTGCGCTGACGGCGGCGGTCGTCGCCGGTTTTGTCCGGATCTGACGAGAAGCCCAATCCGGCGCAGCTCGCGCTACTCAAACATTGAAGGCCCGGCGTTTGACGCCGGGCCTTTTTCGTCCAGTCGGGCGCGATCAGAAGGTGATCTTGTCCTTGATGTCGGCCTCGACATTGGAGGGCAGGACGCTGCGCTTCACGAGGTCGGCGAAATCCTTGAACTTCGCCTTGCCGCGCTCCTCGATGATCTTCTTGGCGCGGGCGTCGCCGATGCCCTTGAGCGTGTCGAGCTCGGCGGCGGTCGCGGTGTTGATGTTGATCTTCTTGACCTGGGCGGGCTGGGTTGCGGTCGGGGTAACCGGTCGGGCCGGCTGCACGGCCGGGGCGACCGGTGCGGCGACGGCAGGTGCTGCCGGTCGTGCCGGCGTCGCGGGCTGCGTCGCGGTCTGGGCGAAAGCGCTGCCGGCCGTCAGGGCGATGGCGGCAAGCGGGAGCAGGAAACGGGAGATCGTCATGGCATGGACCCCTCAAGGTCTGCCCGGATTGTCGCGTCGGACGGGAGCCGGGCCCCCCGCCCAACGACGCCGCCGGTTTGTGGCCGGTCCAGCGCGTCAGATCCTGCGTCGCACCGGTTGGTGACGGGTCGCCGACCTGACGACGCGATATCGCGCCGGACGGCGTGAACCCGGGCTGAATATGCCGTTCAGCCAAATGCAGCTTTCGCCAGGGTTCAGCGCGCCATGAACTCGGCGAGACGTCCCGCGCCGTAGAGCAACGCGAAACCCCACGCGGTCGAGGCGACCCAGTTGGCGATCTGGAACGGCCAGAACGGCATCTTCACGATGCCGGCGACGATCGCGATGACCGCGCGCAACGGCCCAAAGAAATGGCCGATCAGAATGCTGGCGACGCCCCATTTCTCGAAGAAGGCGTGGCCGCGATCGAGCAGTTGCGGGTTCTTGTTCAGCGGCCAGTAGTCGCCGACGCGCGGCCCCAGCACGAGGCCGACCCAGTAGGAAATCCAGAACCCGGTGCCGGCGCCGAGCGAGGCCGCGATCGCCAATGGGATCAGGTTCAGTCCCGATGCGCCGGCCGCCGCTCCGAATGCGGTGAAGAACACCGTCGCCGGCACGAGCCAGGACAGAACCGCAACGCATTCGCAGAAGGCGACGAGGAAGACGATGGGCAGCGCCCATTCCTGATGAGCCCGCATGAACTCGACGAGCGCGTGCATCCAGAGTTCGAGTTGGGCCATGGCGGGCTGCGATCTTTCCGGCGGGAGGTCATCGGCTTATCGCTGCCACTGTGCGCCGACGCAACAACCCGCCTTCGCCGAAGGACGGCTTTGCCTTCGTCAGGCTATGCCCTAATCATGCCGGCAAAGACGATGAGAACGAGCGGCGGGCGTTCCACGCGAGCGCCGCCTGCCGACGGGGAAACGGATTTCATGGCGTTGCAGAACAGCCCGCAGGGCGAGGCGGGAGCAGCCGGCGCGACGCTTTCGTCGCCGGCCGTCGCGCTGGGCGGGCTCGACATCACCTTCAACCTCGATGGCGGCACGCGCTACAAGGCCGTGACCGGCATCGATCTCAGCGTCGCCGCCGGCGAGTTCGTCTCGGTCGTCGGGCCGACGGGTTGCGGCAAGTCGACCCTGCTCAACGCCGCCGCCGGGTTGCTCACGCCCTCGGCCGGCACGGTTTCGATCTTCGGCAAGCCGCTGTCGGGCCTGAACCGTCGCGCCGGTTACCTCTTCCAGGCCGATGCGCTAATGCCGTGGAAGACCGCGCTCGACAACGTCAAGGTCGCGCTGGAGCCGATGGGCGTGGCCGATGCAGAGGCCGACAGGCAGGCCCGCGACTGGCTTGGTCGCGTCGGCTTGCGCGCCTTCGTCGATCGCTATCCGCATATGCTGTCGGGCGGCCAGCGCAAGCGCGTCAGCCTCGCGCAGATGCTGATCCGCAACCCCGAAATCCTGCTGATGGACGAGCCTTTCGGGCCGCTCGATGCGCAGACCCGGCAGATCATGGGCAACCTCCTGCTCGATCTCTGGTCGAAGGACCGCAAGGCGCTGATCTTCGTGACGCATGATCTCGAAGAGGCGATCGCGCTGTCGGACCGCGTCGTCGTCATGTCGGCAGGGCCCGCGGCCGGCATCGTCGCCGATTATCGCGTCACCCTGCCGCGCCCGCGCGACATCGCCGAGATCAGGCTGGAGAAGGCTTTTCACGAGATCCACCGCGACATCTGGGCCTCGCTGCGCGTCGAGGTGCAGAAGGCCTATGCGATGGGCGATGGGCGCGAACTGGTCGAGGGAGCGGCATCATGAACCGCCTCAAGCTGCTGGGCCTGCAGGTTCTGGTGATGGTCGTGTTCCTGGCGATCTGGCACGTCGTGACCGCCTATCCGCTGATGGGCGATGTCAAGACGATCCAGTTCTTCTTCTCGACGCCGGCCGCCGTGATCGGCCGGACCTTCACCCAGCTCACCGGCCCCGATATCTACTGGCACCTCGGCATCACCCTGACCGAGACCGTGCTCGCCTTCGTCATCGGCTCGGCCGCCGGCATCTTCTTCGGCTTCACCTTCGCGCGGCGCGAATTGCTGGCTGCGGTGTTCGACCCCTATATCAAGGCGGCCAACGCCCTGCCGCGTGTCGTGCTGGCGCCGATCTTCGCGCTCTGGTTCGGGCTCGGCATCTGGTCGAAGGTCGCGCTCGGCTTCACGCTGGTGTTCTTTATCGTCTTCTTCAACGTCTATCAGGGCGYGCGAGAGGTCTCCCCGACCGTGCTGGCCAACGCCCGCATGCTTGGCATGAACGAGCGCCAGCTCTTCCGCCATGTCTACTGGCCGTCCGCGCTGACCTGGATGTTCTCCTCCTTACACACCTCGGTCGGCTTTGCGCTGGTGGGCGCGGTCGTCGGCGAATATCTCGGCTCCTCGGCGGGGCTGGGTTACAAGATCCACGAGGCCGAGAGCGTTTTCGACGTCACCGGCGTGTTTTCGGGCATGCTGATCCTGGCGATCTTCGTGATCGCGATCGACGCCGTCGTGACGCTGGTCGAGAAGCGGCTGCTGGTCTGGCGGCCGGGGCAGAGTTCGACGACGGCGACCTAACGTCAGCAGCGCTTGCTTCTGCCCGCAAATGAGCGTCATCCTCGCATTCTCACTGCGGGGGGACGGTCATGGAACTCGATGTCCACGATCGCATCACGGCCGATCCGACGCCGGGCGATATCATCGCCGCCGTCGATGCGCGCGGCGCCGAGCCGGACTGGTTCATCACGCTCTCGGACGATGACGGTTATGTCGAGGCTTTTCCGGCTGGCCGCAATCGCTTCCGGATGGCCTATGCCACCGGCAAGGAGCGCTTCGACGCGCCCGATCCGGTCGATGCCGAGACGCTGAAGGCGGTCCTGCTGGCCTGCCTGCGCGGCGAGGAAGGCTGGCGCACGCAGCATGGCTGGGTCCGCAAGCCGACGCGAGCGCAGGCCGCCGCGACCTCGGGCGAGCCGCCGACCTGGGCCGTCGCGGGCGTCGTCGCCTCGGTCGCGTTCATCGTTGTGGTGGCCAATCTGCCGCGCGACTGGCTGCCCTTCCTCGACACGACGCTTGGCACCATCGCCTTGTTCGCGCTGCCCGTCGTCGTGATGATCTGCGCGATGATCGCCAATGCCGCGCTCAAGATGCACAAGGCCAAGAACTGGCTCCCGGTCCAGGCCAAAATCACCCGCTCGAAGCTCACTGTGCGGCGGCCGCCGCCGGGCAACGAGATCGGGACCGCCGTCAATGTGCCCGACGTGACCTATACGTTTTCGGTACAGGGCAAGAGCTATCAGGGCAGCCGCGTCAGCCTCGGCGACGTCAGCGGCCGTTTCGCCGAGGAGGCGGTGAGGCGCTATCCGGTCGGCGCCACGGTGACGATCTATTACGATCCAAACGACCCCGGCAATTGCGTGATCGAGCGTGGTCTTGCGGCCGCCCCGGTATCGGGGCTTCCGTCCGCTCCGGCTACTCCCGGCGCATCGGCGTCAACGCCCGAGGCTCGCAAGGCGGCGCTCAAGGGCTGCGCGCCTGCGCTCGTCGTGCTCGCGGCGCTCGGAGCGGGCGGCTACTGGCTGGCGACGGGCGGCGTGCGGGAACTGGAGGCACGGCTGCCCCGCGCCGAGGTGCCGGTGATGCTGTGCGCGATCGGCTTCGGCCTGCTGACGCTGCTGTTCTTCATCGGCTATCGCCGCTCTCTCTTGCGGGCCAATGCCTGGCCGGTCGTGCCGGGAGAGGTCACGGTGAGCCGCGTCGAGGAGCGCTCGAGCAGCGACGAGGGCAGGAGCCGGCGGACATATGCCGCTGTCGTCGAGTTCACATACGAGGTCGGCGGCCTGAGCTTCAGCAGCCGCCAGATCGCGCTCGGGCTGGAGATGTCGGGTTCGCGCAGCGCCGCCGACAAGATCACCGCCCGCTACCCGCTGGGGGCCACGGTCGAGGTGCATTACGACCCCGCCAACCCGTCGCAGGCCGCGCTGGAGAACCCGACCGGCATGAGCTGGCTTCTGTTTGGGGTCGCCATGGCCTGCTTCGGTATCGCGCTCTATGCCAGCCGCATCTTCCGCTGACGAACTGCGACGCAAGGCGGGGTTGGCGCGGGCTGCGCGACTGCTCTAGAACATTTCCCAACAACGCTTTCAAAGCAAAGCATTCTCAGGGAAGGAAACCCCATGAACCGCAGACATCTGATCCTGGCCGCCGGTCTTGCGATTGCGACCTTCGCCGCGCCGGCCTTCGCCCAGAATGCCGAAAAGCCCAAGGTGACGCTGGGCGTCGGCGGCAAGGCGCTGCTGTACTATCTGCCGCTGACGGTCGCGGAGAAGAAGGGCTTCTTCAAGGAGCAGGGGCTCGAGGTCGAGATCAACGATTTCGGCGGCGGAGCGAAGTCGCTGCAGGCGCTGATCGGCGGCTCGGTCGATGTCGTGACCGGCGCCTATGAACACACCATCCGCATGCAGGCCAAGGGCCAGGACGTGCGCGCCGTGGTCGAACTCGGGCGTTTCCCGGGTATCACCATCGCGGTCCGCAAGGACCTCGCCGGCAAGGTCAAATCGGCGGCCGACTTCAAGGGTCTCAAGATCGGCGTCACGGCGCCGGGCTCGTCGACGGCGCTGACCGCGCAATACGCCATGGTCAAGGCGGGGCTGAAGGCGACGGACGCGGCGATCATCGGCATCGGGGCGGGCGCGAGCGCGGTCGCCGCGATCAAGCAGGGCCAGGTCGACATCATCTCGCATCTTGACCCCGTGACCTCCAAGCTCGAGGCCGACGGCGATGTCGTGTCGCTGATCGACACCCGCACCGAGGCCGGCACGCGGGCGGTCTTCGGCGGCTCGAACCCGGCCGCCGTGCTCTATCTCAAGGGCGATTTCGCCGAGAAGAACCCGGTGACGACGCAGAAGCTGGTCAACGCCTTCGTCAAGTCGCTGAAATGGCTGGAGACCGCCAAGCCGGAGGATGTCGCCGATCTCGTGCCGCCGGAGTATCATCTCGGCGACAAGCCGCTCTATCTCGCCGCGGTGAAGAACTCGCTTGAGAGCTATTCGCGCACCGGAATCTCGACGCCGGAGGGCCAGCAGAGCATGTATGATGCGCTGAAGCTGCTCGATCCGGAGCTCGCGACGTCAAATGTCGACCTGAAGAAGACCTTCATCGATACCTTCGCGAAGAAGGCGGCGGCGGGATCCTGACCACTCGACATGCGCGCATTCCCCGGCCAAACTCGCCTCTGACGCAAGGAGAGGCGAGATGGCCGGCCGCGACGCGATCGAGGCGCTGATCAAGGACGCGTATGAGGCCCGCCATCGCGGCGACCTCGATGGGTTGATGACGTTCTTCCATCCGGAGTGCAGTTATCGGATGGTGGGCGCGCCGAGCGCGCCGGAGACATTCGTGGAGCCCGGCGGCAGGGACGCGGTCCGGGCGCAGATGGAAGCGTTCATCCAGACCTTCGTCTTTAACGAGATCGAAGCGATCGCGATGCTGGTGGATGGCGACAGGGCCACCCTGCACTGGCGCGCCGAAGCGACCTGCCTGCCGACCGGGCGCAAAGCAGCGTTCGAGATCATGGACCTGATCACGGTCCAGGACGGCAGGATCCTCGAACTCATCCAGTTCACCGACACGGCCGGCATCGTCGGCCTGATGCAGCCGGCGTGATGCCGGCCATCACCGCTTTCGATTTGCGGTGAGGCAGCGCCTGCGGGTAGAGCTTGCGCCTCCGCCACCAAGCCCGTTGCGCAGCGCCTCATGAACATCCTCTCGATCCAGTCCCATGTCGCCTATGGCCATGTCGGCAACGCCTCGGCCGTGTTTCCGATGCAGCGGCTCGGCGTCGAGGTCTGGCCGATCCACACCGTGCAGTTCTCGAATCACACCGGTTATGGCGCCTGGAAGGGCCGCGTCTTCGAGGGCGGCATGATCGACGAGGTGATGGACGGCATCGCCGAGCGCGGCGTGCTGCCGTCCTGCGACGGCGTGCTCTCGGGCTATATGGGCTCCGCCGATATCGGCCACGCCATTCTCTCGGCTGTCGAGCGCGTGCGCGCCGCCAACCCCAGGGCGGTCTATTGCTGCGATCCGGTGATCGGCGATGTCGGGCGCGGCGTCTTCGTGCGGCCGGGCATCCCCGAATTCATGCGCGAACAGGCGGTGCCGGCGGCCGATATCATCACGCCGAACCAGTTCGAGCTGGAGTTGCTGACGGATATCGGGGTCAAGACCATCGCCGATGCGCATCGCGCCGTCGAGGCGCTGCGCGACACCGGCCCCAGGGTCGTGCTGGTCACGTCTCTCACCACCAACGAGACGCCCGACGACGCCATCGACATGATGGCCTCGGACGCGAAAGGCTCGTGGCGGGTGCGAACGCCCAAGCTCGATGTCAGCGTCAACGGCGCGGGCGACGCGATCGCCGCCCTGTTTTTCGTGCATTACCTGCGCGAGCAGTCGGCTGCGGCGGCTCTCGCCAAAGCCAGCGCCTCGATCTACGGCCTGCTCAAGCGGACCAAGGAGGCTGGCTCCCGCGAAATCCTGACCGTCGCGGCGCAGGACGAGTTCGTGACGCCTTCGCACCAGTTCGCGCCCGAGGCGATCTGAGCGCGATGAAGCTGCGTATCGGCACGTTTAACGTCGAAAACCTGCTGACGCGTCATCGCTTCCAGCCCGGTGGACGTTTCGAGACCGATGCAGCGATGTCGCTGTTCCATTTCCCGCGCGCCGAGGAGCGCGACGCGGTCGAGCGTTCGCTGGCGGTGGCGCTGGAGGACGACAAGCGCCAGATGACCGCTCTCGCCATCGCCGAAGCGCGGGCCGATCTCTGGATGCTCCAGGAGGTCGATTCGCTGGCCAGCCTGCAGGCCTTCTTCGCCAATTACGTCCATCGCAGCGCCGATCATCGCTACGGCCATTTCGCGCTGATCGATGGCAACGATCGCCGCGATATCGACATCGGCTTCGCGGCGCGGCGCGATCTTTTCTCGCCCGCGCAGGTCGTGGTGCGCTCGCACAAGGACATGACCTTCGCGCAGGCCGGCGCGCATGACGGCGATCTCGCGGCGCTGGGCATCGGCCCGAACGACAAGGTCTTCGCGCGGGACTGCCTGGAGGTCGCGCTCGATTTGGGCGGCAGGCAGCTGTCGCTGTTTGGCTGCCATCTCAAATCGATGAACAATGGCCGCGACGACGGCCGCCAGGCGACGCTGCCGATCCGCCGGGCCGAAGCGCGCGCGATCAGGCAGATCGTCAAAGAGCGCTTCGGCGCCGGCTGGCGCGAGGCGAACTGGATCGTGCTCGGCGATCTCAACGCCTATCGCATCGGGCTTGGACCCCAAGCCGTGACGGTCGATGAAGGCGATAGCGGCATCGAGCCGCTGCTTGAGGATTTCGCCGTCGATCCGATGGTGCTCCTGCCGCCGCATGAGCGCTGGACGCATTTTCGGCGGTTCTGGTCGGAGGAGCGGCAGCAACTGGTCGAGACGCATATGCCGCTCGACCATATCCTGCTCTCGCCGGCTCTGGCGGCAGCCAACCCCGCGCCGGCGATGCAGATGATCCGGCGCGGATTGCCCTATCGCGTCCCGCTCGACCCGCGCTCGGCCGACCGTTCCATGGCCACGCTCGCGACCACGGCCGACCGCTATCCGCGCGTCGGCTGGGACCGGCCCAAGGCKTCCGACCATTGCCCGCTCACCATCGATCTCTTTATTCCCGAAGGACCGACCTTATGAAGCGCCGCTTCGTCACGCTCGATGTCTTCACGACGCATCGCCATGCCGGCAATCCGCTGGCGGTCGTGCTGGACGCCGAGGGGCTCGACACCGCCGCGATGCAGGCGATCACGCGCGAGTTCAACCTGTCGGAGACCGTGTTCGTCGCCCCCCCGGTCGATGCCGGCCATCGCGCCGCGATCCGCATCTTTACGCCCGGGCGTGAGCTGCCCTTCGCCGGGCATCCGACCGTCGGCACGGCGGTGCTGCTGGCGTTGCGCGACGCGGCCGAGGGCAAGGGCGCCGATCTGCTGGTGCTGGAGGAAAAAATCGGGCGCGTGCCCTGTGCGGTCTCGGTCGACGGCGGGTTGGCCGGTCATGCCGTCTTCACCCTGCCGCGGCTGCCGCAGGAGACCGAAGCGCCGTCGTCCAATGCCGCGCTCGCCGCTGCTTTGGGGCTCGGCGAAAGCGAGATCGGCTTCGAGGGCCATCGCGCGAGCGTGTTCTCCGCTGGTGTGCCCTTCACCTTCGTGCCGGTGAACAGTCTCGACGCGATGGGGAACATCAAGCTCGACCTGTCCTGCTGGGACACGGCGATGAAGCCGGCCGAGCATCCCAATGCCTTCATCTATTGCCGGCAGACGGCGCAGACGGGGCATCACTATCACGCCCGCATGTTCTGGCCTGGGGCCGGCATCGCGGAAGACCCGGCGACGGGCGGTGCATCGGCGGCCTTCGCCGGCGTCATCATGGCGTTCGACAAGCCCGGCGACGGCGAGCATCGCTTTACGATCGAGCAGGGTTACGAGATGGGGCGACCCTCGCAGATTACGCTCGAACTCACGGTGTCAGGCGGCGTGCTGGCCTCGGCTCGCATCGGCGGTTCGGCCGTCATCGTCAGCGAAGGTGTGCTGCTGTGAGCGAGGCGATCGTCGAGGGTGCGATCGTCCCGCTCAGCCGCGTCGATGCCTGGATCGAACCCTATGACTGGGTCTTCGCGCGTGAGAATGCCGCTGCGATCGCGGCGCACTGGAGCAAGATCACCACGGGCAAGCCGGCGATGTTCGACGGCCGGGTGATGCTGCAGCACCGCGCCGCGATCGTCGATGGCGTTTTCCATGCCGGCTATTTCGAGACCAATTACTCGGCCTTCATGAGCTGGCGCGATTTCGGCCATCCCGGCCCGGTCGTGCGCAACGGCTTCGCGATGGCGGCGCTGCGATCGAGCGACGGCGCGTTCCTCTGCGGCGTGATGGGCGCGCACACGGCCAATCCCGGCAAGGTCTATTTTGCCGCCGGGACGCCCGATCGTGAGGATGCGCGCCCGGACGGGCGGCTCGACCTCGCCGGCAGCGTGACGCGTGAACTCTGCGAGGAGACCGGGCTGACGGAGCCCGAGATCGTGGTCGAGGAGAGCTGGATCGCGGTGGTGACGCCGGGACGCATCGCCTTCATGCGGCCGGTCACGGTGCCGCTTCCTGCCGAGGAGGCGCGCGCGCTGATGCTTTCGCGCATGGCCTTGCAGGACGAGCCCGAGCTTGCCGACATCGTCATCATTCGCGACATGGCCGACGCCGAAAAGCAGGACATGCCGCCTTTCATGCGGCCTTATCTCGCCCATATCTGGGGGCAGGATTGACGCCTCTCTCCCCGTTTCCCGCCTTCAACCGGATGTTGCGATGATTTTTGCTCCCGAGGCACTGCCGCTTCCCGCCGATAATCCCTTTGCTGCCGTGTGGCAGACGCCGTTCGGCCTGCCGCCTTTTGCCGCGATCACGCCTGGGCACATCCGCCCGGCCTTCGAGGCGGCGCTCGGCAAACACAGGGACGAGATCGACGCGATCGTCGCCAACGCAGCGCCGGCGGATTTCGCCAACACGGTCGAGGCCTTGGAGCGGGCAGGGCAGGCGCTCTCGCGCGTCGGCGGCGTGTTCTACAATCTCACCGGGGCGAACACGAACGAGGCGCTGCAGGCGATCGAGCGCGAACTCTCGCCGATTACCTCGCGGCACTGGTCGGCGATCATGATGAACCCCGGCCTGTTCGCCCGGGTCGATGCCGTCTTCGCCAAGCGCGCGACGCTCGGCCTCGACGCGGAGCAGGCGCGGTTGCTGGAGCGGACGCATCGCGGCTTCATCCGCTCGGGCGCGCAACTCGACGCCGCCGACAAGGCGCGGCTGGCCGCGATCAACGAGCGGCTCGCCGGACTTGGCACGCAGTTCGGCCAGAATGTGCTGAAGGACGAATGCTCCTATGCGCTGATCGTCGAAGACGAGGCGGGGCTTGTCGGCCTGCCCGCCTTCCTGAAGGCGGCGATGGCGCGCGCTGCGACCGATCGCGGTCATGACGGCAAGCATGCGGTGACGTTGTCGCGCTCGATCATCGAGCCGTTCCTGACCTTCTCGACGCGGCGCGATCTGCGCGAGGAGGCCTTCATCGCCTGGAGCAAGCGCGGCGAAAACGGCGGCGACACCGACAACCGCGCCATCGTCGCCGAGATGGTAAAGCTGCGCGCGGAAAAGGCGAAGCTTCTCGGCTTTCCGACCTTCGCCCATTTCAAGCTCGACGATTCAATGGCGAAGACGCCGGGGCATGTCCGCGACCTGCTCGAACTGGTCTGGACGCCGGCCAAGGCTCGTGCGGCGCAGGAGGCCGACAATCTGGCCGCGCTGGCGCAGGCCGAGGGCGAGAACGGGCCGATCCGCCCCTGGGACTGGCGTCACTACGCCGAGAAGGTGCGCCAGCAGACCTATGCGCTGGATGAGGCCGTGCTGAAGCCCTATCTCCAGCTCGACCGCATCATCGCGGCCGCCTTCGACGTCGCCGGCAAGCTGTTCGGGCTCGCCCTCGAGGAGAAGACGGAGCTTTCCGGCTACCATCCCGATGTCCGGATCTGGGAGGTCAGGGACGCCGCGAGCAGCCGGCATATCGGCCTCTTCCTCGGCGACTATTTCGCACGTGCCTCGAAGCGCTCCGGCGCCTGGATGAGCGCTTATCGCGGCCAGCGCAATTTCGACGGCGAGACCCGGCCGATCATCGTCAATGTCTGCAATTTCGCCAAACCCGCCGAAGGCAAGCCGGCGCTGCTGTCGATCGACGATGCGCGTACGCTGTTCCATGAGTTCGGCCATGCCCTGCACGGGCTGCTGTCGGATGTGCGCTATGGCTCGCTCGCCGGCACGTCGGTCTCGCGCGATTTCGTCGAACTGCCGTCGCAGCTCTACGAGCACTGGTTCCTGACGCGCGAGGTGATGCAGGAATATTGCCTGCATGCCGAGACGGGCGAGCCGATCCCCGAGGCGCTGATCGACAAGATCAAGACCGCGCAGACCTTCAATCAGGGTTTTGCGACGATCGAATACACCTCGTCGGCGCTGGTCGATCTCGCCTTCCACTCGCTGGAGAGCCCGGCCGAGATCGATCCGCTCGCCTTCGAGGCGGCGGAACTGGCGCGGCTCGGTATGCCCGCAGAGATCACCATGCGCCATCGCACGCCGCATTTCGCCCATGTCTTCTCCGGCGACGGCTATTCGGCCGGCTATTACAGCTATCTCTGGTCAGAGGTGATGGACGCCGACGCCTTCAACGCCTTTTTGGAGGCCGGCGACGTCTTCGCGCCCGAGGTGGCGGCAAAGCTGAAGCGCTACATCTATTCAGCCGGTGATACGCGCGACCCCGCCGAGGCCTATACGCTGTTTCGAGGGCGCCTGCCGACGCCCGACGCGCTGCTGGAAAAGCGAGGATTGGCGGCCTGAAGGCAGCGGGTCGTCAAAGCGTCGCCAAGCCCTTGCGCCGGCTCGCAAGATCGGCACGATGACGCAAGGGGAGCCTGTTCGCCCCTCCGATTCCCGGGGCCGCGCCTGCAAGCCGCAGATGCCCGTCGGGGAGCTTGCGCTTCGGTTGTCCGGAAACCGATGCCGGGTCTTCGTCAAAAATCCGGCATGGGGGGACCATGTTACGACATTGTATCGCTGCGCTGCTTGCGGCTGCCGTTCTCGCGCCGGCGGCGGCCTCCGCCGACGTCATGACCTGGCAATTGCGCAGCTTTTCCAAGAACCAGATCGAGGTCGCGTTCTATTCGCAGAACCGACGCACCGAATGGCCCGGCGGTGGCAAGGTCTATGTCAACAAGACCTTCGACACCGTGAAATACCCGCTCACCTGCGTCCAAGGCGAGAAGATCTGCTACGGAGCCTGGGTCAAGGGCAATTCGAGCAGCTATTGGGGCATGGGGCAGGGCGGCAAGCAGAAATGCAGCGAGTGCTGCTACACCTGCGGCGGCAACACCACGACCAAGGTGCATAATCTCAACGAACGCTGAGGGGACCGGGTGGGCTCAGCGAGTCGGGAAGCGACCCTCGGCGCTCGTCGTGCCGAGCAGTTTTCCGCTCGCGTCCAGCGCCTCCACCGTCCAGATGTAGCGATGCTGTTGTCCCGGCGGCGGGCACGGGCCGACATAGCTGATCGCGCCACGCGCCACGCCGCCCTTGCCGTCGAAGGCGACTGTCGATCCGCCATGGCGGAAATTCGGGGCATCGTAATCCTGCATGCCGAAGCGCAGGCTCGTCGTCCCCTTTGGCGCGGCGCGGATCGTGAAGGCGGGGGATGTGCCGCCGCAGGGACCGATGTCGCTCCAGCTAAAGGCGGCGGAGAAAGCCTGCGCGCCCCCGACCCATAGGCAGGAACCGAAGATTGCGAGCAAAAATGGAGTCAGGCGCAAGCGTGTCATGCCGAGTCCTCACAAAATCACGATGGCTGATGACGCCGCTGCATCACCAGTTCGCCAACTACAATGCGGGATAGCCGAACTTCGCTTTTGTGGCCCTGATCTGGCCTGTCGCTCCGCCGTCATTGCCGCCGGCGCACGTCGACCGCGCGGTCGCGATCTGCGAGGAGACGCGGGCATGCACGCCCTTGGTCGTGTGGCCGCTGGCGAGATCGTTGTCCATCACGGCCTGGAAGCGCTCAACCTCCCCGGAGCAGCCTGTGCCCGAGGGCAGTCGAAAGGTGCTCGGCGTCACGCCGGGCACTGTATAGTCGGACGGTGCCGGCGGCGCGGGCGACGGGCCGACGCTCTGGCAGGCCGCGAGTGCAAAACCACAGGCGGCAAGAACGAGGGTGGCGCGCATCGCGGCGATCTCCGGTGTCGAGGTCGCGACCATGGCCGATTCTGGCGTCCGCGCCAATCGGCTCAGTCGGCCAGGGCTTCAGTCGATGTCCTGCGGCAAAGTGAGCGAGCCCAGCGCGAACAGGGCGCAGGCGAATGCCGCAAACCAGATCGCGCTGCTACCGACGGCGTCATAGGCCGCCGCGCCCGCGACCGCGCCGAGCGCCAGCCCGAGCCAGAGCGTGAAATTGCGCAGCCAGGCGAGTTTTGGCCCGCCGGTCAGCGCATTGGCGATCTGCTGGCCCATCTTGACCAGGGTCCCGGTCATGTAGGTGACGCCGATGGTGACCTCGCCATTGCGCTGGAACACCGAATTCGACGCTGCCATCGCCAGGACGAGCGCGCCGACGCTTGGAAGCATGTTGCCCCGGCCGTCCAGGATCGCGGCGGCCGCCAGGCACAGCGTCACCCAGCCGAGGACGGCGGGCCGTCGCCAGCGCCCGGCCGCCTTGGCGATGAGCGCGCCGGCCACGACGCCACCGACGAAGGTGGCGAGCACGCCACCGGCCACCGCGATGCCCTGCGGATTGCCGCGCGCGAGGTCGATGCCGAGCCGCGTCGTATTGCCGGTCATGAAGGAGACGAAGAAGCCGCCGAGGCTGATGAAGCCGATCGCGTCGATATAGCCCGCGAGCGCCGAAAGCCCGGTCGCGAGGCCGATCGTTCGTCTGACATAGGCCGCCATCGCGGGCTCCCTGAATGCGTCGCCAGCGGCTCTGCCGCGTCGCGCGACATCGCGCAAGGGTTTGCTTCATGGCAAGAGCTCAGCCTTGCGCGGCCCCCCTGCAATCAGCTATGCAAGGTTCAGTCGAAGAGGAACGCCAGTGGCCCCATCCGCCACCCATGCCCAGATGTCGGACCGCGCCGTTGCGCGGAACGCTGGCATGCGCGCTTTCTCCGGTCTTGGTCTGCTTCTTCTCCTTAGCCGCCCCTGAGGGCCGGCCGGGCATGCATGCCTGGGCGCTCAGGGGAGTGACGAGAACCGCCTCCAGACATTCCAGCGCCTGCCACTGAACGACAGCGCGGCGCCACGACCCCAGGATGACCATCATGACCGACGCCACCCAGAACGGCTCCTCCCCGCAGGACCGCTCGCCCAAAGACCGCGTACTGATCTTCGACACCACCCTGCGCGACGGCGAGCAGTGCCCCGGGGCAACCATGACCTTCGAGGAGAAGCTCGAGATCGCCGATTTCCTCGACGCGATGGGCGTCGACATCATCGAGGCCGGCTTCCCGATCGCGTCCGACGGCGACTTCGAGGCGGTGTCGGCGATCGCCAGGCGCATCAAGCGTGCGACGGTCGCAGGGCTGGCGCGGGCTGGCCAGAAGGACATCGACCGGGCCGGCGAGGCGGTGAAGGCCGCAGTCAAGCCGCGCATCCACACCTTCCTGTCCACCTCGCCGGTGCACATGAAATACAAGCTCCAGAAGGAGCCAGACGAGGTGCTGGAGTTGGTGCGCTCGTCGGTGACCCGCGCCCGGAACTGGGTCGACGATGTCGAGTGGTCGGCCGAGGACGGCACCCGCACCGAGATGGATTTCCTGTGTCGCTGCGTCGAGGCCGCCATCAAATGCGGCGCGACCACGATCAACATCCCCGACACGGTCGGCTACACCACGCCCGACGAATACCGCGCGCTGTTTCGGACCGTGCGCGAGCGCGTGCCCAATTCCGACAAGGCGATCTTCTCGGTGCATTGCCACAACGATCTCGGCATGGCTGTCGCCAACACGTTGGCGGGGCTGGAAGGCGGGGCGCGCCAGATCGAGTGCACCATCAACGGCATCGGCGAGCGCGCCGGCAACGCCGCGCTGGAAGAGATCGTGATGGCGATCCGCACCCGCTCCGATGTGCTGCCCTACGAGACCGGCATCGAGACGGCGCTGCTCAACCGCGCCTCCAAGCTGGTCGCCACCGCGACGTCGTTCCCGGTGCAGTACAACAAGGCGATCGTCGGCCGGAACGCCTTCGCCCATGAGAGCGGCATCCATCAGGACGGTATGCTGAAGCACACCCAGACCTACGAGATCATGACGCCGGAATCGGTCGGCGTCTCCAAGACCTCGCTGGTGATGGGCAAGCATTCGGGCCGCGCCGCCTTCCGCTCCAAGCTGAAGGAGATGGGCTACGATCTGGGCGACAACCAGCTGGAGGACGCCTTCACCCGCTTCAAGACGCTGACCGACCGCAAGAAGCACGTCTATGACGAGGATATCGAGGCGCTGGTCGACGAGAACATCGCCTCGGCGCATGACCTCGTGAAGCTGGTCTCACTGACGGTGATCGCCGGTACGCGCGGCCCGCAGCGCGCGACATTGCGGCTCGATGTCGAGGGCCGCTTCGTCACCGAGGAGGCCGAGGGCAACGGCCCGGTCGACGCCGTCTTCAACGCGATCAAGGCGATCGTACCGCATGAGGCGACGCTGGAACTCTACCAGGTCCATGCCGTCACCGAGGGCACCGACGCGCAGGCCGAGGTGTCCGTGCGCCTGTCGCAGGAGGGATCGTCGGTGACCGGGCGCGGGGCGGACCCCGACACGCTGGTGTCGTCGGCCAAGGCCTATCTCGTGGCGCTGAACAAGCTCATCGCCAAGGGCGGGCGGCTGCATTCGCAGGCGGCGGCTGAGTAGGCAGCGCGTCATTCTCGGGCGTCGCGTAGCGGCGACCCGAGAATCTCTTGCAGCAGATGCTCGGGTCAAGCCCGAGCATGACGCCATTTTCGTTCACACCGGCCAGCCGCGATCCGGCTTGATCGTCGACAGCACGAAGGACGAGCGCATGTCGGCGATCCCCGGCAGCGTCAGAAGCCGCTGCATGGCGAATTCGCCATAGGCTTCGATGTCGCGCGCGACGATGTGGACGAGCAGGTCGCATTCGCCTGTCATGGCGTGGCAGGAGACGACCTCGTCGAAGGCCTGAAGCTTCTCCACCAGCCGTGTGCGCCAGTCGGGGTCCGACTGGGCGAGCTTGACGAAAGCATAGGCCTCGACGCCGAAGCCGAGCGCGCGCCGCTCGACGCAGGCGCGGTAGCCCGCGATCACGCCACCCTCTTCCAGCGCCTTCAATCGCCGCAGGCAGGGCGAGGCCGCCATGCCGATCTCGTCGGCGAGCGCCGCATTGGTGATGCGGCCATTGCGCTGGAGCGCGCGCAGGATGCGCCGGTCGGTATCGTCGATGGCATGCGCGGGAGAGAGCGTCATTTCATGACCTGAATTGCGATATTGAGGTCAGATTATGCGAGCGCGCACACGTTTCGGCAAGAGATAGTCAGGACATGACCCGCACTCGCGCCCATCCTCGGGCAGGGAGGATTTCCGTCATGACAACCGATCCATTCATTCGCTCCGGGCTCAAGGCGCATGAGGTTCCGGCCGATTTCGTCGTCGACCAGCGTCATGCCAGCTATTCGCACGACGATCATGCGACATGGTCGAAGCTCTACGCGCGTCAGGTCCAGTTGCTGCGGGGCCGTATCTGCGACGAGTTCTTCACGGGGCTTTCGGCGCTGGGCATCGCCGCCGACGGCATTCCCGATTTCAGCGCGATGAACCGTGTCCTGAAGGCTGCGACAGGCTGGGAGGTGGTCGCGGTGCCAGGTCTCGTCCCCGACCGGGTCTTCTTCACCCATCTCGCCGAGCGGCGCTTTCCCGCCGGTTTCTGGATCAGGCGGCCAGACGAGTTCGACTATATCGAGGAGCCCGACATCTTCCACGATGTCTTCGGCCATGTGCCGCTGCTGATGAACCCGGCCTATGCCGATTTTGTCGCGGCCTATGGTCAGGCCGGCTTGCGGCTGACCGACGCCGACGATCTCGCGCGGCTGGCGCGGCTCTACTGGTACAGCGTCGAGTTCGGCCTGATCGAGACCGATGCGGGCCTGCGCATCTTCGGGGCCGGCATCGCCTCCTCGCCGGGCGAGACGCTGTTTGCGCTGGAGAGCGCCTCGCCGCATCGCATCGGCTTCGATCCGGTCCGGGTGATGCGGACGCGCTATCTGATCGACGACTATCAGCAGGCGTATTTCGTGCTGCCGGGCTTCGAGGCGATGCCGGCGCTCGACGAGGCCTCATTGCCGGCGGCGATGGTGCAGGCCCGTGCGATGGCCGATGTCGACCCCGCGATGGTGCTGCCGCGAGATCGCATCGTCCAACGCGGCGACGGCAGCCATCACAAGGCCGCGCGGATCGCGTCCTGAACGCGGGTCGCGCCAGCTTTCGCGGCGATTCGTCTCGTCCGGACGAAAACCTGCTTGGCGGCGGCTCTGTCTGCGTCTGTAATCGCCGGCTGCGAAGCGCCTGCGAAGAGGCGCGCGGCTGGAGCGAAGCACGGTGGGCTATTTTCCGGACTGGAGCCTGAAGACCTCGGGCTTGGTGATGCCCGACGAGCGGATGCCGGCGGCGCAGACCGTCATCGCCGGACTCCAGCATGTCGTGGCGATGTTTGGCGCAACCGCGCTGGCGCCGATCCTGATGGGCCTTGATCCCAACGTCGCGATCTTCTTCTCGGGGCTGGCGACGCTGCTGTTCTTCGTCGTCACGCGCGGGCAACTGCCGAGCTATCTCGGCTCGTCCTTCGCCTTTATCGGCGTGGTTATCGCGGCGACCGGCTATGCCGGCCCCGGCCCCAATCCGAAAATCGGCCTGGCGCTGGGCGGCATCATCGCCTGCGGTGCGGCCTATGCGGCGATCGGCGTTCTGGTGCAGGCGGTCGGAACGCGCGGGATCGAGCGGCTGCTGCCGCCGGTGGTGACGGGCGCGGTCGTCGCCGCGATCGGACTCAATCTGACGGGCGTCGCCATGGGCATGATCGCCACCAGCGCCTACACCAAATGGATCGCGCTCATCACGGTGGTCTGCGTCGCTTTGGTCGCGGTCTATGGCCGGGGGCTGGCGCAGCGCCTGCCGGTGCTGATCGGGGGCCTGAGCGCCTACATCCTCTACGCGGTGACTGCCGCCGGCTTCGGTGCGCCCGCGATCGATTTCGGGCGCATCGGCGCGGCTTCGTGGCTTGGGATGCCGAACTTCGTCGCGCCGGTGTTCGATCCCCGCGCCATGGCGATGATCGCGCCGGTCGCGATCATCCTGGTCGCGGAGAATCTCGGGCACATCAAGGGCATCGCTGTGATGACCGGGCGCAATCTCGATCCGCTGATCGGACGCGGCTTCATGGCCGACGGGCTGGCGACGATGATCGCGGGCGCGGGCGGTGGGCCTGGCGTCACCACCTATGCCGAGAACATGGGCGTGATGGCGGTGACGCGGGTCTATTCTACGCTGGTCTTCGTGGCCGCCGGCGTCATCGCGCTGGTGCTGGGCTTTTCGCCGAAGTTCGGCGCGGTGATCGGCACGATTCCCGTCGCCGTGCTGGGCGGTCTGGCGATCGTCGTCTTCGGGCTGATCGCGGCGACGGCCGGGCGCATCTGGGTCGAAGCCAGAATCGATTTCTCCGATCCGAAGAACCTGCTGACGGTAGCGACCGCGTTGATCCTGGGCGCGGGCGATCTCAAGCTGCCGGTGATGGGTTTTGAACTGGGCGGCATCGGCACCGCGACCTTCGGCGCCATCGCGCTCTATCATCTCCTCGATCGCCGGCCTGCCTGAAGGTCATCGACGCATCGCCCGCAAGCATTTGGACGAGGCCGCATTTTATCGTCCCGGCGGGGTGGACAGGGCAGGGGGCGTTTGCTACATCGCCGGCCTGCCTGACGCGGGCCTCGCCCGCGAAACGGCCTTACGCTTCGTGGCGTATGGGTGATTAGCTCAGTTGGTAGAGCAGGTGACTCTTAATCACCGGGTCGTAGGTTCGAGCCCTACATCACCCACCATGAATCCCGATGACAACCCGCACTGAAACGCAGCCGGCTCGCTGCAGGTCGTCTGCCGAGGCTGGCCGATCATCCGGGTTCCCGTCGCTGCACCCGGCGCGGCCGCGACTCTCCCGCGCCGGTCTCCGGTGATTCGTGGCCGCGCTCCCGACCGTTTCGCCGCGAGCCCGCGTTTTCCTGCATCATTGGGATGCCGCCGCTCGGGCGAGCGGCTCTAGGCTGGGTTATCTGTGCGAATACACGACAATACGCTCAAACGCGTGTACTGTTGCGTTGTTGTTTTTCAGCAAAATATGCCCGCGCTTCCTATTGAAACGCTGGCCGGCAGATTAGGGCCGGTGGCCTGGCGTGGCATTTAGGTAACGAGGCTGCGAAAACGCGGGTGCTCGACTGACGAAATCCAGTCCCGGTATTTCCCGCGAGGGCGTGGAAAGCCGCAAGCCATTGATTCCAAATCCAGAATCTCACTGGTGTCTAGCTAACGCAAGATCGACCGTCGTCAGTGCGAATAGCCGCGCGAACGGCCTCCGGGCCTTGACGCGCCATGGTCAAACAGGGGAGAGATTGGGGTGAAATCTTGTCGGTTTGGCGACTTGGCGTTTCTACGCGGGCTTTTAGGGTGTTCCCTACCGCGCCGGGATCGACCATCGTCGTGACGGATATATCGGGGCTCGACACATGCTGAAGACGCTTGACGCCATGCCGCATCGCAAGACGGTGGCTGCCACCGGCATCCGCCTTCGCCGGATTGCAGCGACGACGGCCCTGGCGACCGGCGTCATCGCCGGCATGATGCTGTTCCAGCCGACTACGGCGATGGCGCAGACCTGGAATGGCGCGACCGACACCAATGCTCTGGACGACACAAACTGGATCGGGGGCGTGCGTCCGGCCCCGACTGGCGCTGCCGTGCTCAACGCGGGCGGCGGCAACCAGCCCACTCTCAGCGGCACGACGACCTACGATACGCTCGCAATCAGCGCCGGCACCTATACGATCGACGGCACCGGCAATCTGACCGCGACGAGCGGCGTGGCCGTCAGCGGTACAGGAACGCTCGCGGTCAGCGCAGGCGGATTGTTGACGGGCAACGTCACCAGCAGTGCGACCGGCAACAATGCCGGCACGATCACCGGCACATTGGACGTCAGCGGCGGCACCTTCGACACTACGGGTATCGTCACCGGCACGACGACGGTGACCGGCGGCGCGCTGAACGTGACGGGAGCCGGCACGCTGACCGGGGCCAGCGTCAACGTCAGCGCCGGCACGCTCGTCGTCGATGGCGGTGCGTTGGCTGCGGGCGCGACCGTCACCGTTTCGGGCGGTAATTTCACCTCGTCAGGCGCCGAAGCCTACACGGCTATCACGCAGACAGGCGGAACGGTCGATGGAACCGGCGTTCACACGCTGTCGGGCGCGTTCACGCAGTCGGGCGGCGCCACCGGCGGCACCGTCCAGATCAATGCGGCCACCTTCACCCAGTCCGGCGGTGCGACCATCGCGGCGGGCACGATCGTCAACTCCTCCGGCGCCCAGTCGCTGCAGGGCGGTACCGTCGCGGGCAATCTGACCGGCACCGGCGCGATCACGGCCAACGGTACGACGACCGTGAGCGGCGTCATCTCGAACAGCGCCAGCGTCTCCGTGACGGGTGGCACGCTGACCCTGTCTGGCGCCAACACCTACACCGGCGGCACAACCGTCAGCGCCGGCACGTTGACCCTGGGCAATGCCGGCGGCCTCGGCGCCAACACGAACGCTCTGGCCGTCTCCGGCGGCACGGTCGATCTCGGCGGCTTCAATTCGGTGCAGAACGGCGGCCTGACGCTGACGGGCGGCACGATCCAGAACGGCACGCTGTCTTCCTCCGGTACCTTCGACGTGCAGACGGGCGCGGTCAGCGCCGTGCTGGCGGGAACCGGCGCGTTGACGAAGTCGGGCGCGGGCACGGTCACGCTGTCGGCTGCGAACACCTATAACGGCGGCACGACGGTCACCGACGGCACGTTGAACATCACGGGCGCCGGCTCGGTCGCCTCGACCACCGTCACCGTCAGCGGCGGCACGCTCGTGACCGATACCGACGCGCTGGCGAACGCGGCGACGGTGCTCGTTTCGGGAACCGGCACCTTCACTTCGTCGGGCACGGACGCGATCGGCTCGATCAACCAGTCGGGCGGCACGGTGAACGGGTCGGGCGTGCTGACGCTTTCGGGCGCCTTCATCCAGTCGGGCGGCACGACCGGCGGGACGGTCGATATCAATTCCGCCACCTTCACCCAGTCCGGCGGTGCCACCATCGCGGCCGGCACGACCGTGACCTCGACCGGCGCGCAATCGCTTCAGTCAGGCACCATCGCAGGCAATCTGGACGGCGGCGGTGCGATCACAGCCAGCGTCGGCACGACGACCGTCAGCGGCGTCATCTCCAGCACCGCCAGCCTCACCGTGGCGAGCGGTACGCTGATCCTGTCGGGCGCGAACACCTACGCCACGGCCACGACGGTCAATTCCGGCGCGGTGCTCAACATCCGGAACGACGCTGCGCTCGGCACGACCGCTGCCGGCACGACGGTCGACAGCGGCGGTGCGCTGGAACTGCAGGGCGGCATCACCGTCGGCGCCGAAGCGCTGACCCTCAGCGGAACCGGCATCGCCAGCGGCGGCGCGCTGCGCAGCGTCAGCGGCACCAACACCTATGGCGGCGCCATCACGCTGGCCGGCACCGCCAGCATCGTGGCGGCGAGCGACTCCCTCACCATCAGCGGAGGGGTCACGACGGCCGGCTTCGGGCTGACGGTCGGCGGCGTCGTCACCTTCAACACCACAGCCATCGCCGGGACCGGTTCGGTCACCGTTGCTTCCGGCGCAACAGCCGCCTTCAATTTCGCCAACACCTATTCCGGCGGAACGACGGTGCTAGGCACTGCCGCGGTCGGAGCGAACGGCGCCCTTGGAACCGGTGGCGTCACGATCAATGGCGGGACCATCCAGAGCAATGCGGCGGCCGTGACGCTCGCCAATGCGATCACCCTGACCGGGAACGGCTCCATCAGCGCGCAGGCCGCCCAGGCCCTGACCCTCACCGGCGGCATCGCGCTCGGCGCCAATACTTTGACGTTCAACGGCGCCGGCCAGACGAATGTCAGCACCATCGGCATCAGCGGCGCTGGCGCCGTGGTGAAGGCGGGGACGGGAACCCTGAACCTCAGCGCCGCCAACGCCTATACCGGCGGTACGACCGTCAACGACGGTACGCTCGCGCTGCTCGCAGGCGGGTCGCTCGCCTCGGACGTGAACGTCACGGCGGGCACCTTCAGCAACGCCGGCACGGTCAACGCCGCGGTCACAAACGCGGGCACGCTGACATCGACCGGTACGATCACCGGCAACGTCACCAATACCGGCACGACCAATGCGGCGGGAACGATCGGCGGCGCGGTCGCCAATAACGCAGGCACGTTCAACGTGACCGGCGATCTGGCTATGGTCAGCACCTTCGCCAACGCGGCGGGCGCGACGCTCGCCGTCACCGGCGGCAACCTGACCGGCGTCACCGTCCTCACCAACAACGGCACGGTGACGATCGGCGACGGGCGCAGGCTCTCGGCCGGAACGATCAACAACAATGGCGGCTCGATCTCGGTCGGGGTCGGCTCGACCCTGCAGGGCACGGCCAACACGCTCAACAACGGCGCGGTCATCAACGTCGCCACCAACGGTGCGATCACCGATGCCGGCGCGGTCAACAACCTCGCCGCCGGCGTGATCAACTTCAACGGTCCGGGCGGAACGGCGACGCTCAGCGCCGGAGGCGGCGTCGTCAACGACGGCGCGATCAACATTCTCGGCGGCAATGTCGCGGTCACCGGCACGGTCGTGAATCAGGGCGTCGGCGTGATCGCCGTCACCGGCGGCGACATGACCGGGATGACCACGCTGACCAACAACGGCACGGCGGGCAACGCGGTGACCGTGGCGGCCTCGCGGATCCTGTCCGCGACGACCAGCATCACCAACAATGCCGGCACCTTCACCAATGCCGGCACGGTCACGGCTCCGACCCTGACCAATGCGGCGACCTTCGCCAGCACCGGCATCGTCAACGCCGCGACGCTGTTCGACAACCGCTCCGGCGCGACGACGACGGCGCGCGGGACGATCGCTTCGGCGCTGGTCCAGAACCGCGGCGTGTTCAACACCAACGGCGCGCTACAGGTCAACGGCGCCTTTACCAACCTCGGCGGCGGCGTGCTCTCGGTCGCGAGCGGCGATCTCGGTGTCAGCGGTGCGCTGACCAATGGCGGATCGACGACGATCGCCAACGGCCTGGCGGCCAATCTTGGCTCGCTCTCGAATTCGGGCACTGTGACGCTGGCGAGCGGCGCGTCGCTGCGGGCAACGGGCAACATCGCCAATAACGGGACGATCGAAGCGCGCAACGGCGTCACCAACAATTTGATCACCGCCGGCGGCGGCTGGTCAGGCAACGGCAATGTTGGGCTCGATCTCGACATCGCGCGTGCGGCGTCCGACCGGATCGTCGTTGGAGGCGCGTCCTCGGGCCTCACCACGGTGAACTTCGCTCAGCTTTCCAACGGCGCCAACAGCATTCCTTCCGACATCCAGGTCGTCAGCGGCGCGGCCGGCGCCCAGTTCGTCGCAAGCGGCGCGCTGCCGGCGACGGGGCCGAGCCCGTTCGCTGGCGGCAACGGCCAGTTGATCCAGTCCAATGCCGGGCTGGTGCAGTACTGGTTCGGCGAGACCTCGCCAGGCTCGGGCAATTTCGTGGTCCGGCCGGATCTCAACGTGGCGGCTGCCTCGTCCTTCGTCGCTTCGGTTTCGAGCGCGTTGTCCTCGATCAATGCCTTCAGCGAGCCGGCCTCCGCCTTCATCAGCGGCCCGTCCGACCCCGGCCCGAACACCTTCTCGCTCGGCTCATGGGGCCGCGTGCGCGGCGGTCAGTTCGACATCACGTCGAACAGCATCGTCGGCAGCCCTAATGGCGTGAACCGCTCCTTCCGCAGCACGAACGAAGCCGGGTTCTCCGGCTTCCAGCTCGGGCTCGACGCCGGCCTCTACAACATTAACGGCAGCGGCTGGTCGGCCAATCTCGGCGTCCATGGCGGTAAGGTCGACGCCAAGGTCACCAGCCCCGACTCAACCCTGCATGTCGATCAGCCCTTCTACGGCGTCTATGGCGCGCTCCGCAGCGGCGGCGGCTTTGCCTTCGACGTGCTGGTCCGGCGCGACGATTTCGACCTGAAGCTGAATTCTCCTGGGGCCGGGCTGACCAACGCCAAGTTCAAGGCCGATGGCTGGAGCGGTCTGGCCTCGATGACGCAGCGGTTCAACATCACGGATACGATCTATATCGACCCGTCGATCGCGCTTCTGTATTCGCGCGCCGAGGTCGACACGCTGCGGGCGGCTGGTACGGCCGTCGCCTGGCAGCCGATCGAGAGCATCACCGGCCGCTTCGGTGTGCAGATCGGGACGTTCCTGCAGCCGACCGAGAAGATCATCGTGGCTCCCTATCTGGCGGTCAGCGTCTGGCGCGAATTCGCCGGCGCAACCAAGGCCGACGGCCAGTTCGGCGGTTTGAGCTTCCCGACCGTGACCGACCGCGTCGGCACCTACGGCCAGGCCAGCCTTGGCGTCGCCGTGTCGTCGACGACGCCGGGTCTGTCGGGCTTCCTGCGCGGCGATCTGCGCTTCGGCGACCGGATCGAGGGCTACGCGCTGAACGGCGGCTTGCGCTACCAGTTCTGAACGCGTTGCTTTCCAGGTAGAAGGGGCTGCACCCACCGGTGCAGCCCCTTTTGTTTGCGGGTTGCCTGTCGCCCATGCGGCGCCCTCTGATCCCGGGCGCTTGTGTTTTTCAGAACATTTGCCGGCCCCATGCGTTTGGTCCTCTCAGGAGGACATTGCGCGCATGACCATCTCGTTCCAGCACAACGCAGCCGATCCCGGCGGCACACCGGCGATCCCGAATCCGCCGCCGGAAGCGCCGCCGCTCATGCCGACGGAGGTTCCCCCCGCGCCTCCGATGGAATCGCCGCCCGACGAGGAGCCACAGGGCATCCCGACGGACCCGCCGCCGGAACTCCCGCCAAACGCTCCGCCCGAGGCCCCGCCGGCGACGCCGATTGATCTTCCGCCGGGTCGCGATCCGCGTCAGCCGATGGAGTGAGTTTCACAGCGGCGGCGTGGCGCCTTCGCCGAGGTCCCAGTAAAGCCCGGCCATTAAAGTGAGCCCCTCGCGCGCGATCGCGATGGGCAGGTGCTCGTCGGGCGCGTGCTGGGAACAGCCCGGATAGGAGTGCGGTACCCAAATCGTGCGGAGTTTGAGGATTTCGGCAAAGATATCGTTGGGCAGCGAGCCGCCGAGATTGGGCAGCAGAGCCGGCTTCTTGTTGGTCGATGTCGCGATCGAGGCCAGCGCCCAATGCACCCAGGGGTCTTCCGGGTCGAGCCGGGTCGCGCCGAAGATCTCGTCGCGTGCGAGCGAGACCTCGACCATGCCGAAGCCGTGGCGCTGGAGATGGCGGCGCAGGGCTGGAACGACGTCGTGGTAGTCGATATCGACGACAAAGCGGAGCTGGCAGCGAGCCCAGGCGCTCGGCGGCACGGCGTTGACCGGCGTCTCAGGCACGCCCGACTTCATCGCCAGCACATCGAAGGAGCACCAGCCGAAAACCTGCTCGGCCGGCGACAGGCCGGGCTCGCCCCAGCCAGGGTCGATCGTCGGGCCGTCGGGGCCGCCATCGATTTCGCAATCGACCAGGGCACGGCGCACCGGCTCGGGCAGCTCCTTCGGGACCCATTCATGGATGCGGATCTGGCCGGTCGGCGAGGTGATCGAGGCGATTGCGTGGGCGAGCTGGATCGCCGGGTCGGAGAGAATGCCGCCCCAGTTGCCGGAGTGATGGCCGCCCTCGCGCGCGACGATGGAGAGGTCGAAGGTGACGCCGCCCCTCGCTCCGAGGAAAACCGTGGGGCGTTCAGCATTGAGGCGGGGGCCGTCCGACGCGATCAGGACATCCGACCGGAACAGCTCGGCCTGCTCGGCGCAGAGCTCGCGCAGCCCGGGCGAGMCGGATTCCTCGCCCATCTCGATCAGGTATTTCGCGTTGAAGCCGAGCTTGCCACGTGATTCAAGTACGGCGCGCAAGGCATTGATATTGATGACATACTGGCCCTTGTTGTCGACGACGCCGCGACCATACCAGCGGTCGCCGCGCTCGGTCAGGGTCCAGGGCGAGAGGCCCTCGCTCCATTGCGCATCGAGCCCGCGAATGACGTCGCCATGGCCGTAGCCGAAGATGGTCGGCAGGTTTTCGCCCTCGATGCGCTGCGCAAACAGGAACGGCCCCTTGGCGCGGGGATGGTGGAGAATGCGGCATTCAAAGCCGAGGCTTTCCAGCAACGGCTTCATCTCGGTTTCGAGATAGGCGGCGAGCACCGGAGCGCGTTCCGGGTTCTGGCTCTCGGTCGGCATCGCGACGAGGCGGGTGAGATCGCGCTTGAAGCTGCCGGAGTCGAAATAGTCTTGCGCATGCGCGATGGCCTGGGCGCGGGTCATGGGCTGTCTCCGTAGATGCAAACGGCGTCGGCGCGAGTCCTGACGACTGTGCCCGATCATTCGCACTGGCTGCCAGTGCAAAGAATGCTTGACGCGTCACCCGTCCCGCATTGCTGGTGAGAAGGGAGTTCGAGGGATTTGCCGACCACCATGCGCGCCGCCGACCAGCCTCTGTTCACGCCCCATGCGCACCAACTCGGCGCCCGTGACGCAATCCTGGCGGCGCGAGCCGCCGGCGCGCCTGGCTTCCTGCTCGGCGACCTTACGGGATTGGGCAAGACGCTCTCGGCATGGCTTGCGCTTTCCGCGATGCCGGAGGACGAGGTTCTGGTGATCTGCCCCAAGGGCGCGATCCCGCAATGGCGGCGAACGATGGCGCTGTCGGGCCTGAAGCCCAAGCGCGTCACGCTGATGAACTTCGAGAAGACGAAATCGCTGCTAGCCGCGCCGGCCGACAGCAAGAAGCGCTCGACGCGGGCGAAGAACAACGAGATCGCCAAGCTTGGGACGCCGAAGCGGATCTGGCCTCTGGTCGTGATCGACGAGGCTCACCGCATCCGCAATCCGAACTCGCAGCAGGGACTGGTCTGCCGACAGATGGCGGCCGCCGCCTGCTTCACGATCTATATGAGCGCCACCGCGGGCCAGTCGCCGCATGAACTATCCTATCTCGGGCCGTTGCTGGCGCGCGCGTCGGGGATGGCGAGCGCCGATCTCGACGGATTTCGCGCGCTGATGAAGCAATTGAAGATCGGCCGCGCCAAGGGCCGCTGGAAGAACTGGAGCTGGGAGTCCAACGAGGCCGACCGCAAGCGGATGGCCGACCTGCTCTATCGCGGCGGGAATGCGATCGGGCTGAGGCGGCGTCCGGAGGAGATCGCCGGCTGGCCCGAAGTGCAGCGCGAGCTTGCCCCCGTCGCGCTCGATTCCGCGGCGCGCAAGCTCTACGAGGCGACCTGGCGCGAGTTTCGCCGCGAGCTCGGCCTTGCCGGCGGGAGCACGCGCAAGCCGCAGGGCTGGGCGGCCGATCTGCGTTTCCGCCAGAAGGCCAGCCTGCTGCGCATCCATGGCACGGTCGATTTCTGCGACGATCTGCTGGGCAATGACGAGCAGGTCGCGGTTTCCGTGGCGTTCCTGGAAACGAGCGCCATGCTGGCGGATGCCTTGCGTGGGCGAGGCTGGCGCGTTGGCGAGATCAACGGTCAGCACTCGGGCGCGGTCAACGAGGAGACCAGGGTCGCCTTCCAGACCGGCAGGCTCGACGCGGTGATCTTCACCGTCACCGAATCGATCTCGCTGCATCGCGGCGAAATGCCTGGCGGCGAGCGCGAGCGTTCGCTCGTCATCCACGACATGCGCCATTCCGCGATCCAGCTCCAGCAGATCGAGGGCCGCTGCCACCGTGACGGCCAGCATGCGACGATCTTCTACGCCTATGCCGAGGACACGGTGGAGGAGGCGGTGGCTGCCACCGTCATCCAGCGCATGGCGGCGATGGAGGGGCTGGCGGGCGACGATACCCGCATGCTGGAAGAGATCGCCGGAATCGTCGAGGCGCGGGCGGCCTGATGCGCGTCGACAGGAAAACTCTACGTCATTCCGGGCGCAGCGAAGCGGAGACCCGGAATCCATCGTAAAGCGCGACAGTGCTCTATGATGGATTCCGGATCGGCGCGGCTTCGCCGCTTGCCCGGAATGACGGCACGTTTTGTAGAGAAGTCGTTGCTTCAGACCTCTCCGCGCACCGGGCCGAGATGCGCCAATCTCGCGCGCACCGTCTCGTCGTCGAGCAGTGCGCCTGCATCGCCAGCAAGCCTGTGCCGCCAGTTGGGCTTTTCGGTCGTCGTGCCCGGCACGTTTGGCTGGGTCTCGATGCTGAGCGCATCCTCGATCGCCAGCAGTTTCAGCGTGCAGGGCGTCGCGGCGACATAGCGGATCGCGGCATCGACGACGGGAGCCGTGTCATGGGGCGGCGGGCGCTCGCCTTCGACCAAGCCGGCCTGCTCGAACGAGGCCCAGAGCAGGCCGCGATCCCAGGCGCGGATGCTTTGGTGCTCCTCGCCACCGCCGCCGGACATGTCGATGTCCGAGCCGGCCCACCAGCCTGCCGTCGGGACGAGGTCATGCGTCGTGGTCAGCGCGGCCGCGCCGGCATCCCATTGCGCTGGCGGCACATAGCCGTGCTGCGTCCGCTCGAAGCGCAGCACGCGCATGCCGGCAACGCCCTGCTCGCGCAGATAATCGCGGAAGCCGTCGGGCAGGGTGCCGAGATCCTCGCCGATGACGATGGCGTTGTGACGCCAGGATTCGAGCGCGATCAGCCGGAACAGAGTTTCGGACGGAAAGGTGACGTAAGCGCCGTCGAGCGCGCTCGCGCCTTGCGGCACCAGCCAGAGCCGGCTCATGCCCATGACATGGTCGATACGGATGCCGCCGACATAGCGCAGGCTGGCGCGCAGGGTCTCGATAAAGGGCGCAAAGCCCGAAAGCGCGAGCCCGCGCGGCGAGAAGGTGGTCAGCCCCCAGTTCTGGCCGTCCGCCGCATAGTAGTCGGGCGGCGCGCCGACGCTCAGGCCGCCGAACGCTCAGGCCGCCGA